>NZ_JAFBCR010000001.1:643991-965986 GCF_016907795.1 Kocuria palustris
TTATCGGCTCCCCGAGGCATATCGCAGATTGCCACGTCCTTCATCGGCTCCTGATGCCAAGGCATCCACCGTGCGCCCTTAGTAATCTTCAAACAGACACACAAAAATATTCTCACATAAAGAATAAGATGCTCGCGTCCACTATACAGTTCTCAAACAACACCAGCCGCCCCCCTCACCACACACACCGTGCGCAACTACCTGAAGCAAGCCACAGAACACACACCCAACCACCACACCCCCACCCACAAAGGCACAGGGACCACGGTGACGGGGCCTGTTGTTCCAGGACCCGACAGTGCACCAAACCACCAACCGTCAACAGCACCCACGCACCAAGCAAGCACGCAGACACCAGACAGTGATCAGACACCCACCACAACCCGAAGGTCGCACCGGCTGCCTCGTCCGCTGATATTCCACCCATGAGCACGAACCCACCACCGGGCCCTCGAAACGGGCCAGGTGCAGCGGGTCTCACCAAAACAACCCCCACACCAAGTAAGCGGTGTGCGGGCGGGCCGCCACACGGCGACCAGAATGAAGCTCCTTAGAAAGGAGGTGATCCAGCCGCACCTTCCGGTACGGCTACCTTGTTACGACTTAGTCCCAATCGCCAGTCCCACCTTCGACGGCTCCCTCCACAAGGGTTGGGCCACCGGCTTCGGGTGTTACCGACTTTCGTGACTTGACGGGCGGTGTGTACAAGGCCCGGGAACGTATTCACCGCAGCGTTGCTGATCTGCGATTACTAGCGACTCCGACTTCATGAGGTCGAGTTGCAGACCTCAATCCGAACTGAGACCGGCTTTTTGGGATTAGCTCCACCTCACAGTATCGCAACCCTTTGTACCGGCCATTGTAGCATGCGTGAAGCCCAAGACATAAGGGGCATGATGATTTGACGTCATCCCCACCTTCCTCCGAGTTGACCCCGGCAGTCTCCCATGAGTCCCCACCATCACGTGCTGGCAACATGGAACGAGGGTTGCGCTCGTTGCGGGACTTAACCCAACATCTCACGACACGAGCTGACGACAACCATGCACCACCTGTATACCGACCCCAAAGGGGAAGAACCATCTCTGGAACGATCCGGTATATGTCAAGCCTTGGTAAGGTTCTTCGCGTTGCATCGAATTAATCCGCATGCTCCGCCGCTTGTGCGGGCCCCCGTCAATTCCTTTGAGTTTTAGCCTTGCGGCCGTACTCCCCAGGCGGGGCACTTAATGCGTTAGCTACGGCGCGGAAAACGTGGAATGTCCCCCACACCTAGTGCCCAACGTTTACGGCATGGACTACCAGGGTATCTAATCCTGTTCGCTCCCCATGCTTTCGCTCCTCAGCGTCAGTAACAGCCCAGAGACCTGCCTTCGCCATCGGTGTTCCTCCTGATATCTGCGCATTCCACCGCTACACCAGGAATTCCAGTCTCCCCTACTGCACTCTAGTCTGCCCGTACCCACTGCACACCCGGGGTTAAGCCCCGGGCTTTCACAGCAGACGCGACAAACCGCCTACGAGCTCTTTACGCCCAATAATTCCGGACAACGCTTGCGCCCTACGTATTACCGCGGCTGCTGGCACGTAGTTAGCCGGCGCTTCTTCTGCAGGTACCGTCACTTGTGGCTTCTTCCCTGCTGAAAGAGGTTTACAACCCGAAGGCCGTCATCCCTCACGCGGCGTCGCTGCATCAGGCTTTCGCCCATTGTGCAATATTCCCCACTGCTGCCTCCCGTAGGAGTCTGGGCCGTGTCTCAGTCCCAGTGTGGCCGGTCACCCTCTCAGGCCGGCTACCCGTCGTCGCCTTGGTGAGCCATTACCTCACCAACAAGCTGATAGGCCGTGAGCCCATCCAAGACCAGTAAACCCTTTCCACACACCACCATGCGGTGACATGTAGCATCCAGTATTAGACCCAGTTTCCCGGGCTTATCCCAGAGTCAAGGGCAGGTTACTCACGTATTACTCACCCGTTCGCCACTCATCCACACCAGCAAGCTGGTGCTTCAGCGTTCGACTTGCATGTGTTAAGCACGCCGCCAGCGTTCGTCCTGAGCCAGGATCAAACTCTCCGTTGAAAAACGAAAAACCATACCTGGCTGGAATCAAAATAATAATCGACAGCACGTCACGGGAACGAGACGCACTGACGCATCAACTGATCCAACCAAACAAAAAATTGCTTGAACTGGTATCAGCAGACAATTTGGCACACTATCGAGTTCTCAAACAACAGACGATCAACCAGCCCGTCTCACCAGGCCCGCGAAGATCAGGTCCTTCAGCCGCCGCAGTTCACGAGACCCGAACCTTCGTTCATCTCTCGTTCACCGTTGTGCGGCCAGATAATCTTACTCGCTTCACCCGCTCTTCACAACCCGGCCCCTTCGATCCGATCCCCCACGCCCACGCAGTGCAGGGCGAAGCGATCTGCTCGATCGAGCCGTTCAATGGTTGTGTCGACGCAGGATCATCCGGATCGGTGATCCTGCCGCTGCGCCGCACCGGTTCGAACCGGCGGGCCGCTCGCGGCGACAGAGAAGAACACTACACACCGCTCAGCACGCCCGCAAACCATCTGGGCCATTTGTGCTGCACCCCACAGGAAGCCCTCATCCGCCGGCCGAGGACCACGACGAGGCCCCCGAGCCCCGCGGCAGACAGCCGCGGGGCTCGGGGGCCGAGTCAGGCGCGCACCCGCAAGAACGCGCACCCGCATGAAGGTGCCATTCGGGTCACTCCCCCAACACGACTCCCGCCATGTTCTTCTTGCCGCGCTTGAGCAGGGCGTACCGGCCGTGCAGCAGCTGCTCGTCCTCTAACTGAGCCTCGATGCCCTGCACCTTCTGGTTGTTCACGGAGACGCCGCCCTCCTGGAGGGTGCGTCGCGCCTCGGAGCGGGTGGTCGACAGCCCCGTGGCCACGAGCAGGTCGATCAGCGCTCGATCCTCAGCACCCACGGTCGCCGAGGGGAGCTCCCCGATCACCGCGGCCAGGGTCTGCTCGTCCAGAGCGCCGAGGTCCCCCTTGCCGAACACGGCCTCGGAGGCCGCGATCGCCTGCTCGGTGGCCTGGGCCCCGTGCACCAGCACGGTGACATCCCACGCGAGCTGCTTCTGCGCCTCTCGGCGGAAGGGCTCCTCGGCGACCTTGCGCTCGAACTCGGCGATCTCCTGGCTGGTGCGGAAGGTGAAGACCTTGAGGCGGTCGAGCACATCGGCGTCGGCGGTGTTGAGCCAGAACTGGTAGAAGGCGTACGGCGAGGTCAGCTCGGGGTCCAGCCAGATGGCGTTGCCCTCGGACTTGCCGAACTTGGTGCCGTCCGAGTTGGTGATCAGCGGTGTGCCGATGGCCTGGACCGCGGTCCCCTCGACCTTGCGCACCAGCTCCGTGCCCGAGGTCAGGTTGCCCCACTGATCCGAGCCGCCGGTCTGCAGCATGCAGCCGTACTCGCGGTGCAGGTTCAGGAAGTCCATGCCCTGCAGGATCTGGTAGCTGAACTCGGTGTAGGAGATGCCCTCCTCCGAGTTCAGCCGCTTGGCCACGATCTCCTTCTTGATCATGGTGCCCACGCGGAAGTGCTTGCCGATGTCGCGCAGGAAGTCGATCGCCGACATCTCGCCGGTCCAGTCCATGTTGTTGACCATGCGAGCGGCGCTGTCGCCGTCGAAGGACAGGAAGCGCTCGATCTGCTCGCGCAGCTGCCCGACCCACTGCTCCACGACCTCGCGGGTGTTCAGCACCCGCTCCGAGGTCTGGCGGGGATCGCCGATCAGTCCGGTCGAGCCGCCGACGAGCCCCAGCGGACGGTGCCCCGCCAGCTGCAGCCGGCGCATGGTCAGCAGCTGCACCAGGTGCCCCAGGTGCAGCGAGGCCGCCGTGGGGTCGAAGCCGCAGTAGAACGTGATCGGCTCCCCGTCCAGCAGCTCCTGGAGGGCCGCCTGGTCCGTGGACACGTGCACGAGCCCGCGCCAGTTCAGCTCCTCCCAGATGCCCGGGAAGTCGGGGTCGTTGTGCTGGGCCGCCAGATCGATCGCGGTGGTGGGTGTCGGGATCACGTCGGGGTACCTCTCGGGTTGCGGAAGCGGAAGGGGTTTCAGGCGCGGACGCCGTCGTAGCCGGCGGGCAGCGGGCCGGCCGAGACGGTGCGCAGCCTCTGGGTGGGACGGGTCATGGCCACGTACAGGGATCCGACGCCGCGGTACTCGTCGATGATCTCCTGCGGCTGCACGAGGACCACGGAGTCGAACTCCAGGCCCTTGGCATCCCACGTGGACAGCACGACGACCTGGTGCTCCAGCCGGCGCACACCCGCGCCCACCCTGCCGGGCAGGCGCTCGGAGAGATGCCGGCCGATGCCGCGCACGCGCTCCTCCGGGGCGATGACGGCCACGAGACCGCCCTGGACGACCTCGAGCTCCTCCTCGAGCTGGTCGTCGATCGCGCGCATGATCGCGGCGTCGTCGGCCTGAGCGGGCAGCTGCGCGATGATCGGCGGCTCCCCCTCGCGCACCGCTCGCGGAGCGGCCACGTCCTGACCGGCGGCGCGGGCGACGGCCGCGGCGACCGAGGCCACTGCCTCAGGCGTGCGGTAGTTGACCGTGAGCTCCTCCAGGCTGAGACGCTCCCCCACGAAGGGCGCCAGGGCCTCGCCCCAGGAGGCGGCGGCCGAGGCCGAGCCGGCCTGGGCGATATCGCCGACCACCGTGAACGACTTCATGGGGCATCGGCGCATGAGCACCCGCCACTGCATGGGCGTCAGCTCCTGCGCCTCATCCACCACGACGTGCCCGTAGGCCCAGGTCCGATCGGAGGTCGCGGCCTCGGCCGCGGTCATCCGGTGCTCCTGCTCCTCGTTGAACTCCGTGAGGTCGCTGGCGCTCACCACGCCGTCGACCCCGACGTCCTCGAGGGCCTGGCTCATGTTGTAGAGCGCCCGCTCGGCCATCTCGGTGGCCTTGGCGCGCTCCGCCTCACCGGTGCGGATCCGCACGCCGGCGTCCTCGAGGGTGCCCAGGCGCTCGGCGGCCTCGTCCAGCAGCGGGACGTCCGAGACGGTCAGCGCAGCGGCGGCCGGGCGCTCGAGCTGGTCCCGCTGGGCGGGGCTCAGGTGGCGGAAGGCCGAGTCGAGGTAGCGCCGCTTGGCAAAGAGCTGGCGCACCAGCGTCTCGGCCGACAGCGGTAGCCACAGCAGGTTCACGGCCCGGCGCACCTCGGGGGCCTGGCGCAGGTCCTCCACCAGGTAGGAGCGATCGATCGCGTTGCCGGAGGAGGCGTCGAGCTCCTCCCCCAGCTTCTCGGCGAGCTCGCGCAGGATGATCTTCACGAAGGTCGCGCGGGCCTCGTTGTGCGGCTTGCCCGTGCCCCTGGCCTTCTCCCGGGCCCGTCGGGCGAGCTGCCGGGTCAGCACCACGCGGTGCGAGTCCACGGTGAGCACGAGGTCGCGCTCGGGCAGCTTCTGCCGGTCCTTGACCGCCTGCTTGATGACGTCGACCATCTCCAGGCCTGCCTTGAGACCGGCGACCTCGCGGTCGCGCTCCGGCGCGCCGTGGATCCCGGGGAACAGATCGGCCAGCGACGACATCACCACGCCCGTCTCGCCCAGAGAGGGCAGCACGCGGTCGATGTACCACAGGAACGACGACGACGGCCCGACGAGCAGCACCCCTGACTTGCGCAGCCGCTCCCGGTGCTCGTAGAGCAGGAACGCCGCGCGGTGCAGGGCGACCGCGGTCTTGCCGGTGCCCGGACCGCCCTGGACCACGCGCACGCCCTGCAGAGGGGCCCGGATGATCCTGTCCTGCTCGGCCTGGATCGTGGCGACAATGTCCGTCATGCGACCCGTGCGCTTGGAGTTCAGCGCCGCCAGCAGAGCGCCTTCACCCTGCAGGACGGACTCATCGTCGAGCAGCTCGGGGTCCAGGACGTCGTCCTCGATCGCCGAGACATGTCGTCCGTCGAGGATCAGGTGGCGACGACGGCGCACGCCCATGGGGCTGCGGCCCGTGGCCTGGTAGAACGCCGCGGCCTCGCGGGCGCGCCAATCCACCAGGAGGCGTCGGTGGTCCTCCGTGGCCAGGCCGATGCGCCCGATGTAGCGCGTGGAGGCCTCTCCGGTCTCGGTGGTGTCCAGGCGTCCGAAGGCCAGCCGCTTGTCGACGGCCTCGAGCTGGGCGAGCCGATCCTCGTAGTGGGTGGCGAAGGCATCGCGCTCCGAGCGGGACTGATGTCCCGTGCCCATGTCCGTGCGGCGCACGCGCGCCAGCTCATCGGCCTTCTCGCGTCGCAGCTCGTCCAGGCGGTCGTAGAGCCCCGTGACGTAGCGCTGCTCGATCTCCAGCTGCTCGTCCAGTGCGCTGCCGTGGCCCTGCCCGCGGTCGTCGGGCAGGCCGGTCTCAGCACCGCTGCTCCTGGCGACATCCGTCATGTGCTCGTGCTCCTTGAAACGTCCGCCTCCCCGATCAGCCGCGATCGGGCAACCAGTCATGCTAATCCCCCGGGCATGAACAGGAGGTTGCCCGCAGCGCTTCATGTCGTCCGCCCTCAGCGGATCGCGGCGGGACCTCCCGGCTCTCAGACGCGATACAGGGCCCGGGTGCGGTGCCCGCCCAGCTTGCCTCGGCCGCGCTGGTCGGTCAGCTCCATCAGCAGCCCGAAGCCCGCGATGTGCAGCCCCGCGCGGTGCAGCAGCTTGGCACTCGCCTCGAGCGTGCCGCCGGTGGCCAGGATGTCGTCGACCACGAGCACGCGGGAACCGCGGGCGACGTCGTCGGTGTGGATCTCCAGCACGGCCGAGCCGTACTCGAGCTGGTAGCTCTCCCGGTAGGTCTCCCGGGGCAGCTTGCCCTCCTTGCGGATGGGGATCACGCCGGCGCCCGTGGCGCGCGAGACCGCACCGGCCAGCAGGAAGCCGCGCGCCTCGATGCCCGCCACGTACTCGAACTGCCCCCGGAAGGCCTCACCCAGGGCGTCCACGGCGCGGGCGAAGGCGGCCCCGTCGGCGAACAGCGGCGTCAGATCCCGGAAGAGGACCCCGGGCTCGGGGTAGTCCGGGATCTTTGCGCACAGCCGGTCGATCATCTCCTCGACCGATTCGGGTCGCGGGGCGGGCACGGGAGCAGGGCTGGGCTGAGTCACCCGGCCATGCTAGTGCCACCGCCGCGGGTGCGCCGCTTCTTGGGCGTCGCACGACGGTACGGGGAGACCGTGGGATCGCCCTGGGCGGCGAAGCGCCACGGGAACCGCTCCGTGCCGCCCTCCCCCGAGACCCCTGTGCGCGGGGTCGTCACGATCGTCCGCGGAGGGCTCCCCGGTGCGAGCACCAGGTGCCGGCCGCCGTCTTCGTGCGCGCGGCCGCGCAGGGGCGCGCCGTCGTCCTGCAGGCCGAGCCCCAGGGCCTGGGCGAGGTTGCCCGGGCCACGGGCCAGGGAGACCGCCGCGGGCTCCGAGGCCCGCCGGGCGCTGCGACGGGCCACGGCCAGCTCCTGGCCCTCGACGACCTCGCCGGAGCGCAGCAGGCAACCGCCGGGGATGCCCTGCGGGCGGCACACCAGGTTCAGCGCATGATGCAGCCCGTAGGTGAAGTACACGTAGGCGTGACCGGCCGGGCCGAACATGGACGCATTGCGCGCGGTGCGCCCGTTGTAGGTGTGCGCTCCGGGGTCCGGCAGATCCGTGTCCGCGGGCCCGCCGTAGGCCTCGACCTCTGTGAGGCGCACGGTCACGCGGCCCTGCGGGGTGATGGTGGTGAGCAGGCACCCCAGCAGCAGCGGCGCGGCCTCCGGGGCCGGGCGCTGCAGCAGCTCGAGCAGCTGAGGGTCCAGATCAGCTGTTGCGCTCTCGTGCATCCGTCCGCTCAGGCCTGGACGACGGGTGCGCGGTTCTCGAAGGCCTCCAGAGCCGCCAGGCGCTCCTTCAGCGCCGCCAGCTGAGCGGCGACGGCGTCGGGACCGGTGCCGCCCTGCGAGGACCGCGAGCGCAGGGAGCCCTCCAGCGTCAGGACCTCGCGCACCTGCGGGGTGAGGCGCTCGTCGATGGCAGCGAAGTCCTCGTCGGTGATGTCCCACAGCTCGATGTCGCGCTGCTCGCAGACCCGCACGGCGTCGCCGGAGATCTCGTGGGCGTCGCGGAAGGGCACGCCCTGGCGGACCAGCCACTCGGCGATGTCCGTGGCCAGCGCGAATCCGCGCGGTGCCAGCTCGGCCATGCGCTCGGTGTGGAAGCTCAGCGTGGCGACCATCCCGGAGACGGCCGGCAGCAGGACCTCGAGCTGATCGATGGCGTCGAAGACCGGCTCCTTGTCCTCCTGGAGGTCGCGGTTGTAGGCCAGCGGCAGGGCCTTGAGCGTGGCCAGCAGGCCCGTGAGATCGCCGATCAGGCGCCCCGCCTTGCCGCGGGCGAGCTCCGCCACGTCCGGGTTCTTCTTCTGCGGCATGATCGACGAGCCCGTGGAGAACGAGTCGTGCAGGGTCACGAAGGAGAACTCCTTGGTGGCCCAGGTGGTGATCTCCTCCGAGATGCGGGAGACGTCGACCGAGAGCATGGCGCAGATCCAGGCGAACTCGGCGTAGACGTCGCGCGAGGCGGTGCCGTCGATCGAGTTGTGGACTGCGGAGTCGAAGCCGAGCTCCTGGGCCACGGCGTTCGGGTCCAGCCCGAGCGTGGACCCGGCGAGAGCGCCGGAGCCGTACGGGGAGACGGCCGCGCGGCGGTCCCAGTCCGCGAAGCGCTCGACGTCGCGGACCATGGCCCAGGCATGGGCCAGCAGGTGGTGCGAAAGCAGGATCGGCTGGGCGTGCTGCAGGTGCGTGCGCCCGGGCATGGGGGCGAACGGGTGCGCCTCAGCCTGCTGGATCAGGGCGCGGACCACGTCCAGCAGCTCCTTGGCAATGATCGAGGCGTGATCGCGCAGGTACATGCGGCCCTCGGTGGCGATCTGGTCGTTGCGCGAGCGGCCCGCACGCAGCTTGCCGCCCAGCTCCGGGCCGGCGCGCTCGATCAGCCCGCGCTCCAGGGAGCCGTGCACGTCCTCGTCCGACTCCGCCGGCAGGTAGTCGCCCGAGCGGACGTCGGCCTCGAGCTGATCGAGGGCCTCGATCATGCCGACGAGCTCGTCGTCGGTGAGCAGGTCCACGGCGTGCAGCACGCGGGCGTGGGCGCGGGAGCCGGCGATGTCGTACGGGGCCAGGCGCCAGTCGAACTGCGTCGACTTGGACAGCGCCGCCAGGGCCTGATCCGGTCCGCCGGCGAAGCGGCCTCCCCACAGCGCGCCCTCGTTGGTCCCGTGCTTGACGTGCTCTGCCACTGGTGCTGCTCCTCGATCGCTTCCGTCTACTGGTCCCAGCTTAGGGCTGGAGGTGTGTGGGTTCGTCGTTCACTTGGTACGGGATGGGCGGTGGGCCCCTTCCTTGACTGCTTCGCTTGACGTCTGCGGAAGGGGCCCGCCGCCCATCCCCCGCGCCGACGCCTCGCAGCCTCACGTCACCGAAGCAGGCCGTCGCAGCCTCCCGAGGGGCCGCGTGTGCAGGGCATCATCCGGTGAAGGTCTGCACACGGGGCTCCTCGCGACGTCGTCGGGAGAGAGTCGCGTACGGGTCCGCAAACGACGGACGCCGGCCGACCACGTCGCGGACGGGAGAAGGCGCGGCGGCCCCTCCTCCCGCAGACGTCAAGCGAAGCAGTCAAGGGAGGAGGGGCCGCCGCGCCCTCCGTGACGAGCCAGGATGCTCAGAGCCGAAGCCTCACTTGCCCTCTGCGGCCAGGCGCTGATCGCGCGCCGAAGCGACCTTCGAGGACATGCCGAACAGCTCGATGAAGCCGCGGGCCTGGGACTGGTCGAAGGAGTCGCCCTCGTCGTAGGTCGCCAGGTTGAAGTCGTACAGCGCGGTCTCCGAGCGACGGCCGGTGACGGTGGCCTTGCCGGCGTGCAGGGTCATGCGGATGTCGCCGTTGACGTAGCGCTGGGTGTCGTCGATGAAGGCGTCAAGCGACTTCTTCAGCGGCGAGAACCACTGGCCGTCGTAGACCAGCTCGGTCCAGCGCTGGCCGACGGTCTTCTTGAACCGGGCCTGCTCGCGCTCGACGGTGACGTTCTCGAGCTCCCGGTGCGCGGCGATCAGGGCCATGGCGCCGGGGGCCTCGTAGATCTCGCGGGACTTGATGCCCACCAGGCGGTCCTCGACAATGTCGATGCGGCCCACACCCTGGGCGCCGGCGCGGCGGTTCATCTCCTGGATGGCCTCGAGCGGGGTCACCGGGCGGCCGTCGATCGAGACGGGGATGCCCTGCTCGAAGCCGATGATGACCTCATCGGGCGCCGGCGGGAAGGCGGGATCGTCCGTGTAGTCGTAGACGTCCTTGGTGGGGCCGTTCCAGATGTCCTCGAGGAAGCCGGTCTCGATGGCGCGGCCCCACACGTTCTGGTCGATCGAGAAGGGGTTCTTCTTGGTCGTCACGATCGGCAGGTCATTGCGCTCGGCGTAGTCGATGGCCTTCTCGCGGGTCAGCGCCAGGTCGCGCACCGGGGCGATGCACTTGAGGTCCGGGCCCAGGGTCTGGATGCCGACCTCGAAGCGGACCTGGTCGTTGCCCTTGCCGGTGCAGCCGTGGGCGACGGTGGTGGCGCCGAACTGCTTGGCCGCATCCACCAGGTGCTTGACGATCACGGGACGCGAGACGGCCGAGACCAGCGGGTAGGAGTCCATGTACAGGCCGTTGGCCTTCAGCGCCGGCATGCAGTACTGCTCGGCGAACTCGTCGCGGGCATCGGCGACCACGGCCTCCACGGCGCCGCAGTCCAGCGCGCGCTGGCGGATGGCCTCGAGGTCCTCACCGCCCTGTCCGACGTCCACGGCCACGGCCACGACCTCGGCCCCGGTGGCCTCGCCGATCCAGCCGATGGCGACGGAGGTGTCCAGGCCGCCCGAGTAGGCGAGTACGACGCGCTCGGTCATGAGTGTCTCCTTGAGAGGTTCGATGCTTCAGGTCTTCTGTGCATGACTATACACAGCGTGTTGTATTTATGCATTGCCGGGGCGCGTCGGCAGGCGGGATACTGGGTGGTCGATCCCCGAGCACGACCGCGGGCGGCCTCTGACCGCCATCATCTCGCAGTCGGCGCCCCGACCCCGCCAAGGAGCACCATGTCCGAGCACAGCACGAGCCCATCCTCCCCCGACGCCGAAGGCCAGTCCCCGGCGGGAGCCTCACCTCAGACGGGGCAGGGCGCGCCGCAGCTCAGCGAGGAGGAGCTCGCCCTGCTGAACCAGATGTTCGACCTGGCCCGCGAGGGCAGCACCGATCAGCTGCGGCAGGCCCTGGAGGCGGGGGTGCCGGTGAACCTCACCAACGGCAAGGGCGACACCCTGCTGAACCTGGCCGCCTATCACGAGCACGAGGACACGGTCGCGATGCTGCTCGAGGCCGGCGCCGACACCGAGCGGGTCTCCGACATGGGCTTCACCGCCCTGATCTGCGCCGTGTTCCGCGGCAACGAGGCCATCACCCGACGCCTCCTCGAGGCAGGGGCCGGGCAGGACACCGGCTTCCAGCCGGCTCGGGCCGTGGCCCAGGAGTTCGGTCGCGAGAACGTGATCCCGCTGCTCGACGAGCACGCCTGAGCACGGCGGAACGTGCGCGTCGGCCCGCCCCTGATCAGCTCGGGTCGATCTCCCGCTTGAGGATCTTGCCGGTCGAGCCCTTGGGCAGCGCGTCGACGACCTTGTAGGCCTGCGGGCGCTTGTAGCTGGCCAGCGACTCGCGCATGGTGGCGCGCAGCTGCTCGATCACCTCGGCCTCCTGCGCCCCGTCGCGCAGCACCAGGCAGGCCACGACCTGCTGGTCGGTGGTCGCCCCGCCGCGACCGACGACCGCGGCCTCCTCGACCCCGGGGTGCTCGTAGATCAGCTCCTCGATCTCGCGCGGGTACACGTTGTAGCCGTTGCGCAGGATCGTGTCCTTCTTGCGATCGACGATCCAGAGTCGGTCGTCCTCGTCCTGACGCGCCATGTCCCCGGTGCGGAAGTACTCGCCGGCGAAGGCCGCCGCGGTGAGCTCGGGCTGCTTCCAGTACCCGGCCATGACATAGCGACCGGCCACCGCCAGCTCCCCGATTTCGCCGCGCGGCAGCTCACGGCCGTCGTCGTCGAGGATCGCCACGCGGGCCTCCTGCACGGGGGTGCCGATCGAGCCGGGGACGCGCTGGTCGACGGGGTGGTTGAACGCGACGACGGGCGAGGTCTCGGAGAGCCCGTAGCCCTCGTAGAGAGTGATCCCGAACAGCTGCTCGAACCGGCGCAGGACCTCGACCGGCAGGGCCGCTCCGCCGGAGATCGCCGAATCCAGGCTCGGCAGCTCGAGCGGCTGGCGGGCCTGGACCTGGCACAGCGCCATGTGCATGGACGGCACGCCGACCACGCGGGTCACCCCGTGCTCGCCCAGCTGCTGCAGCACGGTGCGCGGCTGGAACGACGGGACCAGGCTGATGCAGGCCCCGACCGCCACCGGGGCGTTCAGGCACACCGTCTGGCCGAAGACGTGGAAGAACGGCAGCGCCCCCAGGATCACGTCCTCGGGCACGTAGCTGAACATGCGGGTGGTCATCCACGCGTTCGAGGTGACGTTGTCGTGCGTCAGGGCGGCGCCCTTGGGCTCGCCGGTAGTCCCGGAGGTGAACAGCAGCACCGCGAGGTCGTCGGCGGCGCGCTCGACCGGCTCCCGGACCTCGAGGTCTCCCGACGGCCCGGCGAGGGTCTGCTGATCCAGCAGGAGCAGGGGGACCGACGGCTCGAGCTCGGCGCAGGCCTGCTCGGCAGGTGCGCTCACCGCGTCGTGGACGACGACCGCGCTGAGCTCGGCCGTGCGGAACAGAGCGGTCAGCTCGCGAGCGCTGAGCAGCGGGCTGAGCGGGACGACGACGGCGCCCAGGCGCAGGATGGCGTAGTACGCGACCGGCATCTGCGGCGCGTTGGGCGCCACGAGGGCGACACGATCCCCCACGCCCACACCTGCCTCGTGCAGCCGCTGGGCGAACGCCGCGGACAGCGCGTCGAGCTGCCCGTAGCTGAGGCTCAGCTCCCCCAGGCGCAGGGCGGGGGACTCGGGGGCTCGGCGGGCGGAGTCGGTGAGCAGTGTCGCGAGGTTCGTCACGTATGGGGGCCTTCTGGCTCGGTGCGTCCGTCACCGGACGCAGGAGCGGGCCCGACGGCCCGGCTCCGTGCGAAAGGAGGTGCAGGTCCGATCCGGATCCGGGCGCTTGCGCGCGTCAGTCGCCTCCCGCCAGCCGCAGGAAGAACTCCGCCAGCTCGGCGCCCCCGGAGGAGTCGCGGCTGACGACCATGATCGAATCGTCCCCGGCGATGGTACCCAGGACGAGCTGGACAGCGGCCTGATCGATGATCGAGGCGAAGTACTGCGCGGCCCCCGGCGGGGTCTTGAGCATGACGAGGTTGCCGGAGGACTCGGCGGTGACCAGCAGCTCGCGGCACACACCGGCAAGGCGGGCGTCGGGTCCGGCGGAGCCGTCCGGTCCCGCGACCTCGCCGGAGGCCGGCGGCACGGCGTAGACCAGCGAGCCCGACGAGTCCCGCACGCGCACCGCCCCGACCTCGACGAGATCGCGCGAGAGCGTGGCCTGCGTGACCTGCAGGTCGTCGCGGGCCAGCAGCTCGGCGAGCTCGGCCTGCGAGTGCACGGAGCCGGAGCTGACCAGGGCGACGATGCGCGCCTGGCGGGCGATCTTGGTGGCCGGGATGCTCATCAGCCCAGCTCCGGCAGGGTGATCTCGCCCGCCTCGAGGCTGTACTGCCCCGAGGCTGCCAGCAGCCAGACCATCAGCGCCTTCTGGGCGTGTAGCCGATTCTCGGCCTCCTGGAAGACCAGCGAGCGCGGGCCGTCGATGACCTCGGCCGAGACCTCGCTGCCGCGGTAGGCCGGCAGGCAGTGCATGAACACGGCCTCGGGGGCGGCCTGGTCCATGGCCGCGGTGTCGATCGAGTACGGGCGGAAGACCTCGGCGCGCGCGTCCTTCTGGTCCTCCTGGCCCATGGAGACCCAGGTGTCGGTGCAGACCACATCGGCCTCGGCGAGCGCGTGCGCGGGATCCTCGGTCACGAGCACCGAGCCGCCCGTGAGCTCGGCGAGCTCGCGCGCCCGGGCCACGATCGACTCCTCGGGCAGGTAGCCGGCCGGGCCCGCGACGCGCACGTGCATGCCGGCGGTGGCCATCCCCAGCAGGTACGAGTTGGCCATGTTGTTCGCGGCATCGCCCAGGTACGCGAAGCTGCGCCCGGCCAGCTCGCCGAAGTGCTCGCGGATCGTGAGCAGGTCGGCCAGGATCTGGCACGGGTGGTACTCGTCAGACAGCGCGTTGATCACCGGGACGTGGGAGTGCTGCGCCATCTCCTCGAGACCGGCCTGATCGTACGTCCGCCACACGATCAGCCCCACCATCCGGGAGATGACCCGGGCGGTGTCCGAGACCGACTCCTTGACCCCCATCTGCGCCTCCCCCGGATTCACGACCAGGGGCGATCCCCCGAGATCCGCGATGCCCGTGGCGAACGAGTAGCGCGTGCGGGTGGAGGTCTTGTCGAAGATGACGGTCGCGGTCTGCGGCCCCGCCAGCGCGCGATGGCGCCACCGGTCGGCCTTGAGCTCGAGGGCCAGGTCCAGGACCTCCGCCTGCTCGGCGGGGCTCAGATCCGTGTCGCGAAGGAAGTGGCGTGGCATGAGGCGTCCTCTCGGAAGGAAGGTGGGGCCGACGGGCGGAGGCGGAAGGCTCAGGCGCCCGGAGCGCTGAGCACGGCCTCGCGGGCCGCGTCGAGGATGGAGGGCAGCGCCTCGAGCAGCTCGTCGGCCTGCTCTGCGCTGAGGATCAGCGGCGGGGCCAGGCGCAGCGTGAGCGGCCCCGGGGCATTGACGATGAATCCCGCGCGGCGGGCCGCCGCCACGACGGCCGGGGCCAGAGCGGCGGTCTGCGATGCCGAACGATCGATCGGCTCGAGGTCGATGCCGATCAGCAGCCCGTGGGCGCGGATCTCAGCGACGCCGTCGATCGCGCGCAGTCCGTCGGCCAGATGCTGGCCCACCGAACGGACGTTCTGCAGGATCTGCTCGTCCTCGATCGTCGTGAGCGTGGCCAGACCGACCGCGGTGGCCAGCGGGTTGCCGCCGAAGGTCGTACCGTGCTGGCCAGGGCCGAGCAGACCGGAGGCATGCTCGCCGAAGGTGATCATGGCCCCGATCGGGAAGCCTCCGCCCAGCCCCTTGGCCAGCGTCATGGCATCCGGGGCATCGGCACCCGAGAGCTCCGCCGAGCTGGCGAACCACTGCCCCGTGCGCCCGACGCCCGTCTGGACCTCGTCGACGATCAGCAGCGCCCCGTGCTCGCGGGTGAGCTGCCGAGCCCGGCGCAGCCATCCCTCGGGCAGCGGTCGCACGCCGGCCTCGCCGCGCACGGGCTCCACGATCAGGGCGCTGACGGTGTTGTCGACGGCGGCCTCCAGCGCCTCGAGCGTGGGGGCGAGGAACTCCACGCCGCTCGGCAGCGGCTCGAACGGCTCCCGGTAGGCCTTCTTGGCGGTTATGGCCAGGGAGCCGGCCGTGCGTCCGTGGAAGGAATCCTCCAGGGCCAGGATCCGCGTGCGGGGACCGTCCGGGCCGGGGACCTCGTGGCCCTGGCGGCGGGCCAGCTTGAAGGCGGCCTCATTGGCCTCCGAGCCGGAGTTCGCGAAGAAGACCCGCGAGCCCTCCGGCGCCCCGGTCAGCTCCAGCAGCTTCTTGGCCAGCTCGATCTGCTGCGGCGAGGTGAAGAAGTTGGAGATGTGGCCCAGGGCGGCCGCCTGCTCCGAGAGGGCGCGCACCCAGGCGGGGTGGGCGTGTCCCAGCGCGTTCACGGCGATCCCGCCCAGCAGATCCAGCAGGCGGTTGCCGTCGGCGTCCCACACGACAGCACCCTCACCGCGGGCGAGCACGGCCTGGGGCGGGCCGAAGACGTTCATCAGGTGCTGGGAGTACTGCTCGAGCAGGGCCTCCGCTGAGGCGTCCTGGGCAGAGTGCGTGCGGCTCATTCGGGGTCCTCCGTCGTGGTGGTCTCGGTCGGGGCGGTCTCCGCCGCGCCGACGGTCTGCGCGCTGCGTCCTGCGCCGGAGAAGCCCTGCGCGGCCTCCTCGCCGGTCGGGTGCTTCCCCGCACCGGAGCCCAGGACGACGCGATCGATCTCCGCGGTGGCGACGCCGACCGGTTCCGGATGCCGGCGCAGAGGCCGCTCGGCTGCCGGCGCGGTGCCGTCGGGGCGGACCTCGGTGCCGATCCCCTCGTCCGTGAAGATCTCGAGCAGCACCGAGTGCGCCTCGCGCCCGTCGACGATCGTGGCCCGCGGGACCCCGCCCTCCACAGCGGTGAGCGCCGCCTCCATCTTGGGGATCATCCCGGACTGCAGGCTGGGCAGCAGCTCGCGCAGCTCGGAGTCGGTCAGCGACGAGATCAGCGAGCTGCGATCCGGCCAGTCCGAGTACAGGCCCTCGATATCGGTCAGCGCCACGAGCTTCTCCGCGCCCAGCGCCACGGCGACCGCGGCGGCTGCGGTGTCGGCGTTGATGTTGAGCACCTCGCCGGTGAAGCGGCCGTGGGCGTCGACCTCCGGGGAGATCGAGGAGATCACCGGGATGCGCCCGGCCTGGATCAGCTCGCGCAGCGGCTCGGGGTTCACGGAGACGATCTCGCCCACGTGCCCCAGGTCCACCTCCTGGCCGTCGACGACCGTCCCGCGGCGCACCGCGTTGAGCAGGGAGGCGTCCTCCCCCGAGATCCCCACGGCGTACGGGCCGGTGGCATTGAGCAGGGAGACGAGCTCGCGCTGGACCTGGCCGGTGAGGACCATGCGGATGGCGTCGATCGCCTCGGCCGTGGTGACGCGCAGACCCCCGCGGAACTCGGACTCGATCCCCAGCCGCTCGAGCATGCGATTGATCTGCGGCCCTCCGCCGTGCACGACGACGGGGCAGATCCCCACCTCGCGCAGGAAGACCATGTCGGCGGCGAACGCCTGGCGCAGCGGATCCGAGACCATGGCGTTGCCGCCGTACTTGAACACCATGACCGCCCCGGAGAAGCGGCTGATCCACGGCAGCGCCTCCATGAGCACGCCGGCCTTGGCGCGCGCGGCGGTGATGCGGTCGTTCGGTGCGGTCATCGGGTGTCTCCTGGGAGGGGTTCGGCTCGGGCGGCTTCAGGACGAGTACGCCGAGTTCTCCTCGACGTAGTCGTGGGTCAGGTCGTTGGTCCAGATCGTGGCCTCGTGCGCCCCGGCCTTCAGGTCGACAACGACCTCGACCTTTCGCGACGACGCCAGGTCCACGCCCTCCCGGGGGTCGCCGATCATCCCGCCGCGGCAGACCATGACGCCGTTGATGGAGACGTCGAGCTCGTCCGGATCGAACTCGGCATCGGTGGTGCCCACGGCCGAGAGCACCCGGCCCCAGTTGGGGTCGTTGCCGTAGATCGCGGTCTTGAACAGGTTGGAGCGGGCCACCGTGCGCGAGACCGTCTCGGCCTGGACCACGGAGGCGGCGCCCATGGTGGTGATCGCGATGTCGTGGGCGGCGCCCTCGGCATCGGTGATCAGCTGCTGGGCCAGGCTGTGGCACACGGCGCTCAGCGCACGGGTGAGCTCGAGCTCGTCGGGGCTGATGCCGGAGGCCCCCGAGGCCAGCAGGGTCACGGTGTCGTTGGTGGACATGCAGCCGTCGGAGTCGGCGCGGTCGAAGGTCACGGCGCAGGCCTCGCGCAGGCTGCGCTGCAGGACCTCCGGGCGGACCTCGGCGTCGGTGGTGAGCACCACGAGCATGGTGGCCAGTCCCGGGGCGAGCATGCCCGCGCCCTTGGCCATCCCGCCCACGCTCCAGCCCTCGGGGCTCGTGTGCGCGGCCTGCTTGGGCACGGTGTCGGTGGTCATGATCGCCCGGGCCGCGCGCAGCCCGGCCGCCTCATCCGCTGCGGCATCGGCCAGGGCCTCGGGGATGCCGGCGCGCATCACGCCCATGGGCAGCTGCACGCCGATCAGCCCGGTGGAGCACACGACCACGTCGCCGGCGCCGACCTGAAGGCCCTCGGCGACCAGCTCGGCCGTTTCGTGCGAGGCCTGGAAGCCCTGCGGGCCCGTGCAGGCATTGGCTCCGCCGGAGTTGAGGATCACCGCGCGGGCGGCGCCGTCGGCGACGACCTGCCGCGACCAGTGGACGGGGGCCGCGGCCACGCGGTTCGACGTGAACACGGCGGCGGCGGCCGCGCTGGGGCCGTCGTTGATCACGACGGCCAGGTCGTCGCCGCCGGAGGCCTTGAATCCGGCGGTCACACCGCCGGCGCGGAATCCAGCGGCTGCGGTGACGCCGCGGGAGGTGTCGACGCTCAGCCCGGCCGCCGGGTCCTGGGAGGGGTGGACGGTGCTCACGGTGCGACTCCCTGCTGGGTCAGCCCGGTCTGCTCGGGCAGGCCCAGGGCGATGTTCATGGACTGCACGGCTCCGCCGGCCGTGCCCTTGACGAGGTTGTCCAGCGCGCAGCTGACGATCACGCGCCCCACGCGGGCATCGACGGCCGCCTGGATCTGGACGTGGTTCGAGCCCAGGACGGCCTGGGTGGTGGGCCACTGCCCCTCGGGCAGCAGATGGATGAAGGGCTCGTTGCGATAGGCCTCCTCCAGCGCCTCGCGCACGGACTGCGCACCGGCGCCCTCGGCGATCCGGGCCGTGGCGGTCGTGAGGATGCCGCGGGGCATAGGCGCCAGGGTGGGGGTGAACGAGACCGCGACGTCGCTGCGGCCCGAGGCCCAGCCCAGACCCTGCTCGATCTCCGGGGTGTGCCGGTGCACGCCGCCCACGCCGTAGGGGGACATGCCGCCCATGACTTCCGCGGCCAGCAGGTGCGGCTTCAGCGATCGCCCCGCCCCCGAGGTGCCGGAGGCCGCCACGATCACGATGTCCTGCAGCTCGATCTGCCCGGCCGCGGCCAGCGGCGCCAGGGCCAGCTGGGAGCCGGTGGGATAGCACCCGGGGATCGCGATGCGGCTCGCCTTCACCAGTCGGGTGCGCTGCCGGGTGCCGTCCGGGGCCACGATCATCTCGGGCAGGCCGTACGGCCAGGTCCCGGCGTGCGCGCTGCCGTAGAACTGCTCCCATGCCTCGGCGGATTCGAGCCGGTGATCGGCCGCGGCGTCGATCACGATGGTCGACTCGGGAAGCTGGGCCGCGATCTCGGCCGAGGCGCCGTGCGGCAGGGCGAGCACGACGATGTCGTGCCCGGCCAGCTGCTCGAGGCTCGAGTCCGTGATGATCCGATCGGCGAGCCCGTGCAGGTGCGGCTGCAGCGAGCCCAGCCGCTGACCGGCGCTGGAGTGCGCCGCGACGGCGCCGATCTCCACCTGGGGATGCTGCATCAGCAGACGAAGCACCTCTCCCCCGGCGTAGCCGCTGGCTCCTGAGACTGCTGCGGTGAAGGTCATGCGGACATCCTACGCAAGATTATGCAGGTATGTCGATATTTATGCACTCGGCGCGGCGGCGAGGGCTAGGCTCGGTGGTCAGGAACGCACCGACCGGCGGCTTCCGTCCGCCCCGAAAGAAGGAGACCAGCATGCGCGCCATCACCCTCACGCAGCACGGGGGCCCGGAGGTCCTCACCGTCAGCGAGGTCGAGGATCCGGTCCCGGGACCCGGAGAGGTCCTGGTGCGCACCCGCCGCACCGGGGTCAACTTCATCGAGACCTACCAGCGCGAGGGCGTCTACGACGTCGAGCTGCCCTTCACCCCGGGCACCGAGGGAAGCGGCGAAGTCATCGCCCTGGGCGAGGGCGTCGACTCTCTGCAGGTCGGGCAGCGGATCACGACCTCGCAGGGCCGGGCCACCTACGCCGAGAAGTTCGTGGTCGATGCCGATCGCGTGGTGGTGGTGCCCGAGTCCGTCTCCGACGATGCCGCGGGCGCGCTGCCGCTGCAGGGCTTCACGGCCCACTATCTGACCCGCTCGACCTTCCCGGTCGGCCCGGAGACCACCGCCGTGATCACCGCCGCCGCCGGCGGCGTGGGCGGCGTGGCCATCCAGCTCATGAAGCGCCAGGGCGCCACCGTGATCGGGCTGACCTCGAGCCAGGAGAAGGCCGACACCGCCCGATCGCTGGGCGCCGATCATGTCCTGCCCTACGAGGGCTTCGCCGATGCCGTCGAGGAGATCACCGGTGGCCGCGGCGCCGACGTGGTCTACGACTCGGTGGGCAAGACGACCTTCGACGAGTCCCTGGCCGCCGTGCACCTGCGCGGCATGGTCGTGCTCTTCGGCGGGTCGTCCGGGCAGGTCCCCCCGTTCGACCTGCAGCGCCTCAACGCCATGGGCTCGCTGTACGTGACCCGCCCGTCGCTCAACGCCTACATGCACACCGAGGAGGAGCGGCAGTGGCGGGCGCGCGAGATGTTCGAGGCCATCGAGGACGGCCTGAAGATCCGCGTGGGCGGCACCTACTCCCTCGACGACGCCGCTCAGGCGCACCGCGACCTCGAATCCCGCAGGACCCAGGGGAAGCTTCTGCTGAGCTTCTGACGCGCCTTCACCGGAGACGCCGAAGGGGCCGTGACGATCATCGTCACGGCCCCTTCGGGTGTTCTCGGGCTCTTGTCAGCGCAGGCTGCGCCGCCGCAGGATGACCCCGCCGGCGATGCCCAGACCCAGCACCAGCACCGATGCCGCAGCCAGCAGCCCTCCCCGGGTCTTCTGGGCGGACACGGTCTGATCCGTGATGCCGCCGTCGAGCGAGCCTGCCTCTGCGGTGGACAGGACCTGCAGCTCGCCGTCCTGCACGCCGAGCAGGACGTCGACCTCCCCGTCGAAGTCGTCCACGGAATCGCCCCGGCCCTCGCCGCGCACCTCCACGGCCTGCCCCGGCTCCGGCGTGAACGGATCCTGCAGCCCGCTGTCGAAGCGCTGGGCCGAGATCTCCTCGTCGTCCGGCAGTGTGATCGCGTACTTGGGGTTGAAGGACTCCGAGTGCAGATCGTGCGTCATGTCGGTGTAGGTGCCGGTCACCGCGTAGGTGGAATTGGCCCAGCCCTGCAGCTGCTCCGCGCGCTGGAACGCCGAGTAGGAGGCGATCGCCAGCACCAGCGCCAGGATGACGCCCAGCACGACTGCGATCACCGGCGGCCAGGTGGCGCCGATGACCTCCGACTCCTCGCGATCGCCCGCACCGAGATCCTCGAGCGGATCTCCTTCGGGGTCGCCGTCCGTGCCTCCGCGCAGGGAGAAGGCGTCGCGGAACGCACTGGACGCGCCGTCGCCGCGACGGCCGTCCTCCTGCAGCCGGCGGCTGCCTTCGGCTTCCCCGGCGGAGGGCCCGGGGGTGTTCTCAGTGCTCATGTGCTTCTCCTCCCCCGCAGGCGGGGGGCCTGGCGAAGGGTGGTCATCGGTTGCTGGATGGTCTCCCGGGCTGCTCAGCCGCGCAGGACGGCGCCGTGTCTCGACGCGGCGAGTTCGACCGCCGCCGTGCGAGCCTCGGAGGCCTCTTCGGCCGTCAGCGTGCGATCGGGCGCCCGGAACCGCATGGCCAGGGCCACCGACTTCTTCCCGGTCTCGATGTGCTCGCCCTGGTAGACGTCGAAGACGCGGACGTCCTCGACGAGCTCGCCCGCGCCCTCGCGGATCGTGACCATCAGCTCGGCAGCCGGCACAGCGGCATCCACCACGAGCGCGACGTCCTGCGTGGCCGGGGTCTGGACGCTCAACGGCTCGGCGGCGATCGCGCCGTCGCGGGCGGCCAGGATCGCCGACAGCTCCAGCTCCATGGCGCTCGTGCGCTCGGGCAGGCCCTGCTGAGCGACCAGCTGCGGGTGCAGCTCGCCGGCTGTGCCCACGAGGTCCCCGGAGGGAAGGCGCAGCACCGCCGTGCGCCCAGGGTGGAAGGCCTGATGGCGGCCCTGCTCCACGCTCAGGCGCACGCCCAGGACGTCGCCGACCAGACGCGCGATCTCGAGGGCGTCCCGCCAGCCCAGCGCTCGCGGGTCGGACCCCGGGGCCGCCGGGGCGTCGTCGCCGGCGAAGACGGCTGCGATATGCAGGGGCTGCTCCGGGATCCCGCCTCGCAGATCGGCCAGGACCTGCTCGGACGGGCGCTGACCGACCGGAGGGATGGATCCGGTGCCCAGCTGGGCGCCGGGGCGGAAGACGAGTCCCGACTCGAAGAGCTGCAGATCGCGGAACCCGCGCGAGCGGTTGCGATGCAGGATCTCCAGCAGGCCGGGGATCAGCGAAGCGCGCAGCACGCCGCGGGACTCGGCGATGGGATTGGCCAGGCGCACCGAGTCGACCTCGGTCCCGGGCTCGGGCGAGGCCCACAGCTGGTTGTCGGCCGGCGTGGTGAACGGGTAGGCGAGCACCTCGGTCAGGCCGGCGGCGGCCAGGGCGCTCAGCACGCGCCGGCGACCGGCCTGCTCGGCGCTCAGACCCCGTCCCGGAGGCGCGACGGGAAGCCGCGACGGGATCTTGTCGTAGCCGTCCAGGCGCGCGATCTCCTCCGCCAGGTCCTCGGGCTCGCGCAGATCGGGCCGCCACGACGGGGGCGTGACCAGCCAGCCGTCCTGCCCGGCGGCGCTGGGCTCCTCCTCGACCTCGACGGCCGGGCTCAGCGTCTCGAGCGTGCAGCCGATCTCGGTGAGCAGGGACTCCACGCGCTCTGCCGAGTAGTCCACGCCCACGCGCCGGGCGGGATAGTCCGCGTCCAGGCGGATGGTGACGGGCGCCTCCGCCTCCTCGACGCGGACGTCGCCGACCTCGGGTCCGGCGGTGCCGCCGGCGAGCTCGACGAGCAGCTGGACGGCGCGCTCGGCGGCGGCGGCCTGCAGCTGCGGGTCCACGCCGCGCTCGAAGCGCCGGGAGGCCTCGGAGGACAGGCGGTGGCGGCGCGCGGTGCGCGCGACCGACACGGGATCGAAGTGCGCAGCCTCGACCAGGACGTCGGTCGTGGAATCGCCGACCTCGGCGAACTCGCCGCCCATGGTCCCGGCCAGCCCGATGGGGCCGGTGGCGTCGGTGATCAGCAGGTCCTCGGGATCCAGCGCGCGCTGCTTGCCGTCCAGCGTGGTCAGCTGCTCGCCCTGACGGGCGCGGCGCACGGTGATCTGCTCGGCGACCCGGGACAGGTCGTAGAAGTGCAGCGGCTGGCCGAGTTCGAGCATCACGTAGTTCGAGATGTCCACGGGCAGGCTGATCGAGCGCATGCCCGCCAGGCGCAGACGGGTCGACATCCACACCGGAGTGGGCCGGGACGGGTCGATGCCGCGCACCACGCGGGTCGCGAAGCGCGTGCAGCCCTGCTCGCCGCGGATCGGCGCCTCGTCGGCCAGCACGACGGGGAACGCGTCTTCCGTCGGCGCGGGTGCAGCCTCGGACAGGGCGAGCGCCGGGTCCTCGAACGCAGCGCCGACGGCGTGGCAGTACTCGCGGGCCACACCGCGCATGGACAGGGCGTAGCCGCGGTCCGGGGTGACGTTGATGTCGGCGGCGGACTCGTCGAGCTGCAGCACCTCGCGCACATCCGTGCCCAGCTCGGGGTCCAGGCCGAGATCGCCGAGCACCAGGATGCCGTCGTGGTCCTCGCCGATGCCCAGCTCGCGCGCCGAGGCGATCATCCCCGCCGAGGTGTGGCCGTAGGTCTTGCGCGGGCTGATCCGGAAGTCGCCGGGCAGCACGGCACCGGGCAGGGTCACGACGACCTTGTCGCCGACCTCGAAGTTGTGCGCGCCGCAGACGATGCCCTGCACGCCGGAGGGCTCGATGCCCTCGCCGGTCAGGGTCTGCTGCTGGCCCTCCGGGACCACGCGCACGGAGCACCAGTTCACCGTCTTGCCGTTGGAGTGCTCCTCGGGCTCGCGGGACAGGACCTGCCCCACGACGATGGGCCCGGTGAGCTCATCGCCGGGGCGGATGACCTCCTCCTCCTCGAAGCCGACGGAGACCATGGTCTCCAGCAGCTGCTCGGCGGTGGCTTCCTCGGGCAGCGGCGCGAACTCGCGCAGCCAGGACAGCGGAACCCGCATCTCAGACCTCCATTCCGAAGTGCTGGCTGAATCGGATATCGCCCTCGACCATGTCGTGCATGTCGGGGACCCCGTTGCGGAACATCAGCGTGCGCTCGATGCCCATGCCGAAGGCGAAGCCCGAGTAGACCTCGGGGTCCACGCCGGCTGCGCGCAGGACGTTGGGGTGGACCATGCCGCAGCCGCCCCACTCGATCCAGCGCGGACCGCCCTGGGCCTGCGGGTGCCACACGTCCATCTCGGCGGAGGGCTCGGTGAACGGGAAGTAGTTGGGCCGCAGCCGGATCCGGGCATCGGGGCCGAAGATCTGGCGCGCGAAGTGCTCGAGCGTGCCCTTGAGATCGGCCATGGTCAGGCCCTTGTCGACGGCGAGGCCCTCTACCTGGTGGAACACGGGCGTGTGGGTCGCATCGAGCTCGTCGGTGCGGAAGACCCGCCCCGGGGCCACAACGTAGACCGGCAGCTCACGGCTCAGCAGGGTGCGCATCTGGACCGGGGAGGTGTGGGTGCGCAGGACCAGGTGGGCCTCGGGCGGGTCCACGAAGAACGTGTCCTGCAGCTCGCGGGCGGGGTGGTCCGGCTTGAAGTTCAGGGAGTCGAAGTTGAACCACTCGGACTCGACCTCGGGGCCCTCGGCGACCTCCCAGCCCATGCCCACGAAGATGTCCTGCGCGGTCTCCATCATGGCGCTGATGGGGTGGCGCCCGCCCAGCCGGCGACGGCTGCTCGCGGCGGTGACGTCCACGGACTCCTCGACCAGGATGCGCTCGGCGCGCTCGGCTTCCAGCACCCCGGTGCGCGCTGACAGCGCCTTGTTCACCCGGCCGCGGGCCTGGCCCATGAGCTTGCCCGCGGCGGCCTTCTGGGACTTCTCGAGCGAGCCGATGCGCCGGTTGGCCAGGGCCAGCGGCGAGCGATCGCCGGCGTGGGCCAGGCGCACCGCCTTGAGCTCGTCGAGATCCGCGGCGGCCTGGACAGCGTCCAGGGCCTCCTCCACGGCGCGGCCGACGGCCTGCTCATCCGTGGGATCGAACTCCGCGACGGTCGGGGCCTCGGCCTGACCGGTCCGGGTCTCGGCCTGGGCGGCGGCAGAGGGCGCCTGCTGAGGCCCGCCCTCCGGTGTGCTCTCAGACATGTGCGACAGGTGCCTTCGCTCTCGGGTTCGGTTCATCGGCCCGGCGCCAGAACGCGGGCGGTCCAAGTCTAGTCCCCGCAAGGCCCTCGTCCGGCCCCGGCACAGTGCCTGTGGGCGACTCGCATGGGTCGCCGGCCGCCTGCTCAGCCGGCCAGGTGACGTCGGATGCCGTCCAGGATCGGCAGGTCCGCGGGGATCCACGGCAGGGCCTCGGCCTTCTGGAGGCCCTCGATCGGCTCCGGGCCGATGCGCACCCAGCGCAGCTCGAGATGATCCGCGCCCACGGGCTGACGGCCCGTGCCCAGGGCGTCGGCGTCCGCTTCCTGCTGCTCCGCGGCTCCGACGACGACGGCCGTCCGCACGCGCATGGCGGCCGACTCGCTGAGCGGCCATCCCTGCCGATGGGGTCCGGGGACCTCCTCGAGCAGGCGGATCCGCACACCCAGCTCCTCCCGGCACTCCCGGTGCAGCGCCTCCTGGACCGTCTCCCCCGGCTCCTGCTTGCCTCCGGGCAGCTCCCACAGCCCGCGCAGGGACTCCGGATAGGCACGCTGGGCCGCGATCAGCCGCTGGGGCCGGTGCGGGTCGTCCAGCAGCGCGGCGGCCACGACCTGGGTGCGGAACGTGCGCTCGTCGTCGTGCCGCAGGCTCATGCGGCGCCCTCGGCGGTGCGGCGCTGAGCGCGGGCGGAGGCGTAGAGGCACAGGGTGGCCGCCGTCCCCACGTTGAGCGACTCGGCGGCCCCGTGCAGCGGCACCGCCACGCGGTGGGAGGCCAGGGCCTTCTCCTGCTCGGACAGCCCCTGCGCCTCATTGCCGAAGAGCCATGCCGTGGGGCGCGCCAGCTCGACAGCCGCCTCCCGGCCAGCTGCCGAAGCATCCTGCAGCTCATCCAGATCCAGGGCGCCGTAGCCGTCCGCGGCCAGCACCTGCAGCTCACCGCCTGCGGCATCGCTCACGGGGCGGCCGACCAGCTCGGCCGGATCCAGGCCGGTGAGCACGGGCAGATGGAACAGGGAGCCGGCGGTCGAGCGCACCACCTTGGGGTTGTGCAGGTCCACCGATCCGGCGGTGAGCACCACGGCATCGGCGCCGGCGGCATCAGCGGCGCGCAGCACGGTCCCGGCATTGCCGGGGTCCTGCACGCGGCACATGACCGCCACCAGGCGGGGCCGACGCTCGGCGACCTGCGCCCAGGTCAGCTCGGGGATCCGGCACACCGCCAGCACGCCCTGCGGGTGCTCGGCATCCGACATGGCCGCAAGGACCTCATCGGAGACCATGCGCACGAAGACCCGCGGGGAGCCCTCGGCCTGGAGCACGCGCTCGACGAGCTGATCGATGTCCGGGTGGCGCTGCAGCGCGCGCTCGGTGATGTAGAGGGCGTCGATCACCCCGTCCCGAGGTGCAGGCACGAGGGCGTCGAACTCCCCCAGGTGCGCGCGCAGGGCCTCGCGGACGCACTGCGGGCCCTCGGCGAGGAATCGACCGGCCCTGGAACGCGCAGAGCGCCTCGCCAGTCCCGCGACCGATCGCACCCGGTCGGAACCGGGATTGATCAGCGCGGAGTCGGCGAGGCGCTGCGCGATGCTCACGCTCGAAGCGGGATCAGGCCGCGTCGGAGCGCGGAGCGGAAGTGTCCGCGGGCAGGTTCTTCTTGGCGATCTCGACGAGCGCGTTGAACGCGGGGGCGTCGTTGACGGCCAGCTCGGCCAGCATGCGGCGGTCGACCTCGACCTCAGCGGCCTTCAGGCCCTGGATGAAGCGGTTGTAGGTCAGGCCCTGAGCGCGAGCGGCGGCGTTGATGCGCTGGATCCACAGCCGGCGGAAGTCGCCCTTGCGGGTGCGGCGGTGATCGTAGTTGTAGGTGTACGAGTGGAGGACCTGCTCCTTGGCCTTGCGGTACAGGCGCGAGCGCTGTCCGCGGTAGCCGGAGGCCATCTCCAGGGTCGTACGACGCTTCTTGTGGGCGTTGAGCGCCCTCTTCACACGTGCCACGTGTGTGCTCCTTCGGTGCGGGAGCGACTCGTCTCGGTCCTGGCCGGGGGTCGCTCGGTGTTCAGGGGTGCTGCGGCGAGACCGTCAGCGGATGTTCTGCGAGGTGCTTCGGCTCAGCGGCCGAGCATCTTCTTCACGACCTTGGCATCGCCCGGGGCCACGATCTTGTCGCCGGCGAGGCGGCGGGTCAGGCGCGAGGACTTGTGCTCGAGGTAGTGGCGGCGGTTGGCCTGCTGGCGCTTGACCTTGCCCGAACCCGTGATCTTGAAGCGCTTCTTGGCACCCGAGTGGGTCTTCATCTTCGGCATGGTGGGCCGTCTCCTTGCTGTCGGTCTCACCGCTGTCGCGGTGCGCCGCCTCTGGGGCGGCCTGGTCTGGGTCATCGGCTGGGTGAGCCGACGACTCCGCGGTCACCGACCTGGTCCCGTCCTGCGGAACCGGGTCGAAGCTTTCATGTCAGGGCAGCGGGGTCACTGCCCCGGCTTGGGTCCGCCCGGCTTGGGCGCTCCACCCGGCTTGGGTCCGCCGCCCGGCTTGGGCGCCGTTCCCGGCTTGGGTGCGGGCCTGGGCGTCGATCCGGGGGTCGGGGCGCCCGACGGGCGCGGTGCCGAGGGTCGGCCCGGGCCGCCGGCCGGACGGGGCGAACCGCCCTGCCCGGAGCCCTGCGAGCTCGAGGCCGGACGCGGGGTCCCGGAGGTCGAGCGCGGGGGCCTGGACGAATCCGAGCCGGTGCGCGGACCCGACGAGGACGGACGACCGCCGCTGGGGCGCGAGGCGCCACCGGAGTCCGGGCGGCCCGACGAGGGCCGACCCGAGCCGCCGGAGGGACGGCCGCCGCGATCGGATCCGCGATCCGAGCCGCCGCGATCGTTCGAGCGGGGCCCGCCCTGGCGACCGCGACCGCCGCCGCGGGGCTCGCGCTTGTCCTCCTTGGGCAGCACGACGGGCGGCTGATCCTCGGAGACCTTCAGCGGCGGGGCGCCCTCGGGCACCTCGAACTTGGCCGAAGCCAGCGCGCGCAGCTCCTCGGGGATCGACTCCCCGATCGAGCTGCCGCCCACGGGCAGCGGGTTCTCGGCATCGCCGGTGGCCGGAGCGCCGGACTCACGAGCATCGCGCTCGCGATCGCGACGGGAGGACTTCACCTTCGAGGGAAGACGGCTCTCCTGATCGGACTCCGCCTCCTTGGCGCGGCGGGCAGCCGACTTGGCCTCGGACTTGGTCTTCAGCGGACCGAGGACCATGACCATGTTGCGGCCGTCCTGGCGCGGGCTGGACTCGACCTGGCCGAACTCCTCCAGGTCCTCGGCCAGCTTGCCGAGCAGGCGCACGCCCATCTCCGGACGCGACTGCTCGCGGCCGCGGAACTGGATCATGGCCTTGACCTTGTCGCCCTCGGTCAGGAAGCGCTTGGCGTGCCCGACCTTGGTCTCGTAGTCGTGGTCATCGATCTTCAGGCGGAACCGAACCTCCTTGAGGCTCGTGTTCGACTGGTTCTTGCGCGACTCGCGCGCCTTCACCGCCGCCTCGTACTTGTACTTGCCGAAGTCCATCAGCTTGGCGACGGGCGGCTTGGCGGTGGGGGCGACCTCAACCAGATCCAAATCGGATTCACGGGCCAGTCGCATGGCGTCCTCGACGCGGACGATGCCGACCTGCTCGCCCGCCGGCCCGACAAGGCGGACCTCGGGGACGCGAATCTTCTCATTGATGCGTGGATCGCTGATGCTCTGCTCCTGAGATAGTCGTGCCGGTCTGATCCGGCGATCTGCGGCGACGGCCCCCGAACTGTGCTCGAGCTCCGCGCCCTGGTGCGGATGGCAACGAAAAAGCCTCCGCTGCCCAGGGCAAGCGGAGGCCGAGGCATCCGGATCGGCAACCACCGACCCCCCGCACGAACGGGGACGCCGTCAGCATCTCTGCTGGCACGGCGCGGACGCTGCTGCGTCGTCTTGACCCGGAGACCCTGTCGATCCTGAGATCGCGGTCAGCGCGGGTGGGAGTCACCTCCGCTTGCACACTGCCGAACATCATACACGAAAGCTTCTCCCCGGGACAGGATGACGCTGCGGCGGGCAGGATCCGGCCACGCGCGACATCCGGTGCCGAGGAATCGACGGATCGCCCAGGACGCCGATGCGTACACCGACCCTGCCTCGGCGCACACCCCGGCCGCATGACCGGTGCTGCTGCAACAGCGAGCCGACACCGCAGCCTCCACGCTGCCCCGAGGTCCGCCTCGACGGCCTCGGAAGCGTGACGTCGATCCAGCCGAACCCATCGAGTGGCCCGCTGAAGTGCGTCTGAGATCGTGGGCGACTCGAGTGGCCTCGCAGCGTGCGCACGGAGGCCGACGAGCACACCACGAGGCCCCTCGATGGGGACGGGAACACCACGAGGCCCCTCGACGGGTCCATGTACATCCCAAGCCCGCTCGTCGGGACAGGACCACCGTCAAGCCAGTCGTCGGAATGGATGCACCGCGAGACCACGCGATCGGACGGGGATCGCCACGAAGCCACTCATCGGGACGGCGCGCACTGCCAGACCACTCGCGACCGGGACCACAGAACTCCTCGCCGGGGCATGGAGCATCACGAGGCGGCTCGAGGACGGCGTCGAGGATGCGGGCGTCCCGTGAGGGGCCGATTGCTCACCCCACCTCGATCCAGTGGCCGAGTCGTCACCGGTTCAGCGCGGAAGCAGTGACGATCCGGCCAGTCGATGGCGGAACCGCTCGGACGGGGCTCGTGCGGGCAGGGGCAGGGGCCCGGGCCGGCTGAGCAAGCGTCGCCGACGTGATCGCCCGCAGCACCTAGGCTGGGGCCATGACTTCTCAGAGCACCTTCCGCTTCGACGGCGCCTCGGACGACGACGCCCGGGCCGCAGCGCAGCAGCCCGCCCAGGATTCCGCGCAGCCCGAGCATGCCGATCACGACCATGCCCAGGCGCCGCACGAGGGCAGCCCGCTGAGCCAGGAAGCCCTGGACGCCGTCACCCAGCAGGTCCGCGACATCGCCGAGGTCCCCGCGATCGAGGTCATCACGACGTCTGCGGTGCACCTCATGTCCGCCGCCGCCGTGAAGTGCGGCCTGGCCGAGGGCCCGGATGCCGAGGCGCTCAAGGACCTCGACGAGGCCCGCAAGCTGATCACGGCGCTGGCCGGCTTCGTCACCGCCGCAGCGCCGGAGATCGGCTCGCAGCACGCGGGCCCGCTGCGCGACGGCCTGCGCACGCTGCAGCTGGCCTTCCGCGAGGCGTCGACCTACCCGGACAAGCCCGGTCAGGGCCCCGGCGAGAAGTTCACGGGCCCCGTCTTCTCCTGAGCTGACCCGCCGGCTTCCTCAGATCTCGAGCGCCTCCAGGGCCACCTCGAGGCTGTCGACCTCCTCGGCCACCACGGTGTGCCGGGCGAGCCTGTCCTGGAAGGCCCGGACCAGACCGTCGAGCTGCCCCTGGTCCAGTCCCGGCAGCAGCTCGAGCACGGCGGTCAGCTCCGGGCCCTCGCCCCCGCCGGGCAGCGATGCTCCGCCGTCGAGCGGGGTGTCCGCGCCGCGGCCCCGCCGCACGTGGGCCCCGGCCACACCGGGCAGTCCCAGGGCGGCATCGAGCACGGCCCGGGAGACCTCCGGCGAGTCGTAGCTCGGCGTCCACTCGATCCCCTGGGCGATCGCCCACAGCGCCGGGCGGCGCACCACGAAGGGCGCTTCCGAGCCGGGATTCAGCACGAGCATCTGGGCGCCGTCCTGGACGGCAGCCAGAGCGGCCCGCCGCGCATCGGCGGCCACCGGCCGCGCCTGGCGGTGCCACTGCGTGACCTCGACGTCCGAGCCGAAGACCGGCTGAACACTGCGACCGCTGCGAGAGGACAGCCGCACCAGCGCCATGTCCGCTTCCTTGTCGGCCACCAGCCCCTCGTCGGTGACGGTGCTGGCGGAGACCTCGGCGACCACCGGCACGAAGACCCGGGCGGCTGCGAGCGCGGCGACGACCTCCGCCTCATCGGCTTCTCCCCGCGAGCGCGCCGCCAGGGCCGACTCCAGCGCGGCGTCGACTGCGCCGCTGTCGCCCGGGAAGAGATGACCGTGACCGTGCTCCAGGTCGCGGCCCTGCCACGGCTGTCCCCCGGTGTCGGTCTGCCCGCCTGCCGAGCGCAGCTGCGCCTGGATGTGCGAGGGAAGCTCGCGCGCGGGCCCTCGCGGAGTCTGAGGGTCGTCGTTCGGCCGAGCACTGCTCACGGGCTCAGACCTCCGGGCGTCCCGCGACATCCAGGGCCTGCTCGAGCGTGAAGCGCCCGGCATAGAGGGCCTTGCCCATGATCGCGCCCTCCACACCCGAGCTGACCAGGCGGCGCAGCGCGGCGATGTCCTCGAGCGAAGCGATGCCGCCGGAGGCCACGACGGGCTTGCCCGTGCGCTGCGCGACCTGCTGCAGCAGCTCGACATTCGGGCCCTTCAGCGTGCCGTCCTTGGTGACGTCGGTGACGACGTAGCGGGAGCAGCCGTCGGCCTCGAGGCGCTCGAGCACCTCCCACAGGTCCCCGCCCTCCTGGGTCCAGCCGCGGGCGGCCAGCGTGGTGCCGCGCACGTCCAGGCCCACGGCGATGGCGTCTCCGTGCTCGGCGATGACCCGTCGGGTCCACTCGGGATCCTCGAGCGCGGCAGTGCCCAGATTGATCCGGGCCGGCTCGAGCGACAGCGCGCGCTCGAGGGAGGCGTCGTCGCGGATGCCTCCGGACATCTCGATCTTCAGCGACAGCGACCGGGCCACGCTCGTGAGGACGTCGATGTTGTCCCCGGTGCCGAATGCGGCATCCAGATCGACCAGGTGCAGCCACTCGGCCCCGGCGTCCTGCCAGGCCTGCGCGGCCTCCAGCGGATCGCCGTAGCCGGTCTCGGAACCGGACTCCCCCTGGACGAGGCGCACGGCCTGGCCGTCGCGGACGTCCACCGCGGGCAGCAGCTCGAGGCGCGGGCCGGTCTGCTCGGCATGGTTCGTGTTCTCGGTCATTGCTCTCCTCGATCGAATGCGGATGTCTCGGGGGGGGCGCTCAGCCGCGGCTGCCTGTGTACCAGGCGAAGGCGCCGTAGATGATCAGGGCGGCGGCGATGACCCCCATGATCACGACGGTGTAGCGCGGGAAGCCCTGCTTGTGGAACGAGTAGGTGCCTCCGGCCATGAAGGCTCCCAGCGCCATGACGATGACGGCCCAGCTCATGCGTCGCTCTCCTCCTGACCAGCGGTCTGCGCGTCCCGCGCGGCGAGGGCCGCGTCCAGTCGGCCCGTGCGCGGCAGCGTCTCGAGCCAGTTGCGCAGCAGCTGGAGTCCCGCCTGGCCCGACTTCTCCGGGTGGAACTGCGTGGCGGACAGCGCCCCGTTCTCCACGGCGGCGATGAAGGGGCTTCCGTGGCGCGACCAGGTGACCTGCGGCGGGAGCATGTGCTCGCTGTTCTGCTCGAACTCCCACTTCAGCACGCCGAAGGAGTGCACGAAGTAGAAGCGCTCCTGCTCGATGCCGCGGAAGAGCACGCTGGACGCGGGCGGCTCGACCGTGTTCCAGCCCATGTGCGGGACGATCGGGGCGTCCAGCCGCTCGACCGTGCCCGGCCACTGGCCCAGGCCCTCGGTCTCCGTGCCGTGCTCCACGCCGCGCTCGAACAGGACCTGCAGCCCGACGCAGATGCCCAGGACCGAGCGCCCGCCCATGAGCCGGCGCTCGATCAGACGCACCGCGCCGATCTTGCGCAGGCCCTCGGCCACCGCCTCGTAGGCGCCCACTCCGGGAACCAGCAGGCCGTCGGCGCCGGAGACCAGCTCCGGATCGCTCGTGAGCAGGACGCGGGCACCGGCCTCCTCGAGCGCGCGGACGGCCGAGCGGACGTTGCCGGCACCATAGTCGAGCACGACCACGGACGGCGCCGACGAGGCCGGCTCCTGCGGCAGCAGCTCCCCCACCGTGTGCGGCGCGGGGATCGTGCGGCCCTTGTCGTCGACCGCGTCCTCCGGGCGGCGGATCACAGCGCGCCCTTGGTCGAGGGGATGCCGGTGACGCGCGGGTCCGGCTCGACGGCGGCGCGCAGCGCACGGGCCAGTGCCTTGAACTGGGCCTCGACGATGTGATGCGGATCCCGCCCGCGCACCAGCTCCATGTGCAGGCAGATCCCGGCGTGATGAGTCAGCGACTCGAAGACGTGCTGGGTCATGGAGCCGGTGAAGTGCCCGCCGATCAAGTGGTACTGCTGGCCCTCGGGCTCGCCGACGTGCACGCAGTACGGGCGCCCGGAGACGTCGACGACCGCGTGGGCCAGCGCCTCGTCCAGCGGCACGGAGGCCTCGCCGAAGCGGGCGATCCCGCGCTTGTCGCCGAGGGCGGTGCGCAGGCACTCGCCGATCACGATCGCGGTGTCCTCCACGACGTGGTGGACGTCGATGTGGGTGTCGCCGGTGGCCTGGACCGTCAGGTCGATCAGCGAGTGCTTGGACAGCGCCGTGAGCATGTGGTCGTAGAACGGCACGCTGGTCGAGATGGAGTGCTGGCCGGTGCCGTCCAGGTTCAGCTCGACGCGGATGCTGGATTCCGACGTCACGCGCTCGAGCGAGGCGGTGCGTGCGCCGTCGCTCGCTGCGGTGGTGGGCTGATCGCTCATGATGGGGCCTCCTGCGGCGGGATGGGATTCTGTGCCGGGCCGACGTGCGAGGGCGTCAGCGGCGGGCGGTTCAGCGGTTCGCGGGGTCCTGCTCTGTCTCGGAGTCCCTCGCAGCGGCGGACCGGTCCTCCAGGTGCGCGCGGACGCCGTCGAGGAACGCGGTGGTCTCCTCCTCGGTGCCGGCGGTGACGCGCAGGTGCCCGGGGATGCCGACGTCGCGGATCAGGACGCCTCGATCCAGCAGGTCCTGCCACAGGGCCGGGGCGTCGATGCCGCCGCCGAAGAACACGAAGTTGGAGTCCGATTCCGCCGGGTCCAGCTCCATCCGCTTGAGGTCATCGACGATCCGGTCGCGCTGCATGCGGATGTCGGCGACGTCGGCGAGCAGAGTCGTGCGATGGCGCAGCGCCGCCAGAGCGGTCGCCTGGGTCACCGCGGAGAGGTGATACGGCAGGCGCACCAGACGCACGGCATCGGCGATCTCCGGTGCGGCGGCGAAGTAGCCGATCCGCGCACCGGCCAGGGCGAAGGCCTTGGACATGGTGCGGCTGACGACCAGGCGCGGACGGCCTTCGAGCAGGCGCAGCGCGGTGCGCTCCGGGAAGCGGGAGAACTCGGCATAGGCCTCATCGACCACCACCACGGTGTTCGACTCCTCGCCGGCGCGGTAGACGGCATCGACGACGTCGTCCTCCAGCGCGGTGCCCGTGGGGTTGTTGGGCGAGCACAGCAGCACGATGCTCGGGCGGTGCTCGCGGACCTGTGCGGCGGCCGATTCGGCGCTGAGCGTGAAGTCCTCGGCGCGCACGCCCGGGATGAACTCCGTGTTCGTGCCGGCCGAGAGCAGCGGGTACATGGAGTAGGACGGCACGAAGGCCAGCACACGACGACCGGGGCCGCCGAAGGCCTGCATGAGCTGCTGGAGGATCTCGTTGGAGCCGTTGGCGGCCCAGATGTTGTCCTGGTCCAGGCCGTGGCCCAGGTATTCGGCCAGCTCGCGGCGCAGCTGCGTGAACTCGCGGTCCGGGTAGCGGTTGAGGGTTCCCACGACCCGCGAGACCTCGGCGACGATGGCGTCCTGGACGTCCTGCGGCACCGGATGCGTGTTCTCGTTGGTGTTCAGGGCGATGGGGACGTCGATCTGCGGCGCCCCGTAGGGGGACTTGCCGCGCAGGTCGTGGCGCAGGGGAAGCGAGGCGAGCCGTTCGGCTCGCGTGGCGCCCTCGGTGCTGGGTGTCGCGCTCTGAGAAGTCACCAGGACAGTCTACGAGGCGCGGACGGGGCCTTCAGCATCCGACGGCGGCCGAACCCACCGTCCTCCGGCTCAGGCCGCGGGAACCAGCACCTGCTGGCCCGGGGAGACCTGGGCGGAGTCCAGCTCGTTGAGCTCGACGATCTGCAGGACGACGTCCCGGGTGTCGCGCTGCGGCTCGGCCTGCTGAGCGACCTCCCAGAGGCTCTGACCGGGCTGGACGGTCACGGAGTCGACCCCGGGGCCCTCGGCCGGCTCGGTTCCGGCGGTGACGTGGGAGGGTGCGATCAGCACGACCAGCAGTGCGGCCGCGGCCAGCACGCCGAGCATGGTCGGCAGGCCGATCAGCAGCAGCCGCCCGCGGCGGGTCAGGCGCATGGGCGAGGACGCGGATGGCGCCGGTGCGGAGGCCTCCGGCTCCTTCACGGCGGGCAGGGTCCGAGTCTGCGGTGCAGCTGCGCGACCGCCCGGAATGACGCGCAGAGCCGGACGGCGCCCCTCCGACTCCTTGAGCCGCGCAGCGGGGCGTCGGCGCAGGGCGGGCACGGCGGAGGAGAGCTCCTGCGCGAAGGCGCGGCCCCCGCTGCGCAGGGCGCTGACGAGGGGGATGCTGCCGGTGGAGGACGAGTGCGACAGGACAGCGGTGCTGATCACGGACATGGGATGCACTCCTTCTTGCCGAGGGACGGACGGTGACAGACGGTGCGGGTGGTGGCCGCTCCCGTGTTCGAACCTCTGTCGGATTCGAGACCCGATCCCGGTTCTCGAATACGTGTTCGAACTGCTTGCGACCATTTCTAGCACCTGTGTACGACTCGTGTCGAGACACGATCGAACAGATGTTTGAAGGTGACGTCCGGCTCACGTAGCCTCAGCGGGAGGACTGTGCAGGTCGGAGGCCCTTGGCGGGGCCTCGAGGACGAGTCAACGCAACCGCTCAGACACCACAAGGCGGCCACGGCGCGGCGCGAGCGCGTCGCCGCGGCCCAGCACGCAGCGCACCCGGCGATCCGGAGGCGCCCATCGACGGAAGACGAGGACGGACATGGCAGCCAGCGGCACCGGTCGCACGCAGCGCGGCTCAGGCGGCACGGCCCGGGCGACGGGCTCCGAGTCCTCCCGGCGCAAGGGCCTGACCCCGCGGCAGCGCACGATCCTGGAGGTCATCCAGCGCGCCGTCGCCGCCCACGGCTATCCCCCGTCCATGCGCGAGATCGGCGACCTGGTGGGCCTGAAGTCCCTGTCGAGCGTGACCCACCAGCTCAATCAGCTCGAGCGGCAGGGCTACCTGCGCCGCGACCCCAAGCGCCCGCGCGCCCTCGAGGTCCTGGTGCCCCTGCATCTGCTCGGCGATCCCGAGGCGGAGGCCGCCTCCGCCGTCGCCGAGGCTCCGGCCGCTTCGGAGGCGCCGGAGCTGGACGACGACCTGCCGTCGATCGGCTCCGCGGACGTCTCGTTCGTGCCGCTCGTCGGCAGGATCGCCGCCGGCACCCCGATCACCGCCGAGCAGCAGGTCGAGGACCGCATGGCCCTGCCGCGCCAGCTCACCGGCCACGGCGAGCTGTTCATGCTGCGGGTCTCCGGCGACTCCATGATCGATGCCGCCATCTGCGACGGCGACTGGGTCGTGGTGCGCGCTCAGGCCACCGCCGAGAACGGGGAGATCGTGGCGGCCCTGCTGGACGACGAGGCCACGGTGAAGACCTTCCGCCAGCGCGACGGACACACCTGGCTGCTTCCGCAGAACTCGCAGTACGAGCCGATCTTGGGCGATCACGCCACGGTGATGGGCAAGGTCGTCTCGGTCCTGCGCAGCCTCTGAACACGCAGATCACCGCCATGACGAGCGGCTGAGGACGGATCCGTCCTCAGCCGCTCGTCGCTCATCCCCTGCCGGTCACAGCAGCCCGATCCACTGCCAGTACGTGGCCGAGAACAGCAGGATGAGCAGATAGCCGGCGATCGTCAGTGGGATGCCGGTGCGCAGGAACTGCTGCGTGGTGAACGCGCCCGTGCCGTAGGCGAGCATGTTCTGCGGGGCGGAGATCGGCAGCAGGAATCCGAAGCAGATCAGGAACTGCATGATCAGCACGAAGCCCACGCCCTCGCCGGGCAGGTCCGGGATCGACACGGCCAGGGCGATGAACACCGGGATCAGCGCGCTCGACATGGAGGTGGCCGAGGCGAATCCCAGGTGGATCAGGATCGTGAACGCGCCGACGATCGCGATGATCGCGAGCACCGGCAGACCCGTGATCCCGAGCCCGTCGAACACGGCCGCCGACAGCCATGCCGCTGCCCCGGTCTCCAGCAGCACGGATCCCAGCGAGATGCCGACCGCGAAGACCACGAGCGTCCCCCAGCTCACGAGCTCCTCCACGGTCTTCCAGGAGTAGACCCCGATGCGCGGCAGCAGCATGACGCCGATGGCGCACAGTGTCACGGTGGTGGCGTCGATGTCGTGCAGCGAGCCCTGGGTGGACCAGAAGGCCAGCAGGATGACGGCCACAGCCGCCAGGCGCTTTTCCGCCCCGGTCATGGGCCCGAGCTCCGTCAGGGACTTCTGGACGATCTCGCGGCCGCCCTCCAGACGGTCGATCTCGGGCTTGATGGTGGCCCGCATCACGAAGTAGAGCACCACGGACATCACCGCAGCCCAGGGAGCGCCGGCGGCGAACCACTGCGGCCAGGAGATCGTGGCCCCCATGGATTCCTGGATGAATCCGACGGCCACGAGGTTCTGGGCTGCGGCGGTCTGCACGCCGATGTTCCAGATCGAGATCGACTGCGCCGCGGTGATGACCATGAGCGCGCCCAGCCGGGACTCGGTCGGCAGCCCGAAGGCCGCGACCATGCCGATGAGGATCGGGACCACGGCCCCGGCCCGAGCGGTCGCCGACGGGACGAAGAAGGCCAGGACGATCGAGATGATGATCGCTCCGATGAGGATGCGGCTGGTCTTCTCCCCCGCGTGCTTCATCACCACGAGCGCGATGCGCTTGTGCAGCCCGGTGGCCTGCATGCCCGCAGCCAGCGCCAGCGCCGCCGCCACGAGCGCCACCGCCGAGGAGCCGAAGCCGGCGAGGGCATAGCCCAGGGCATCGCTGGTCCCCAGCGCCTCCCCCGAGCCGTCAGGTGCCGGCGAGGCCCCCAGCAGCAGGGCCATGATCCCGATGATCATCACCGAGCTCACGGGGTACGACACGGCCTCGGTGACCCAGAGGATCACCGCGAAGGCCAGGATGCCCAGGGCCCGCTGGCCGGAGACGCTCAGCCCGTCCGGGGTCGGCATCAGCACGACGACGGCCAGCACGATGATCGCCAGCCCCAGCCACACCGGGCGCATGCTCAGGTGGGCCTTGCGGGAATGCGGTCCGCGGGACTTCTCGGAGCGCAGCTCGGCGGTGGCGCGCTCCTCCGAGCGGGCCTCCTGCCCTGCCTTGGCCCGTCGACGCGCCGCCGTCCGCAGCCGGGACGGATTCCCCCCGTCCCCGCGAGATCTTCCCGCTGCGTCCGCGCCGCTGCGCGCATCGGCCATGATGAGCTCCTTCTTCGTCGATAGAGCGGACTCTTCTGATATCCAGAGTCACATGGATCGAAACGCAGTAGGTATGGATTGCGCGCGGTTGCCCCGGCCGGTTCAGTCCTGGCCGTGCAGCCGCTGCAGCGCCGAGTGGACGGTCTTCCGGTCGGTCGTCGTCCACAGCGGAGGCAGGCTGGCGCGCAGGAACCCGCCGTAGCGCGCCGTGGCGATCCGCGAGTCCAGCACCGCCACCACGCCGCGATCGCTCGTGGAGCGGATCAGTCGACCCGCTCCCTGGGCCAGGCGCACAGCGGCGTGTGTGGCCGAGATCGCCATGAACCCGTTGCCTCCGCTGTCGGCGACCGCGCGGGTGCGCGCCGTGGACAGCGGATCATCCGGGCGCGGGAACGGGATGCGGTCGATCAGCACCAGACGGCAGGAGTCGCCGGGCACGTCGACTCCCTGCCACAGCCCCATGGTCCCGAACAGCGACGTGTCCGGCTCCTCGGCGAACTGGGAGACGAGCGCGCTGAGCGTGGACTCGCCCTGGCACAGGATCGACAGGCCGGTTCGCTCGCGCATCACCTCCGCGGCCTCCTCCGCCGCTCGGCGCGAGGAGAACAGCCCGAGGGCTCCCCCGCCGGAGGCTTCGAGCAGATCCTGGATCTCCTGCAGCATCCCGTCGGAGAGCTGACGCCCGGGCTTGTCCAGGTGCTTCGCCATGTAGAGGATGCCCTGGCGCGGGTAGTCGAAGGGGCTGCCGACGTCGATGCCGTCCCACTTCGGTGCACCGGAGCCCTTGAGTCCCAGATCGCCGGCCACGGCGTCGAAGGACTCACCCACCGTCAGGGTAGCCGAGGTCAGCACGACCGTGCGGCCCTCGAACAGGCCCTCGCGCAGGCGCCCGCCCACGTTCAGCGGCGCGATGCTGAGGGTCGCCGGATCGGAGTCATCGGCCGGGACGTAGCCGCGGCCGGGCTCCCAGCCGCCCTGGCGCGACAGCCACATCACCTCGCGCGCCTCGTGCGCGCCGAGCAGCCGCTCCGCGAGCTCGAGGGTCTCGCTCAGCCGCGATCGCGTCATCTGCCGGCCGCCGTCGGTGTCGCGCCCGCCGTCCTTGGACTCGGGCTTGGTCTCCGACAGCGCGGTGCGTGCGGCCTCGCGGATGCGGGCGACGGCCGCCGACATCGGCTCGGTCAGCCCCCTGGCCAGCAGCTCGGCCGGCACGCCTTCGAGGGCCTTCTCGAGATCATCCGCCCCGGAGGCCAGCTCCTCGTGCTTGGCGGTGGTGTGCTTGCGCACGGAGGCGGCCACCGAGCGCACCGTGGCCGCGGACATGGCTCCAGAGACGGCTCCCGTCACCCGGTCCCGCAACTCGTGGGCCTCGTCGACCACCACGACGTCGTGCTCGGGCAGGACCTGGATGGATTCGAAGGCGTTGATCGCCAGCAGGGCGTGATTGGTGATGATGATGTCGGCCTCGGCCGCCCGGGCCTTGGCGAGCTCGGCGAAGCAGCTCTCCACGAGCGGGCAGCTGCGGCCCAGGCACTCGCGCGCGGAGACGGAGACCTGCCGCCAGGCGGCGTCGGTGACGCCCGGGGTGACGTCGTCCCGGTCGCCGGTATCGGTGACCTCCGCCCATTCGCGCAGGCGCTTGACCTCCAGCCCTAGCCGTCCGGCGCGGGAGCTCGATGCGGCCGGGGGATGCGGGCCGTCGTCGGGCATGGCGAACAGGGCGCCGCCTTCGTCCTCGGGATAGCCGCCCTCGATCTTGTGCAGGCAGGCGTAGTTGCTGCGGCCCTTGAGCAGCGCGACCTCGAGGTCCTCCGGCAGCTCCTCCGACAGGACGTCGAGCAGGCGGGGGACGTCTCGGCCGACCACCTGGGACTGCAGCGCGAGCGTGGCGGTGGCGACCACCACGGGGCGCTCGGCCGTGCGCGCGTGCTGGACCAGCGGGGTCAGGTAGGCCAGCGACTTGCCGGTGCCCGTGCCGGCCTGGACCAGCAGGTGGCGGTTCAGCTCGAGGGCCTCGGCGACTTTGCCCGCCATCAGGCGCTGGCCGTCGCGGCGCTGACCCCCCAGGGCCTCGACGGCCGTGTCCAGAAGGTGCAGCGCGTCGGCTCCGCCGGGCAGCGACTCCGGGCGGATGTCCACGACGGGGCGTCCGGAGGCATCCCGGAATCCCGTGCTGGCCCCCTCCACGCTCAGCGCGCCTCGGCGCCGGAGGCGGCCTGCTCAGCGGAGCCGGCGTCTGCTGCGTCCGAGGCCGCGGCGTCCGTGCCGTCGCCGGGCACGCCCTGCCCGAACTGCTGGGCGTCCTGCCACACATAGCGCTGCAGCTCGCCGGCCAGGTCCTCGCGCACCTTCACGAGCAGGTGCGTGCCCTCGCCCAGGTACTCGGTGCGCAGGATCTCGGCGTCCCAGCCGTGCAGCCGCGAGACGATGTCGCCGTCGGTGTACGGGACCAGCAGGTCCAGCACGTGATCGGGGCGCGGGATCGCCTCGGAGATGCGCTGCTTGAGCTCGTCGATGCCCTCGCCCGTGCGGGCCGAGACGACGACGACGTCGCGGTGGGTGTTGCGCATCCGCTGCACCACGAACGGGTCGGCCGCATCGGCCTTGTTCAGCGCGATGATCTCCGGCAGGTCGAGGGCGTCGATATCCGCGAGGACCTCGTGGACCGCGCGGATCTGCCCCTCGGGATCCGGGTGCGAGGCGTCCACGACGTGGACGATCACATCCGAGTCGGCGACCTCCTCGAGGGTCGAGCGGAAGGCCTCGACGAGCTGCGTGGGCAGCGATCGCACGAAGCCGACCGTGTCCGAGAGCGTGTAGCCGATGCCGTCCGGAGTCTCGGCCTTGCGGACCGTGGGATCCAGAGTGGCGAACAGGGCGTTCTCCACGAGCACTCCTGCATCCGTGAGCCGGTTGAGCAGCGAGGACTTGCCCGCGTTCGTGTACCCGGCGATCGCGACCGAGGGCACCGAGTTGCGACGGCGGTTCAGCCTCTTGGCCTCGCGCGAGGGCTTCATGGCGGCGATCTCGCGACGCAGCTTGGCCATGCGTGCGCGGATCCGGCGGCGGTCCATCTCGATCTTGGTCTCACCGGGACCGCGCGAGCCGATGCCCTCGCCGCCCGCGGCGCGACCGCCCGCCTGGCGGGAGAGGCTCTCGCCCCAGCCGCGCAGGCGCGGGAGCATGTACTCGAGCTGGGCCAGCTCGACCTGGGCCTTGCCCTCCTTGGACTTGGCGTGCTGGGCGAAGATGTCCAGGATCAGTCCGGTCCGGTCGATGACCTTGACCTTGACGACGTCCTCCAGGGCGCGGCGCTGCGACGGGGCCAGCTCCTCGTCCACGACGACGGTGTCCGCCCCCGTGGCCGCCACGATGTCCTTGAGCTCCAGGGCCTTGCCCGAGCCCAGATAGGTGGCCGGATCCGGGTTGGTGCGGCGCTGGATGATGCCGTCGAGGACCTCGGAGCCGGCGGTCTCGGCCAGGGCCGCGAGCTCGCGCAGGGAGTTCTCCGCCTCGGAGGCCATGCCGGTGGTCCACAGCCCGGCGAGCACGACCTTCTCCAGGCGCAGCTCGCGGTACTCGACCTCGGTGATGTCCTCGAGCTCGGTGGACAGGTTGGCCACGCGGCGCAGCGACTGCCGCTCGGACAGCTCCATCTGGGCGCCGTCGGCGTCGGTGTGCACGCTCCGGTCCGCGAGCTCGCGGGCGCGTCCGCTCAGGACATCGCGGCGCCCGCCGCCTGCCGGAGCTCCCTCGGCAGCCTCCTGGGAGGTCCCTGCCTCCGAGCCGGAATCGTCGGGGGCGGACCGGTCGTCCCGGTCCCGGCGCTGCTGGGCGCGCGAGAGCACGCGAGCGACGACGTCCTCGAGCTGCTGATCGGTGGGCGTGGTGCCGGTGGGCTCGGCACCGCTGTCGGGGATGTGGGTCATGGATCCTTTTCGTGTGGTCTGACACGCCGTGTGCGGGCTCGGGGAATGAGGCCGCAGAGGCTCGATCAAGGCTACAGCGCAGCACGGACGCGGTTTGTTCCGCAACGGCGCCTGTGCAGCGGATCCGGGGCCGCCGTCGGGAGCGGCCGGGCCGCGAGCCCATCGCCCGGCGACCTACCATGGTCCCCATGTCCGAGACCCCTGGCGCCCACTACTTCACGACTCCGCAGGACGAGGAGCGCCGCTCGCGGATCCGGGTGCAGCTGCGCGGCCGGGAGGTCTCCGTCGAGACCGCCGGCGGGGTGTTCTCCCCCAAGGGCCTGGACAAGGGCACCGCGATCCTGCTCGACGAAGTCCCCGATCCGACGGGCGCCGAGCTGCTGGACCTGGGCTGCGGCTGGGGCCCGGTGGCGATCGCCATGGCTCAGGCTGGACAGCCGGGGGCACGGGTGACGGCCGTGGACGTCAACGACCGTTCCCTGGGTCTGACCCGCGACAACGCGACGGCCCTGGGTCTGACTGGCGTGGAGGCTCTGCGCCCCCAGGACGTCCCCGACGACCGCCGGTTCGACACGATCTGGTCGAACCCGCCGATCCGCATCGGCAAGCAGGCGCTGCACGAGCTGCTGCTGCTGTGGCTGCCGCGCCTGGCCTCCGGCGGCACCGCCTGGCTGGTGGTGCAGAAGAACCTGGGTGCGGACACCCTGCAGTCCTGGCTCGCCACCGCGCTGCCGGAGGCCGCCGAGGGGCCCTGGGAGGTCCGGCGCACGGCGACCGCCAAGGGCTTCCGGATCCTCGCCGTCACCCGGGGCTGATCACTCCAGCCGGCGGCCGCCGCGCCGGAGGACTCCAGCAATACCCCGGGACGCTGCTCGTCGAGCCGTGTCCAGGGCAGATTCGGCCGCCCGTGCAACCCGCTGAGGGCGCCTCAGGCGAAGACGCCGCGCGCCACGATCTCTGCCGGTCCGGCCAGCACCACATGCTCGGCGCCGTCCGGCCCGGGCACGAAGGTCGCCGAGACGATGCCGCCGGGCACCTGGACCAGGTACTCATCGGGTGCCGAGGCCCCCGCCCAGAACCGCGTCGCTGCCGCGGCGGCGCAGGCCCCGGTGCCGCAGGACTGGGTCTCCCCCACCCCGCGCTCGTGGACGCGCATGCGCAGCCGGCCGATGCCGTCGCCCTCGTCGTCGGCCGGGACCACGAACTCCACATTGGTGCCGTCGGGAGGCGTGGGGCTCACCTCCGGCTGGGTCCACAGCTGCAGGTGATCGAGCTTCTCGCCCTCGGCCAGCGCCACCACGGTGTGCGGGTTGCCCATGGTGATCGAGACCCCCGGACGAGGGACCTTCAGGCCCTGGGCCGTCACGACGGCGTCGGAGCCCCGCTCGCGCGCCCGGTCGCCGTCGATGAATCCCCACGGCCCCATGTCCACTGCGAAGCCGTCGGGCGTGGCGGCGACCGTCTTGAGGCCGCCGCGGGTGCCGATGCGCAGCATGGCGCCCTCCCCCAGATCCACCAGTCCCTGCTGCAGCAGCGCCCGGACGAACACGCGCACGCCGTTGCCGCACATCTCGGCGATCGAGCCGTCCCCGTTGCGGTAGTCCATGAACCACTCGGCCGACGGGTCCTGCTCGAGCAGCTCGCGGCCCTCGGGCAGCGCCGAGGAGCGGATGAGGCGGATGAAGCCGTCGCCGCCGATGCCCTGGTGACGGTCGCAGGCCCGTCGGAGCACGTCGTCGCCCAGCAGCAGCTGCCCGTCCGGGTCCACCACGAGCACGAAGTCATTGCCCGTGCCGTGGCCCTTGAGGAACTCCATCCCGCTGAGCTCGCCGAAGACCGACGGGGCCTCCGGCGCGGAAGCGGTCTCGGTGGTGGTCTCGGCAGTCACGGGGTCGTCCTCCTGGGTCGGTGTGCGGGCGTCCACCCCAGCATGCTAGTCCGCGCTGAGGATCCGCTGGGCCTGCTCAACGAGGTCCTCGGCACCGGCCTCGAGCCAGTGCACGCGCTGATCGGCGCGGAACCAGGTGAGCTGGCGTCGGGCGAACTGGCGGGTGGCCACGGTCGTGGCCTCGATGGCCTGTGCGCGATCGGTGCGCCCCAGCACGACGTCGGCGAACTGCGGATAGCCCAGCGCACGACCTGCGGTGGGGCTCTCGAGCAGTCCGAGCGGCAGCAGGCGCGCGACCTCGCCCTCCAGACCGGCCTCGGCCATGGCCTGCACGCGATCGGCCAGGCGCTGATGCAGCACGGCGCGATCGGTGTCCAGACCGATCTGCAGGGCAGGCTGGTGATACGTGCGCGTGGGCATGAACGACGTGAACGGCCGCCCGGTGACCTCCAGGACCTCGAGCGCCCGGATGAGGCGGCGGTCGTCGTGCACGCGCTGGGCGGAGGCAGGATCGGCCTCCTGCAGCCGTCGGCGCAGCGGCCCCTCGCCGTGGTCCTGCAGCTCCTGCATCAGGCGAGCGCGGACCTGCGGGTCGGTGCCGGGGAACTCGATCTCATCGAGCGCGGCGCGCACGTAGAGGCCCGAGCCGCCCACCAGGATCGGCACGCGACGGCGCGAGCGGATGTCCTCGAAGCACTCCCGGGCTGCGCGCTGGAAGCGGGCCACCGAGGCCTCCTGGTGCACGTCCAGGATGTCCAGGAGATGGTGCGGGACCCCCCGGCGCTGAGCCTCCGTGACCTTGGCGGTGCCGATGTCCATGCCCCGGTAGAACTGCATGGAGTCGGCGTTGACGACCTCCCCGTCCAGGCGCTGGGCCAGGGCGATCGCCAGGTCCGACTTGCCGGTCCCCGTGGGCCCGACGATCCCGACGACCGGCAGCTGGCCCGCCGGGACCTGAGGCGCTGCGCTCACGCTCCGCGCACGGGCAGTGACGGCATGCCGAGGCTCACCGCACCGCCCGCGCCGCCGGCGGCACCGCCGCTCGGCGCTGCGCAGGAGGCGGCCTGCTCGCGCTCCCAGGCATCCCCGCCGCGCGAGCGGCGCAGCCGGTACTGGCCGGGCTGCGGATCGGCGATCAGGTGATAGGCGGCCGCCCGGGTCACGGGCACGGTCACGAAGTCACCCGGGCGCGGGGCCTGCTCGCCCTCGGGCACCGAGAAGTGGACCAGGCGCTGGTCGGGTGCGCGCCCCGAGAGGCGATGGGTGGCCTCGGACTTGCGCCCCGTGTCCGCGGTGACCAGCAGCTCGAGGGTGCGGCCCACCAGCTGCTCGTTCTCCTCGGCGGCGATCCGGTCCTGCAGGGCCACCAGGCGCTCGTAGCGGTGCTGGACGACCTCCTTGGGCAGCTGGTCCTCGCGCTCGCCTGCCGGAGTGCCCGGGCGCACGGAGTACTGGAAGGTGAAGGCCGAGGAGAACCGGGAGCGCTCGACGACGTCGAGGGTGTCCTGGAAGTCCTCCTCGGTCTCACCAGGGAATCCCACGATGATGTCGGTGGTGATCGCAGCGTGCGGGATCTGCTCGCGGACCTTCTCCAGGATCCGCAGGAACCTGGCGGAGCGGTAGGACCGGCGCATGTCCTTGAGCACCCGATCCGACCCGGACTGCAGCGGCATGTGCAGCTGCGGCATGACATTGGGGGTCTCGGCCATGGCGTCGATGACGTCGTCGGTGAAGGCGGCCGGATGCGGGGAGGTGAAGCGCACGCGCTCCAGCCCCTCGATCTGCCCGCAGGCGCGCAGCAGCTTGGAGAAGGCCTGGCGGTCGCCGAAGGAGACGCCGTAGGAGTTCACGTTCTGCCCCAGCAGGGTGACCTCGACCGCGCCCTGATCCACGAGCGCCTGGACCTCGGCCAGGATGTCGCCGGGCCGACGGTCCTCCTCCTTGCCGCGCAGCGACGGCACGATGCAGAACGTGCACGTGTTGTTGCAGCCCACCGAGATCGAGACCCAGCCCGCGTAGGCCTGGTCCCGCTTGGTCGGCAGCGCCGACGGGAAGGTCTCCAGCGACTCGAGGATCTCGATCTGCGCGTCCTCGTTGTGCCGAGCGCGCTCGAGCAGGGTCGGCAGGGAGCCGATGTTGTGGGTTCCGAACACGACGTCGACGACCGGTGAGGTCTCCAGGATCCGATCCTGGTCCTTCTGCGCCAGGCATCCGCCCACAGCCACCTGCATGCGCTCGTTGCGCTTCTTGGGTCCCACGAGCTGGGAGAGGTTGCCGTAGAGCTTGTTGTCGGCGTTCTCGCGCACCGCGCAGGTGTTGAACACGATGAGATCCGGCTCGTCCTCCGGCTGGGCGGGGACGTAGCCGGCGGTCTCGAGCATCCCGGAGATCCGCTCGGAGTCGTGGACGTTCATCTGGCAGCCGAAGGTGCGCACCTCATAGGAGCGCGGGGCCTCGAGCACGGGGACCTCGGGGGCGAGCGTGGAGGGGCCGGTCTGGGCGGTATCGAGGCGGGGAGTCACGCGACAAGGATAGTGAGTCGGTCAAATCTCCCGCTCCCCCGCTGCACCCGAGCCGAGGCCCTCCTCCTCAGAGGCTCTCCGGCTCCTCGAGCAGGCCGTCATCGCCGGTGCCGTGGTCGTCCAGCACGCCGCGCACGACCTCGAAGGCCAGCCCTGGGGCGTAGCCCTTGCGCGCCAGGGCGGAGACCATGCGGCGGATGAGCTTCTGCTTGGCCTCGCGATCTGCCAGCTGCGCCTGAAGCGCCGGACCCGACGGCAGCTTGCGGCGCGCGAGCTCCACGGCATCCGCCCGCTCGTCGTCATCGGTGCGCTGGGCGAGGGCCTGCTCGACGAGGTCCCGGTCCACGCCCTTGCGCTGCAGCTCCATGCGCAGGGCCGGGCGGGCCAGCTTGCGGGTCTCCGCCCGCTGCCGGACGTAGGACTGCGCGAACGCCTGATCGTCCACGAGCTCGACCTGCTCGAAGCGATCCAGCACCGCCCGTGCCACGGACTCCGGGATGTCCTTGTCCGCGAGCTTGTCCTCGAGCTGCTGGCGCGACTTGGCCGAGGCGGTGAGCTGGCGCAGCACGATGGCGCGCGCCGTCTCATGCAGCTGCTCCTGCTGCTCAGCGGCCTCCGTGGGATCCGAGGGCATGTCGCGGTCGCTGCGCACGGCACGCCCCATGCGGCGGGCGCGCTGCTGGGCTCTGAGACGGCGGCGGTCGTAGTCCGACTCGCCGAGCTCATTCGCCAGCGTGTCCTGCGGCAGCTGATCGCTGTCCTGCACGGGCAGGTCGTCTGGGTCCACGAGGATCGGCGCTCCTGAGCTTTGTCTCTGGTCTGCAGGGTCTCTGGCCCGTGCGATCTCCGGTCAGCGGGCTGGGGCCTGGCGCAGCACCGTCATCGCGCTGTGGACAGGCACGAGCCCGGATCTGAGGCGAGCAGCCCCCGCTGCCCGAGCGGGCGGCGGGGGCTGGCTCAGCGCATCAGGCCGGCAGCCGCTCAGAAGGCGGCGTCCGCCGGGGCCTTCTCGGAGTCGCCGCCCAGCGGGGCATCGATGCCCGCGGTGGCGATCGCCTCCTGGTCGACCTCCTCGTTCGGGTCCTCGACGATGCCGAGCTTGACCAGCAGGCGCTGCTCGATCTCCTCGGCCAGCTCCGGGTTGTCCTTGAGGAACCGGCGCGAGTTCTCCTTGCCCTGACCGAGCTGGTCGCCCTCGTACGTGTACCAGGCGCCGGACTTCTTGACGATGCCCTGCTCCACGCCCAGGTCGATCAGGCCGCCCTCGGTGGAGATGCCCTGGCCGTAGAGGATGTCGAACTCGGCCTGCTTGAACGGCGGGGCCATCTTGTTCTTGACGATCTTGGCGCGGGTGCGGTTACCCACGGGGTTCGCACCGTCCTTGAGGGTCTCGATGCGGCGCACGTCCACGCGCACGGAGGCGTAGAACTTCAGCGCCTTGCCGCCCGTGGTGGTCTCCGGCGAGCCGAACATGACGCCGATCTTCTCGCGCAGCTGGTTGATGAAGATCGCGGTGGTGTTCGAATTGGACAGGCGACCGGTGATCTTGCGCAGCGCCTGCGACATCAGGCGGGCCTGCAGGCCCACGTGCGAATCGCCCATCTCACCCTCGATCTCCGCCTTGGGCACCAGCGCCGCCACGGAGTCCACCACGACGATGTCGATCGAGCCGGAGCCGACCAGCATGTCCATGATCTCGAGCGCCTGCTCGCCGGTGTCCGGCTGGGAGACCAGGAGGTTGTCGATGTCCACGCCGAGCTTCTGGGCGTAGACCGGGTCCAGGGCGTGCTCGGCATCGATGAAGGCCGCGATGCCGCCGGCGCGCTGGACGCTGGCCACCGCGTGCAGGGCCACCGTGGTCTTGCCGGAGGACTCCGGGCCGTAGATCTCCACGACGCGTCCGCGCGGGAAGCCGCCGGTGCCGAGGGCCACGTCCAGGGCGATCGAGCCGGTGGGGATGACCTCCACCTTCTGCGCCGGGCGCTCGCCCAGCTTCATGACTGAGCCCTTGCCGTAGCTCTTGTCGATCTGGGCCAGGACGGTCTCGAGCGCCTGCTCGCGGTCCGAGCCGCCGGAGGCAGCCGAAGCTGCGGACTTCTTGGGAGCCATCATTCACCTCGCGTGGATCGTGGGGGCGGGTCCGCTCGATGAGGGGCCCGACGGTGCTGCTGCGCACCAACGTATGGACGGGGTCCGACAGCACAAGACGGACCGTGGGGGCTGCCGATCAGCCGCCCCGAAGGGGGCCTGCGACCAGCAGCTGTGGAGCCTGCGGGGCCCGCCGGCGCCACCTCAGCACACCGAGATGCGGCCGGAGGCGGCGACCCTGCGGGCGCAGGCCCCACGATAGCCGATTCGAACACCTCTTCGAATGCAGCGGACCTGCGCGTGTCGCGACGGGTCCGCTTCAGGAGCGCGGCTCCTGGTCCGGCCCCCACTGCCGGGACTCGGGGACCTGCTGCTCGCGGCACAGCGCGAACCAGACGAGCTTGGGATCCTCGCCGTCGGCCAGCGCCTGCTCGGCGGTTCGGTGGCCGAGCTCCCCCAGCACGGTGTCGCGCACCAGGATCCGGCCCTGCGCCTGTCCGAACTCGTGGACGACCATCTCGTTGAACCTGCTCACGCGCATGCGGGCGATCGCTCCTCTTCAGATCGGATCCGAGCCGGACAGCCGACGGGCCCGGCACGGCGCAGGGCCCGGCGCCGTTGTCGGCACCGGGCCCTGCAGCTGGTCATGGGGCGGCGACCAGTCGGGTCGCCGCGGGAGGCGCTGGGCCTCAGGAGGCCTGGACGGTCCCCGCGAAGCTCGAGCCGAACTCCTCGTGCAGCTCCGCCGGCACCGTGTCCGGGGCGAAGTTGCCCTCGAGCTCGGCGATGCGATCGGCGACCTCGCGCAGCATGGCCGACACGGGGATGTCGAGTGCGGCGCAGATCGAGGCGAGCAGCTCGGAGGACGCCTCCTTCTGCCCGCGCTCCACCTCCGACAGGTAGCCGAGCGATACGCGTGCGGAGTGGGAGACCTCGCGCAGCGTGCGGCCCTGACGCTGGCGGACCGAACGCAGGACCTCACCGATCTCCTGACGCAGCACGACGGGCCGGGACTGCGCGGCCTCCGCCTCCTGCGTCGAAGTCTGGTCCATGTCCTTCCAGCGAATGATTCCGTTGACGGACACAGGGGTCTTGGTGGTGGTGATGATGTGGCTCCTCGGTCGTGCGGAGGACGATGCCTCCGCGTTGTCCGAACCGGTCGGCGACCGGGCCCGGATGGCCCTCTCTGGGCCGTCGGTGGGTGCAACCGCCGACAGGACTCCATTGTTCCGTGCTCGACGGCCGTTCGGCTAGGAGTTCACTGGGAGGCGCCCAGGACCTCCACGAGCATCTCCAGGGCGGCCCGCACGCTCAGGCGGCGGATCTGCTCCCGATCGCCCTCGAGCCGCAGCAGCCGGGAGCTGAGCCCGCGAGGACCGGCGGCACCGAGCCACACCGTCCCCACGGGCTGCCCGTCGTGCGGCTCCGGCCCGGCCACTCCGGTGGTGGACACGGCGACGTCGATGCCCAGCGCGGTCCGCGCGCCGGAAGCCATCGCCTCGGCCACCTCGGCGCTGACGGCCCCGGTGCGCTCGAGCAGCTCGGCCTCCACGCCCAGCACGCGCTGCTTGACCGCGTGCGAGTACGAGACCACCGAGCCCTCGAAGGCCGACGAGGCCCCGGGGACCGAGACGATCGCGGCGGCAAGGGCGCCCCCGGTCAGCGATTCGGCGGTGCCCAGGCTCAGCCCGGCCTCGGCAGCCGCGTGCACCGCTCGGGCGGCGAAGGAGTCGATGGCCTCCGTCGCGGCGCCGGCGTCGCCTCCCGCACCCGCGATCCCCGTGGCCGTCGTGGGGGCCGAGGAGCCGTCCATGGGCGCGCTCATCAGCTGTTGTCGACCGGCTTGCCCGCGGCCAGGGAATCGCGGCGCAGCTGGACCGCCTTGAGCACGTAGTCCGCTCCGGTGACCACGGTGACGATCGTGGCCAGGGCCATGAAGAACCAGCCGAGCCACGGCCACCACTGCCCCACGACCGGCCCCAGCGGGAGCAGCAGGAGCAGCAGCGCGATGGTCTGCAGGACGGTCTTGAGCTTGCCGCCCTTCGAGGCGGCCATCACGCCGTAGCGGATCACGGCGAAGCGCATGACGGTGATGCCCCACTCGCGGACCAGGATCACGATCGTGACCCACCACCACAGCTCGCCCATGGCCGACAGGACGATGAACGCGGCCCCCGTGAGCAGCTTGTCCGCGATCGGATCGGCGATCTTGCCGAACGAGGTGATCAGCCCGCGGGCGCGGGCGATGTCGCCGTCGAGCTTGTCGGTGAACATGGCCAGGCCGAACACGCCCACAGCCGCCCAGCGCCACCCCAGCGAGGCCTCGCCGAACGAGCCGCCCAGCACGGCGAACCACACGAAGAACGGGACCATGACGATCCGCAGCGTGGTCAGCGCATTGGGCAGGTTCCAGTTGGACGGAGCGGGGCGTCCGCCCTGATCGGCCGCTGCGGTCATGAAGTGCTCCTGTCCTGCGGCGCGCGATGCGCCGCGTCGGTCTGCGTGCGATGAGGCCTCCGGCGCGTCGTCGTCGCAGACGGCACAGCGCCGGAGGCTAGGGTCAGCGGCCGGTGAGCTGCCAGGCGTCCTGGCTGGACTCCTCGTCCGCGTCGTCGTGGTACTCGGCGGCGGCCTCGACGTCCGAGTCGTCCAGGGCGTCGGCGCCGGAGGACGCGATCTCACCGGAGCCGCCGGTGCCCTGATGCGGATGCGCCGGGGCGGGCTCGGCCGCGGTGGGGGGCTCCTCGCCGCGGATGACGGCCAGGGTGGCGGCCAGGTCGTCCGGACCCACCAGGACGTCGCGGGCCTTGGAGCCCTCCGACGGGCCCACCACCCCGCGGGACTCCATCAGGTCCATGAGCCGTCCGGCCTTGGCGAAGCCCACGCGCAGCTTGCGCTGCAGCATGGAGGTCGAGCCGAACTGCGTGGTGACCACGAGCTCGACCGCCTGCAGCAGGACGTCCAGATCGTCCCCGATGTCCTCGTCGATCTGCTTCTTGGGCTGCTCCTGGATGACGTCGTCGCGGTAGTGCGTCTGCATCTGCGACTTCACGTGCTCGACGACGTCGTGGATCTCGGACTCTGCGACCCACGCGCCCTGCACGCGCATGGGCTTGGAGGCGCCCATGGGCAGGAACAGGGCGTCGCCCTGTCCGATCAGCTTCTCCGCACCGGGCTGGTCCAGGACCACGCGGGAATCCGTGACCGAGGAGGTCGCGAACGCCATGCGCGAGGGCACGTTGGCCTTGATCAGGCCCGTGACCACATCCACCGACGGGCGCTGGGTGGCCAGCACCAGGTGGATGCCGGCCGCGCGCGCCAGCTGGGTGATGCGCACGATCGAGTCCTCGACATCGCGAGGGGCGACCATCATCAGGTCCGCGAGCTCGTCCACGATCACCAGCAGGTAGGGGTACGGGCGGATGACCCGCTTGGAGCCCGGCTCCGGCTGGACCTTGCCCGCGCGCACGCCCTTGTTGAAGTCGTCGATGTGCTTGTAGCCGTAGCGCGAGAGGTCGTCGTAGCGGGCATCCATCTCCCGCACGACCCACTGCAGCGCCTCGGCGGCCTTCTTGGGGTTCGTGATGATCGGGGTGATCAGGTGCGGCACGCCCTCGTAGGCGGTCAGCTCCACGCGCTTGGGGTCGACCATCACCAGGCGGACCTCATCCGGGGTGGCCCGCATGAGCAGCGAGACGATCATGGAGTTCACGAACGACGACTTGCCCGCGCCGGTGGCACCGGCCACGAGCATGTGCGGCATCTTGGCCAGGTTCGCCACGACGAAGCCGCCCTCGACGTCCTTGCCCACGCCCATGACCATGGGGTGATCGTTCTTGCGCGCGGCCTGCGAGCGCAGGACGTCGCCCAGGGCGACGGTCTCGCGGTCGGTGTTCGGGATCTCGATGCCGATGGCGGACTTGCCGGGGATCGGCGAGAGGATGCGCACGTCCGCCGAGGCGACCGCATAGGAGATGTTCTTGGACAGCGCCGTGACGCGCTCGACCTTGGTGCCGGCACCCAGCTCGATCTCGTAGCGGGTGACCGTGGGGCCTCGGGAGAACCCGGTGACCTCGGCGTCGACCTTGAACTGCTCCAGCACGCTGGTCAGCGCGGCCACGACGGCGTCGTTGGCCTCCGAGCGCTCCTTGGACGGCGGCCCCAGCACGAGCGAGGACGGGTCCGGCAGCGTGTAGGCGACATCGCCCTCGAGCTGCAGCTGCTCGGTGCGCGCCGGGATGGGCTCGACCGGAGTCTCCGCCCGGCGCATGACCGCTCGGCCCACGACGGGCTCGTGCTCGTCGACGCCCTGGTCGTCCACGAGCGCGGAGGAGCCGGAGCCGGCCGCGGTGTCCGAGGCGGAGGAGGCCGCCGCGCCGCCGGGCTCGAGTCCCTGCTCCGCCAGCAGCCTGCGCGCGGCCTGCTGATCGCGGGTGGGGCGCTTCTGCCCGGGACGCGGGCGCTCCTCCTGGGAAGCGGCAGCCGCGGCCGAGGAATCCTCCTGGGGGCTCGGCGCCTCTCCGGACTCGACGTCGTAGACGAAGCTCTCGCCCGTGTCCCGCGCCGCTGGGCGACGGCCCGAGCGGCGGGGCTGCTGCTCGGCCTCCTGCCCCTCGGGACCGTCCGGCAGCACGGCCGTCTCGAAGGCCTCGTCGCCGTGGTAGGAGTCCAGCTCGGCTCGGCGCTGCGCGTCCTGCTTCTCCTGCCGCTTGCGAGCTCGGCGGGCCGCACGGGACTCGGGCTCGGCCTGGCGGTCATCGAGGTAGGAGCGGTCGTGCTCCTGCGCCGAGAGGTCGGTGCCCGCACGCCTGTGGGGCTCCGACTCCCCCACCAGAGTCCGCCAGGCTGCCCCCAGGCGCGGGCCGATCTGCGACAGCGGGGTCCCGGTGATGATCAGGACACAGATCGCCAGCAGCAGCGCGCAGACGATCGCGGCGCCCACGGGCGTGATGACCCCGCCCAGCGGGCCGGCCATCAGGTAGCCGATGGCTCCGCCGGCGGTGAGGCGGGCCTGGAAGGAATCCGCGACGCCCGGCGAGCCGCCCAGCACGTGGGCGATCCCGCTGGCCGTCAGCAGCGCCAGGCTCAGGCCCAGCGCGATCCGGTTGTTCGGCGGGGTGGGCACGGGACGGCGGAAGATCCGCAGGGCGAAGCCGCCCAGAGCCAGCGGCAGCACGAGAGCCGCCCAGCCGATCAGCCCGGCGACCACCACGTGGATGCCCGAGGCGGCGGCGCCCAGCACGGGCACGCCGGAGTCGTAGAGGCTCCACCACTCGACCACGGCGATCGCCGCGCCCAGGCACAGCAGCACCAGGGCTCCGCCGTCGCGACGGTCCTGGGGCTCCATATCGGTGCGCACGGTGCCGATGCGGCGCACGGCGCCGCCGACCAGGTGGGCGCACCACAGCCAGAGCCCGAGGAGGGCATCGAGGATGCGCTCGCCGGCGCCGGGGCCTGCTGCGCGGGAGCTGGAGGACGTGGCGCGAGGGGACTTGGAGGATCCGCTCTTGGGCCTGGAGCCAGAGCCGCGCGACGTCGAGGCGCCCTTGCGGGCGGGGGAAGTACGAGTCGCCATGGCCCCCAGGGTAGTCGACGGCCCGCAGACGATGGCTCGTCTGCGGGCCGCGGTGTGGCCTGACCGCCCGGTGATCACGGGGCGGCGGCCGGGATCAGCTCCGGTCCGCCTCCAGCACGACCGGGACGATCATGGGCTTGCGGCGCAGCTTGCGCCCCACCCACGGGCCGATCGTGCGACGCACCGTCTGCTGCAGCTGGTGCGTGGTGTGCTCGCGCCTGTCCTTGAGGGCGTCCTCGATCGCGGCGGTGATCTTGGGCTTGATCTCGTCGAACACGCGATCGTTCTCGGCCACGCCGCGGGCGTGGACGTCCGGGCCGGTGACGACGGACTTGGACTTGCGGTCGATCACGACGACGATCGAGACGAAGCCCTCCTCGCCGAGCACGATGCGGTCCTGGAGGTCGTCCTCGGTGATCATGCCGACCGACGAGCCGTCGACGTAGACGAACTTGATGTCGCGGCGACCGGCGATGCGCGCCCGGCCCTGCTTCATATCCACGCTGGTGCCGTTCTCGATCAGCAGCACGTTCTCCGGCGGCACTCCGGTGGCCTCGGCGAGCTCGCCGTTGGCCATGAGGTGGCGGACCTCGCCGTGCACCGGCATGACCTGCTCGGGCTCGACGATGTTGTAGCAGTACAGCAGCTCGCCTGCCGAGGCGTGCCCGGAGACGTGGACCTTGGCGTTGGACTTGTGCACCACATGAGCGCCCATGCGCATGAGGCTGTTGATGATGCGGAACACGGAGTTCTCGTTGCCCGGGATCAGCGACGAGGCGAGGATGACGGTGTCGCCCTCCTGCAGCTGCACCCGGTGATCACCGCGGGCCATGCGCGACAGCGCCGCCATGGGCTCGCCCTGGGAGCCGGTGCACATCACGACGATCTCGTCGTCGCGGTAGTTGTCGATCTTCTTCTGATCGACCAGCACGCCCTTGGGCACGTCCAGGTAGCCGAGCTCCTCGGCGATGCCCATGTTGCGCACCATGGACCGGCCCATCAGCACGACCTTGCGGTTGGCCGCGACGGCGGCGTCGAGCACCTGCTGCACGCGGTGGACGTGCGAGGAGAACGACGCGACGACGACCTTCTGGGTCGACTTGGCGATGACGCCGGAGAGCACCGGCCCGATGTCCTTCTCGGTGGGCGTGAAGCCCGGGACCTCGGCGTTGGTCGAGTCGGTCAGGAACAGATCCACGCCCTCCTCGCCCAGGCGGGCGAAGTGGCGCAGGTCGGTGATGCGGCCGTCGAGAGGAAGCTGGTCCATCTTGAAGTCGCCCGTGTGCAGCACCGTGCCGCCCTTGGTCCGCATGAAAACGGCCAGGGCGTCCGGGATGGAGTGGTTCACGGCGACGAACTCGCACTCGAACTCGCCCAGCTTCTCCACCTGGCCCTCGCGGACGGTGAGCATGAACGGCTTGATGCGGTGCTCCTGCAGCTTGGCCTCGACCAGGGCCAGGGTCAGCTGCGAGCCGAGCAGAGGGATGTCCGGGCGGCGCTTGAGCAGGTACGGGATCGCGCCGATGTGGTCCTCGTGGCCGTGCGTGAGCACGACCGCGACGACGTCGTCCAGGCGGTCCTCGATCTGGGAGATGTCCGGCAGGATCAGATCCACGCCGGGCTGGTGCTCCTCGGGGAAGAGCACGCCGCAGTCGACGATCAGCAGCTGGCCGTTGATCTCGAACACGGTCATGTTGCGTCCGACCTCGCCCAGGCCGCCCAGCGGGGTGACTCGCAGGGTGTCCTTGGACAGGGACGGCGGTGCCTTCAGGTCTTCGATCCAGTGGACCATGTGACCCCTTTCATGTGCGGTTGTCAGCGCGATCTCGCGCTGCTGGTCATTCAGTTCTTCATGTCATGGGTCCGCGCTCCGCCGCCCGAGGACGGGGCGGTGCGGAGCGCGGTTCGCCGACAGGCTGCGCCGTCGACTCGCTGCAGCGCAGCGGCAGGCACGGCTCAGGCGCCGATCGTGTCCTGGACGACGCTGCCCTCCAGGTCCGCGCGCATGGCGGCGAGCTCGTCCTGGGTGGCCTCCACGTACGGCAGGCGCACGGTGTGCCCGGGCAGCACGCCCTGCCAGTGCAGGATCTGCTTGGCGGCCACGGCGCCGGGCACATGGGTCATGGTCGCGCGGACCACGGGCTCCAGCTCGTAGGCCAGGCCGCGGGCCGTGGCCAGGTCATCGCTGCGCATGGCATCGATCATCCGGCGGAAGCGCGGGGTGTCCACGTGCGAGGTCACGCCGACCAGTCCCACGGCGCCGATGGCCATCCACGGGACGGTCAGGCCGTCGTCGCCGGAGTAGAACAGCAGATCGGACTCGGCCATGACGCGCGTGGCCTCCGTCAGATCCGCCTTGGCGTCCTTGACCGCGGCGATTCTGGGGTGCTTGCCCAGCCGGATCAGCGTGTCCGCCGACAGCGGGATGCCCGTGCGGCCGGGGATGTCGTAGAGCATTATCGGCAGCTCGACGGAGTCGGCGACCTTCTCGAAGTGCGCGACGACGCCGGCCTGCGTGGGCTTGTTGTAGTACGGGGTGACGATCAGCAGCCCGTCCATGCCGGCCTTCTGGGCCTGCTCGGACAGGTGCATGGTGTGCGCGGTGTCGTTGGACCCCGCACCGGCCACCAGGGCGGCCCGATCGCCGACGGCCTCGCGCACGGCGCGGAAGACCGCCTCGTGCTCGTCGTCCGTCATGGTCGAGTACTCCCCGGTGGTGCCGCCGACCACCAGGCCGTCGCAGCCCTGGTCCACCAGGCGCTGCGCGAGCGCCGCGGTGGAGTCCAGATCCACGGAACCATCGGCGCGGAACGGAGTCACCATGGCGGTGAGCAGGGTTCCGAACAGGGGCTTGTCGTGGTGCGCAGTCATGCGACCACCCTACCGCCTCCGTCAGTCACCGGTGCTGGCAGGGCCCCGCGGGGCGCGCCCTCGCGACAGGGCCACGGCATCGCGCATGCACCGGCGTGCGCGCGCAGTGTCCCCCGAGGCGCTGTAGGCCAGGCCGAGCCGGTACCAGCTTCGCCAGTCCCCGGGCGCGGCTTCGGCCTCCTGCGCCCAGCGCTCGAAGTCCTCGTCTGCGGCCTCGCTCACGATCCGCCCGCTGGGGCGCCGCGGCAGGTCCTCGGGCAGTCCGCCCTCCGCCTCCAGACGACGGCCGAGGCCCTCGAGCCGGGAGCCGAAGACGACCTCGCGGACCAGCGCCCACACGCCGAGCACGGGCAGGACGATCATCCCGACGGCGAACAGCTTGGAGACCAGCACGTCCGAGCTCAGCAGGATCCACGCCCGCTGCAGGCTCAGCCCCAGATAGAGGGCCAGCAGCGCTGCCATGATCGCGGCCAGCGCCTTGCCCTTGGCGCGGGCCTCGAGCAGCGTGAACACGCCCGCGAAGGCCACGACCACCAGGATCCAGACCTTGGACGCGCTCGGCAGCGGGAGCAGCAGCAGGGTCAGCAGCGCTGCGGCGAGCACCACCCAGCCCAGCCGCCGCAGCGGACTGAGCGACTGCCGGACGTCCTCAGCGCTCACGCTTCCAGGTCCAGGTAGCCGTCGAGCCCGTGGGTCAGCCCCGGGCGCTGCCCGACGGTGCGCACGCCCAGCAGCACGCCGGACATGAAGGACACGCGGTCGAACGAGTCGTGGCGGATGCTCAGCTGCTCCCCCACGGAGCCCAGCAGCGTCTCCTGGTGCGCGACCAGTCCGCGCAGGCGCACCGAGTGGACGTGGATGCCGTCCACGACTCCCCCGCGAGCGCCCGTGGGATCGGTCTGGGTGGCATCCGGGGAGACGGGCACACCGGCCTCCTCCCGCTCGGCGGCCATCAGCGCGGCCGTCCTGGCGGCGGTGCCAGAGGGGGCGTCGACCTTGTCCGGGTGATGCAGCTCCACGATCTCGGCCGATTCGAAGAACCTGGCGGCCTGGGCCGAGAAGCGCATGGCCAGCACCGCGCCGATCGAGAAGTTCGGGGCGATCAGCACCCCCACCTCCGGGTGCTCGCCGAGAAGCTGCTCCAGGCGGGCCAGCTTCTCGTCGTCCCATCCGGTCGTGCCCACGACGCAGTGGATGCCGTGCTCCACGCCGAAGCGGACGTTGTCCTCGGAGGCCGCGGGCACCGTCAGGTCGATGAGGACCTCCGCCTGCGCCTCCACGAGCTTCTGCAGGCTGTCGCTGTGATCGAGGGCCGCCACGAGGTCCAGCCCCTCGGCGGCCTCGACGGCCCTGACGGCCTCCGAGCCCATGCGCCCGTGGGCGCCCAGGACGGCCACGCGCAGTCCGCTCGCGGTGTTCTCGCTCATGCTGTGCTCCTTCGCTGCTCCGCCGATCGGCGGCTCGAATGATGATCGTCCCGCGTGCCGTGCGGGCGGGCGCCTGCCCGGGGGCTCACTGCCCGTCGGGGGGCTGCACGACCTGCACGACGGCGGGGCCCTCCGCGAGCTCGGCGGCCAGGCGCTGGACGTCCTGCGCGGTCACGGAGCGGACCCGGTTCATGGTCTCCTCGAGGTCCACGAACTCGCCGATGCCCAGCTCTGCCGAGCCCAGGCGGCTCATGCGCGAACCGGAGTCCTCCAGCGCCATGACGGTCCCGCCGGCCAGCTGCCCGACGACCTTGGCCAGCTCGCGCTCCCCCGGGCCGTCGGCGGCCAGCTCCTGGAGCTGGGCCTGCATCAGCTCCAGCACCTCGTCGGTGCGCGCGGGCGCGCAGCCGGCGTACATCCCGAAGTATCCCGCATCCGAGTAGGAGCCGGAGAAGGAGAACGTGCTGTAGGCCAGCCCGCGCTTCTCCCGGATCTCCTGGAACAGCCGCGAGGACATGCCCCCACCCAGCGCGGCGTTGAGCACGGTCATGACGTAGCGGCGCTCGTCGCCGGCGACCAGGCCGGGGCGCCCGATCACCACATTGGTCTGCTCGACCGGGCGGTGCAGCAGGTGACGGCCCCACTCGGGGCTCAGCTGTGCCAGGCCGTCGGGCTGCCCCGAACGACGGGCCCGCGGACTGCCGGGAGCCTCGGGGTCCCAGCCGGCGCGGGCCAGGCGCTCGCGCACCTCCTCGACCACGCGGTCGTGATCCAGGCCGCCGGCGGCGGTGACCACGAGGTTCTCCGGGCGGTAGTGCTCCTGCCAGTGCTCGAGCACGCGCTGGCGGGCCACCCCGGTGATCTCCTCGGGCGTGCCCCCGATGGGGCGCGAAAGCGGGTTGCCGTGCAGAACGTGCTCGACGAAGTGCTCGAAGGCCACGTCCGTGGGGTCGTCCTGGTCCATGGCCAGCTCCTCGAGGATGACCCCGCGCTCGCGCTCGAGCTCATCGGTCTCCAGCAGCGGCGCGGTGACCATGTCCGCGAGGACGTCGATCGCCATGGGCAGGTCCTCGGAGAGCACCCGCGCGTAGTAGCACGTGGACTCCTTGGCCGTGGCGGCGTTCGACTCGCCGCCGACCTCGTCGAAGGCCTCTGCGATCTGCAGCGCGCTGCGCCGGGCGGTCCCCTTGAACAGCAGGTGCTCGAGGAAGTGCGTGGAGCCCAGGTGACCGGGCTGCTCGTCGCGCGAGCCCACCCCCACCCAGAAGCCCACGGAGGAAGAGAGCAGCCCAGGCATGGACTCGGTGAGGATCCGCACGCCGTTGGGCAGGACGGTGCGGCGCACGGCGGCACCGCCGTCGCCGGACCAGACCAGCTCGGGCGAGTGCGTACCGGCGGGGTCCTGCGGGCGCAGCTCCAGCGCATACGACATGTGGGGGCTCGACTCCTGACGGCGATGAGGGATGGCCCCGGGGGCCGCAGCCGCGGCTCCTCTCGGGAACCCGTCGAGTCTAGAACCAGGCTCTCGGGGCGGCCAACTGCCGGCTCAGCCCTCGATCTCGGTCCGGGACCCCGATCTGGGGGCCCGGATGAACAGGGAGAGCACCAGGGCGATGCCCACCAGCCCGGCGCTGGTGAGGAAGGCCGAGTTCGCCCCGTCCGCCAGGGCCGTGGTCTCCGCGGCGCCTGCATCCCGGGCGCCGTCGGAGACCACGCTGTAGATCGCGATCATGACTGCCGTTCCGGCCGCGGCCGCCAGCTGCTGGCCTGTGTTGAGGATCGCGGATCCGTGGCCGTAGAGCTCCCTCGGCAGCGAGCCCAGGGCCGTGGTCATCAGCGGGGAGAACAGCGCCGCCAGCCCGATCGAGAACACGACGTGGATGGCGATGATCTCCGCCACCGCGGTGGACTCGTCGACCGTGGACAGCCAGACCAGGGAGCCGACCTCGATGACCAGGCCGGGGATGATCAGCGGACGGGGGCCCACGCGATCGAAGAGCCGCCCTGCCAGCGGGGAGACGACGGCCTCGACCAGGCCTCCGGGCATCAGCGCGAGCCCCGCCACCAGGGCCGTGGCCAGCAGGGAGCCCTGCAGATAGAGAGGAAGCGTGTTCATCACGCCGAGCATCGCCCCGAAGAGGATCAGCAGCACGATGATCGGCAGGGTGAATCCGCGCACGGCCAGCGGCCGCAGGTCCAGCAGGACCTCTCCGGTCCGGGCCCGGCGGATCTGCCGAAGCGCGAACAGCACCAGCGCCACGGCCCCGACGCCCGTCACGCTCAGCGCGACGACCGCGGCCGAGCCGCCGGCGAGGATCTGCCCGATCGAGCTCAGGCCGTAGATCAGGCCCCCGAAGGCCAGGACGGAGAGCACCACGGAGACCACGTCCAGCGGTAGACGGCGCGGGGCCCCCACATTGCGCAGCCTGGCCAGGCCCAGCAGGCCCGAGGCGGCCACCAGCGGGACCATCACCCAGAAGATCGCGTGCCAGGAGGCAGCCGAGAGCACGGCTCCGGCCACTGTGGGCCCCAGGGCCGGACCCACGGCCATGACGACGGCGATCAGACCCATCACGGTCCCTCGCCGCTCGGCGGCCACCAGGGTCATGGTCACCGCCATCATCAGGGGCAGCACCACGGCCGTGCCCGCGCCCTGGAAGAGCCGGCCGAGCAGCAGGACCCCGAACCACGGCGCCAGCGCGGCCAGCAGGGTGCCGAGCAGGAACGCGGCGACGGCGACGATGAAGACCGCCCGGGTCGAGAACCGCTCGAGCATCCAGCCCGTGGTGGGCATGACGACGGCCATCGTCAGCATGAAGCCGGTGAGCAGCCACTGGGCGGTGGCCGCGGAGACGTGGAACTCGCCCATGATCGCCGGCAGGGCCACGGCCACCGTGGTCTCGTTGAGCATCATCACGAAGGCGGTGGACAGCAGGACGACGAGGACGCCCGCCACGGAGGCCGATTCCGCCGCGCCGCTGGCCCCGTCCTGAGGCGGACGGCTGTCTGAGGTGTGTGCGGACAAGGCATTCGCTTTCACGTGCGGAAGGCGCCGACAAGGGGAGACGGCCCGTTGCCTCAGCATCAGGCCCGCCTCGACCGTACCCCGGATCCCGTGTCCGCACGCCACCCGGAGACATGCCTCCCGCGAGGGGCTCAGACGGGTCGGGCCCCGCATCCACGGCGGATGCGGGGCCCGGGGCCTCGTGCGGCTCAGGTGCGAGCCGGTGGAGGGATCACTCGGCGGCGGAGTCCTCGTCCGCCTCAGCGGCGTCGTCGTCGGCCACGACCGGCGAGAGCGAGAGCTTGCCGCGGTCATCGACCTTGGTGATCTCGACCTGGACCTGCTGGCCCACGCCCACGACGTCCTCGACGTCGTTGACGCGCTTGCCGTCGTTGAGCTTGCGCAGCTCGGTGACGTGCAGGAGGCCGTCGCGGCCCGGGGTCAGCGAGACGAAGGCGCCGAAGGTCGTGGTCTTCACGACCGTGCCCAGGTAGCGCTCCCCCACCTCGGGGACCTGCGGATTGGCGATCGCGTTGATAGCCGAGCGCGCGGCCTCGGCCGAGGGGCCGTCCACGGCGCCGATGAACACGGTGCCGTCGTCCTCGATGGAGATGTCCGCGCCGGTGTCCTCCTGGATCTGGTTGATCATCTTGCCCTTGGGGCCGATGACCTCGCCGATCTTGGAGACGGGCACGTTGACCGTGATGATCCGCGGGGCGTACTCGGACATCTCGTCCGGTGCATCGATCGCGGAGGCGATCACGTTGAGGATGGCCAGGCGGGCATCGCGGGCCTGGGCCAGGGCGGCGCCCAGAACCTCGGCATCGATGCCGTCGAGCTTGGTGTCCAGCTGGATGGCCGTGACGAACTCGGAGGTGCCGGCGACCTTGAAGTCCATGTCGCCGAGCGCGTCCTCCGCGCCCAGGATGTCGGTCAGCGCGACGCTGGCCGGCTTGCCGTCGACCTCGCCGGTGATCAGGCCCATGGCGATGCCGGCCACCGGGGCGCGCAGCGGCACGCCGGCGTTGAGCAACGACAGGGTCGAGGCGCAGACCGAGCCCATGGAGGTCGAGCCGTTGGAGCTCAGGGCCTCGGAGACCTGGCGGATCGCGTAGGGGAACTCCTCGCGCGACGGGATCACGGGGGCCAGTGCGCGCTCGGCCAGAGCGCCGTGGCCGATCTCGCGGCGCTTGGGCGAGCCCACGCGGCCGGTCTCGCCGGTGGAGTACGGCGGGAAGTTGTAGTGGTGCATGTAGCGCTTGGACTTCACCGGCGACAGCGAGTCGATCTGCTGCTCGAGCTTGAGCATGTTCAGCGTGGTGACGCCCATGATCTGGGTCTCGCCGCGCTGGAAGATCGCCGAGCCATGCACGCGCGGCAGGATCTCCACCATGGCGGTCAGCTCGCGGATGTCGCGGGGGCCGCGGCCGTCGATGCGCACGTTCTCGGAGAGCACGCGCTGGCGCACGGTGTGCTTGGTCAGGGCCTGGTAGGCGTCGTTGACCTCGTCGGCGCGCTCGGCGAAGGGCTTGCCCTCACCGGTCAGCTCCTCCAGGACGGACTGGTGCAGGGCGTCGGTGGCGTCCTCGCGCTCCTGCTTGCCGGCGATCGAGTAGGCCTCCACCAGGCGCTGGCCCACGGCGTCCTTGACGGCCTGGGCGACGTCGTCGCCGTGGCCGCCGAAGCGCGGCAGCTCCATCTCGGGCTTGCCGGCGCGGGCCTTGAGGTCCGACTGGGCCTGGCACAGGGCCTTGATGAAGGGCTTTGCGGCGTCGAGGCCCTCGGCCACGATCTCCTCGGTGGGCGCCACAGCGCCCTGGCCCTTGATGAGCTCCCACGAGCGGTCGGTGGCTTCGGCCTCGACCATCATGATCGCGATGTCCTCGGTGCCATCGGCCTTGGTGACCACGCGGCCGGCCACGGCCATGTCGAACACGGCGTTCTCGAGCTGGGAGTGCTTGGGGAAGCAGACCCACTGGTGGGTGCCGTCGGCCTCGGCCATCAGGGCCAGGCGCACGCCGCCGACCGGGCCGCCGAAGGGCAGGCCGGACAGGGTCGTGGACATCGACGCGGCGTTGATCGCGATGGTGTTGTAGATCTCGTCGGGGTCGATCGCCAGCACAGTCACGACGACCTGGACCTCGTTGCGGATGCCCTTCTGGAAGGCGGGGCGCAGCGGGCGGTCGATCAGGCGGCAGGCCAGCACGGCGTCGGTCGAGGGACGGCCCTCGCGGCGGAAGAACGAGCCGGGGATGCGTCCGTCGGCGTACATGCGCTCTTCCACGTCCACGGTCAGCGGGAAGAAGTCGAAGCCCTCGCGGGGCTTCTTGCCCACCGCGGTGGTGGACAGCAGGGTGGTGTCATCGTCGATGGACACCAGGGTGGAGCCGGCTGCCTGCTGCGCGAGCAGACCGGTCTCGAAGCGCACGACGCGCTGGCCGTAGCGGCCGTTGTCGATGACGGCTTCGGCGGACTGGATCTCGGGACCCTCCAAGGGCCACCTTCCTTTCGTCGCGATCGTCTCCACGATCGGGGTGATCTGGCAGTGTCCGATCCGCCCCGCTCGCACGGCGCACGGTCTTCGATCGAAGTCCACGGCCGCGGCAGCGAGGCTGCGGGGATTCCGTGGACCACTGTCGAGGACCGGGACGCGGGCGGCGTGCGGGCCGGATCGACGAGGACGGCTGGAGCCGTCCATCGCGGATGCCCTGCGGACCCATCCGTGGGCCCCGGGGCTTGTTCGTGCAGACCCAGCCTGACAGGTCCGCGACGCGCGGACCAGCATTGAGGGGCTGCGAGTGTTCGTCCGGACGCTCAGCCGGTGGGCGGGCGTCGGCGGCGGATGTGGCGGGATCCGCGCCCGTAGACTACGAGCGGGACCGCCGCGAGCTGCGTGGCGGCCCCGCCCGAGGCAAGGGTCAGAATGCGATCAGCGGCGCAGGCCGAGACGCTGGATCAGCGAGCGGTAGCGCTCGATGTCCGTGTTCTGCAGGTAGGTCAGCATGCGACGACGGCGACCGACCATGGCCATGAGGCCGCGGCGGGTGTGGTGGTCGTGCTTGTGGGACTTGAGGTGCTCGGTCAGATCCGAGATCCGGCGAGTCAGGACCGCGACCTGGACCTCGGGCGAACCGGTGTCGCCCTCGTGGGTCGCGTACTCCTCGATGATGGACTGCTTGACAGCTGCGTCGAGTGCCATGTGTGAACTCCTTCGGGGTCCAGTGCCGTGCGTCCCGGCTGCGAAGGTGACCGCGCCGGGGCAGGAGCTCGCACGAGAGGATCGTACGGACTCAGGGGCCCGTCCGCCACGGACTGCAGGCGGACCGCCGATCATGGTAGCAGGCGCGCGGCACACGGGCTGTGAGCCGGACGATGTCCGGGGACAGTGCAAGACTGGAGGGCGAACCCCTCCGGGCCCGTTCCGCTGCGGCCCCGGCGCACCGTCCCGAGCAGTGAGGAGTGGGCCCATGACCGAGTCCGCAGACAGCCGCGAGTCCGAGACCACGCAGATCGATCCGGCCCTGGCCGACCAGGTGGGCGTCTCCGAGCGCCGCCACACCCTCAACGACGGCCACCAGCTGCCGCAGATCGGCATGGGCACCTACCCCATGGACGACGCCGATGCCGAGGTCGGCGTCTACGAGGGCATCAACCGGGGCTTCCGCCTGATCGACACCGCCGTGAACTACGGCAACGAGATCGGCGTGGGCCGCGGCATCGCCCTGGCCGGGCTCCCCCGCGACGAGGTCTTCGTGACCACCAAGATCCCCGGCCGCGATCAGGGCGACGAGGCCACGGTGCGCGCCAGCGTGGAGGGCTCGCTCGAGCGGCTGGGCCTGGACCGCCTGGACCTGCTGCTGATCCACTGGCCCAATCCCCAGCAGGACAAGTACGTGCAGACCTTCCGGACCATGCTCGCCCTGCGCGAGGAGGGCCTGGTCCGCTCGGTCGGCGTCTCCAACTTCACCCCGGCCCACGTGGATCGCCTGATCGCCGAGACCGGCGAGACCCCGGCGGTCAACCAGGTCGAGCTGCACCCGCAGTACCAGCAGGAGGCCCTGCGCGCCCACCACCACGACAAGCGGATCCTGGTGCAGGCCTGGTCGCCGCTGGGGCGCAAGACCGACATCCTCGACCACGAGTGGCTCGCCGAGATCGCCGGGCAGGTCAACCGCACCCCGGCCCAGGTCATCCTGCGCTGGGAGATCCAGTCCGCGGTGCTGCCGATCCCCAAGTCCTCGAACCCCAAGCGCATGGCCGAGAACCTAGACGTCTTCGGCTGGGAGCTCAGCGATCAGCAGATGGAGCGCATCCGCCTGCTGCACACCGGTCTCTCCGGCTCGGGCTTCGACCCGGACGAGCACGAGGAGATGTGAGTCGGGCGCGCTGACCGCGCGCTCCGCCTGATGGACTGAGGGCCGCCCGGGGACTCCCCCGGGCGGCCCTCAGTCCGTCTCTGCCTCTGGTCGTTCAGTCGGCGGCGCCTGCAGCGCGCCGTCAGGGGGCGACGTCGGCCATGCCCTCCGGGTGCTGGGCCAGGATCTTGCGGGTGTTCTCCACGTCCAGGCTCATCTGCTGCACGAGTTTCTCCACGCCCTCGTAGGCCACCATGCCGCGCAGGCGGGCGATGAACTCCACGATGACCTCCTGGCCGTAGAGGTCGAAGTCCTCCACCCGCTCGCGGGGCCGGTCGATCACGTGCGCCTCGACCACCCGGGAGACGCCCTCGAATGTGGGGTTGGAGCCCACCGAGACCGCCACCGGCCAGCGCTGTCCGGAGGCGTCGGTGAGCCAGCCGGCGTAAACGCCGTCGGCGGGGATGTAGCCGTCGGAGTCCGGGGCGAGGTTGGCCGTGGGGAAGCCGAGCTCGCGACCGCGCGCGGCGCCGTGGACCACGGTGCCGCGCATGCGGTGCGGACGACCCAGCAGGCGTGCAGCGTCCTCGACGTCGCCGACGATGAGGCGCTCGCGGATCCAGGTCGAGGAGATCCGCCGGTCCTCAGGATCGTGGTCGGTGTCCTCCTGCGAGGAGACGGGGCCGTCGACCCCGACCAGCGGGAGGTTCGTGGTGCGCAACTGGGCCGGCACAGTGCCACAGCACTCGAGATCCTCGACCACGACGACGTCGAAGCCGTGCTCGGCGCCGAAGCGGCGCAGGGCGGAGACATCGCCCTGATTGCCGCGCCCGAACCGGGCGTCGGCGCCCACGACCACGCAGCAGGCGCGCAGCCCGCGCAGCAGGTACCGCCTCATGAACTCGAGCGGGTCCTGCGAGGCGAAGGCGAGGTCGTAGTGCTGGACGAGCACAGCGTCCACGCCGAGCTGCTCCATGGCATCGAGCTTGTCCGAGGTGCCCATGATCTGGCCCCGGTACCGATCCGGGCGGTGCACCAGGGCCGGGTGCGGGTCGAAGGTCAGCACGACCGAGCTGGCGCCCTCGCGCTGTGCGCGCTCGACGACCATCCCCAGGACCTCCTGGTGCCCGCGATGGACGCCGTCGAAGTTCCCGACGGTGACCACGCAGGGCCCGAGGTCCTCGGGAAGCTCGGACAGGTCGTGCAAGCGATGCAACGGGTCTCCTCGGCAGGCGCGGCGTCGTCCGTCAGGACGACGTCCGCGATGCGGATCTGGGCGGTCGGACGGTGGTGGGCTCAGCGGATCGCGGGCTGCGGATGGGGCCGGCGGACCTCATCCGGACGGGCACCGCTCGGCACTCGCTCCAGGGTAGTCGCTGACACCGACTCCCCGGTGGGTCGGATGCCTCAGGCCGGTGCCGGGCCGCCCCAGGGCTCGGACGGGCTGCGGTCATCGGCACCGGTCAAGGTCGCGATCCACGTGTCGCGCAGCTGGCCCCGCTGCTCCATGTAACCGCGGACCAGAACGGGCGTGGAGAAACCGAGCTTCCAGGCGAGCTTGCGCGAGGCCCAGTTGCCGTCGAAGGCCAGCCAGTGCAGGTGCGTGAGCCCCATGGTGCCGAACGCGTGCTCGATCACCAGGCGGCAGGCCGCCTCGGCGGCACCCGTGCCGCGGGCATGCGGGCCGAAGTTCAGGCCGATGTCCGCTGCACCGGCGCGCAGCCGGCACAGCTCGATCGTCCCGAGGAAGCGGCCCTGGGGATCCTCGGCCGCCCAGTTGATCGCCGATCCGGCCTTCAGCGCGCCCGGCACGTACTCCCGGATGTACCACAGCGCCGACTCCACGCCGTAGGGCTCGGGAACGGTCGTCCAGCGCACGGCCACCGGGTCCTGGCAGTTCGCGGTCAGAGCCTCGGCGTCGGCGGGGGTCAGCTCCCGGAGGGTGAGGGTCCCGTCGGTGAGCCGCGGGACGCTGAGCCCCTGGCTGGTGCTGGCGGCGGTGTCGTCGGTGCTCATGCGCGGTCTCCTGTGGTCTCGGTGGAGCGGTCGGTGAGGGGGCGGGTGCGGCTCAGCCAGATCAGTCCCACGATCGGCAGCAGCAGCGGGATGTAGCCGTAGCCCTGGCCGAAGTGCGACCAGACGGTCTCATCGGCGAACAGCTCCGGGGCGGCGAAGGTCATCGCGCCGATGCCGAGCACGCCGATGAGCTCCACCAGCACGGCACCCGTGGCGATCCGATGCCAGCCAGGCCCGGTCTTCGCCAGCGCCACTGCGGCCACCACGTAGACGGCCGCGGAGAACAGCGAGAGCAGGTAGGCCAGCGGAGCGACGTCGAACTGGGTGAGGATCTGATACAGCGAGCGCACTCCGGCCGACAGCGAGAAGATCCCGTAGACCACGATGATCACCCGGCCCAAGCCCGAGGACTTCGGGTCGGTGCGCCGTGCGCCCTCCCGCGGCCCGAAGCGCGACTGCAGTCGCCCGGGACGCTGCGGCTCGGAGCCGGCGGAGCGCGGGCTCTCAGGGTCGGTGTGCTGCATGGCGTCCTCTCGACTCACTGGTAGTACCAGATGAAGTTCATCCGGTACACCATCACGATGATCGTGGGGCCCGTGGCCGCCAGGATCCAGTTGGACCAGCTCGAGCGCTCCACGAGCGACCAGATGAAGGTGCCCGCCGGGATCAGCAGCGCCGTCAGCAGGTAGCCCCAGTACTCGAGCGCCGAGCCCGAGGCCGCCGGACCGAGGATCCCTAGGAAGATCGAGCCGATCAGGTAGACGAGCAGGAAGGCCTCCAGCACGAGCACGGAGCCCTGCGTCGCATCTCCCGGGGGCCGCTTGCGCAGCGCCTCCACGGCGCAGATCAGCGTCGAGAGGCCGCCCAGGACCACCGAGGCCCAGAACCACCCGTCATATCCCCACAGCATCCGTGTCTTCTCTGCTTCCTGTCCTGCGGCCGCCGTGGCGACCGGTGCGTTCTCAGCCCTGCGCCTGGAAGACGAGGACCGACTTGGCGGTGCGCTCCTCGGCGCGTCCGCGGTCCTCGAGCAGGGCCACCACGTGGCCCTGCGGATCGAAGCCTGCGGTGAGCTCCCCCGGTCCGGTGCCGGTGGGTCCGATGCGCTTGCCCTGCCCGATCTCCACCGATTGCTGCGCGGTGAGCTCACGGGTCGGGAACATGGCCCGGGCCGCCTCGTCGAGCGAGGTGGACGGCACCGCTGCTCCCCCGGCGACGATCTCGGCGAGCGCCTCCAGCTCCTGGGCCTGCTCGAGGCCTAGGGCGCCCACACGGGTGCGGCGCAGCGCGCTGAGGTGACCGCCGATCCCCAGGGCCTCGCCGAGATCGCGGGCGATCGCCCGGATGTAGGTCCCCGACGAGACGTCCAGGACGGCGTCGAGCTCCAGGGCATCGCGGTCCCGGCGGATCTCCGTCACGTCGAAGCGCGAGACCGTGATCGGCCGCGCCTCGAGGGCGACCTCTTCCCCCGCGCGCACGCGGGCGTAGGAGCGCTTGCCGTCGACCTTGATCGCCGAGACGGCCGAGGGCACCTGCTCCAGGTCTCCGGTCAGCTCGGCGACGGCCGCACGGATCTGCTCGTCCGTGACGGCTGCGACAGCGCCCGCATCCGCGGTGCCGGTGAGCTCGCCCTCGGCGTCCTCGGTCACCGTGGTGGCGCCCAGGCGAATGGTGGCCTCGTAGGTCTTGTCCGCGCCCACCAGGTGGGTCAGCAGCTTGGTCCCGCGCCCGACGCCCACAATCAGCACGCCGGTGGCCATCGGGTCCAGAGTCCCGGCGTGGCCGACCTTGCGCGTCCCGCACAGCCGGCGCATGCGCCCGACGACGTCGTGGCTGGTCCAGCCCTTCGGCTTGTCCACGACCACGAGCCCCTCGGGCACGGTCAGCGAGGGATCGGGGCGCGGCGTCTGCGCGCCGCGCCCCGATCCGCCCGCCTGCGGCTCAGCGCTCATGAGTGCCGCTGGGATCCTCGTCGTCGGCCTCAGCGGCCGCGGACTGGGCGTCGTCGGCCTCGTCCGTGCGGTAGGAGTTCTCGCCGTTGGCGTAGGTGGCCCCGGCAGCAGACGCCGCCACAGCCGCGTCCTTCTCCTTGGCCCGGCGCAGGACGTCCTCCAGGTTGGAGGCCGCCTCCGGGATCTCATCGGCCACGAACTCGAGCGTGGGCGTGAGCCGGGCGGTGATGTTCTTGCCGACCTCGGCGCGCAGGATGCCCTTGGCGGACTCGAGGGCACGGGCCGAATCGGCCTTCTCCTCGGCGCTGCCGTAGACCGTGTAGTAGACGGTCGCGTGCTGCAGGTCGTTGGTCACGCGGGCGTCGGTGACGGTCACGAAGCCCAGGCGCGGGTCCTTGACCCGGCGCTCCAGAGCCTTCGCCACGATCACCTTGACGCGGTCGGCCATGCGGGAAGCCCGCTGTGCATCGGCCATGATCTCTCCCGTTCTCGCGCGCGGACCCGCGGGTCCGTGCGCTGCAGTGCAGTGTCAGGGGCGGCACCGAGGCGGTGCCGGAGCGTGCGGCCCGCACCGCGGGTCCGACCCGTCCGCCCGAGGGCGGCTGCGGAACGGACCCAGCGATGCGGGCCGCACGAGGGATCGACGACGATCAGGCGCGGGGCTTCTCCTGCATCTCCCACGTCTCGATGACGTCGCCTTCCTTGATGTCGTTGAACGACCCCAGGCCGATGCCGCACTCGTAGCCCTCGCGGACCTCGGTCGCGTCGTCCTTGAAGCGGCGCAACGACTCGATGGTCAGGCCCTCCTTGACGACGTTGCCGTCGCGCACCAGGCGGGCCTTCGCGTTGCGGCGGATGAGCCCCTCGGTGACGTACGAGCCGGCGATAGAGCCCCACTTGGAGGACTTGAACACCTCGCGGACCTCGGCCTTGCCGAGATCCACCTCCTCGTACTCCGGCTTGAGCATGCCCTTCAGGGCCGCCTCGACGTCGTCGATGGCGTTGTAGATCACCGAGTAGAACTTCATCTCGACGCCCTCGCGGTCGGCGAGCTCGGTGACCCGCTCGGCCGGTCGGACGTTGAAGCCGATGATCACGGCGTTGTCGACCGTGGCCAGGTTGACGTCGTTCTGCGTGATCGCACCCACACCGCGGTGGATGACGCGCAGCTGGACCTCGTCCGGAGCCACCTCGATCTTCAGCAGCGAGTCCTCGAGCGCCTCGACGGCACCGGAGACATCGCCCTTGATGATGAGGTTGAGCGTGTCGATCTTGCCCTCGGCCACGACCTGGTCGAACGACTCGAGCGTGACGCGCTTGCGGCGCTTGGCCAGCAGGGCGTTGCGATCGGCCGCCTGGCGCTTCTCCGCGATCTGGCGAGCGGTGCGCTCATCCTCGGTCGCGATGAAGGTGTCGCCGGCGCGCGGCACCGTGGACAGGCCGAGCACCTGCACCGGACGGGAGGGACCTGCCTCCTCGACCGCGGCGCCGGTCTCGTCGAACATGGCGCGGACGCGGCCGTGAGCCCCGCCGGCGACGATCGAGTCGCCCACGCGCAGGGTGCCCGACTGGACCAGGACGGTGCAGACCGCGCCGCGGCCCTTGTCCAGGTTGGCCTCGATGGCCACGCCGCGGGCGTCCTTGTTCGGGTTCGCCTGCAGCTCCAGGGCGCCGTCGGCCGTCAGCACGATCGACTCGAGCAGCTCGTCGATGTTCTGGGACTGGCGGGCGGAGACGTCGACGAACATGGTGTCGCCGCCGTACTCCTCCGGCACCAGGCCGTACTCGGCCAGCTGACCGCGGATCTTCTCCGGGTTCGCCTCGGGCTTGTCGATCTTGTTGACCGCGACCACGATCGGCACGTTCGCCGCCTGGGCGTGGTTCAGGGCCTCGACCGTCTGCGGCATGACGCCGTCGTCGGCGGCCACCACGAGCAGGGCGATGTCCGTGACCTGCGCACCGCGGGCACGCATGGCGGTGAACGCCTCGTGACCCGGGGTGTCGATGAAGGTCAGCGCGCGATCCTCGCCGTCGACCTCCTGGGACACCTGGTAGGCGCCGATGTGCTGGGTGATGCCGCCGGCCTCGCCCTCGATCACGCGGGTGTTGCGGATGGCATCCAGCAGTCGGGTCTTGCCGTGGTCGACGTGGCCCATGACGGTCACGACAGGAGGACGCTTCTCGAGCTGCTCCTCGCCCTCGGCGGCCTGCTCGGCCTCGAGGTCGATGTCGAAGGACTCGAAGAGCTCGCGCTCCTCGTCCTCCGGGGAGACGATCTGGATGACGTAGCCCAGCTCGGCGCCCAGGGCCTCGAAGGTCTCCTCATCCAGCGACTGGGTCTGCGTGGCCATCTCACCGAGGTGGATGAGCACGGTGACCAGCGAGGCCGGGTTCGCGTCGATCTTCTCCGCGAAGTCCATCAGCGAGGCACCGCGGCGCAGGCGCACCACAGTAGTGCCGTCGCCGTGCGGCACCGAGACGCCGCCGACCTTGGGAGCATTCATCTGCTCCAGCTCCTGGCGCTTGGCGCGCTTCGACTTGCGGCCCTTGCGCGAAGGACCGCCGCGGCCGAAGGCGCCCTGCGTGGCGCCGCGACCGCCGCGACCGGGGCCGCCGCCGGGACGGAAGCCGCCGCCCGGACCGCCGCCGGGTCCACCGGGACCGCCGCGTCGACCGCCGCCGGCACCGCCGCCGCGGGCCGGACGGGTGCCGACCGGAGCAACGTTGCTGGTGTGGCCCGGCATCATGTTCGGGCTGGGGCGCGGACCGCCCGGACGGGGACCGCCTGCACCGGCACCCTGGCCGGGGCGCGGGGCGCCCGGACGAGGTGCACCGGGGCGAGGACCGCCCTGACCCGGACGCGGGGCGCCAGGACGGGGACCGCCCTGAGCGGCCTGGCCGGGGCGCTGCGTGCCCATGCCCTGCTGGGCGGCGAACGGGTTGTTGCCCGGACGCGGGCCGCCCTGCGAGCGGGCGGGGCGCTGCGCCCCGCCGGCCTGCTTGGGCGTGAACGGGTTGTTGCCCGGGCGGGGACCGCCCGGCTTGGGAGCCGCGCTGCCCGGCTTGGGGGCGGGCTTGCTCGGGGCCTCGGGTGCGGGAGCCTGCTCGGCCGAGGGCTTCTCGGCGGCGGGCTTCTCCGGCTGGGCCGCGGCCGGCTCGGACTCGGCGGCAGGCGCCGGCGGCGCCTGCTCAGCAGGCTTGGCCTGCTCCTCGGTCTTCTGCTCGGGCTGCGCGGTCTGACCGGCGGTCGCCGGCGTGGGAACCGACTGTCCGGGCTTCGGTGCGGAGGACGCGCCGGGCTTGGCGCCGCCTGCCGGCTTGGCACCGGTCGAGGACGGCTTGGCGGCGGGCTTGGAGGTCTCGGCCTTGGCCGAGCCCTCCTTCTCGCCCTTCTTCGCCAGCGCGGCCTTAGCCTGCGGCGACTCCTTCAGCTTCTTGGCGACCGGGGGCTCCACGGTCGAGGACGCGCCCCGGACGAACTCGCCCAGCTCCTGCAGGGTCGAGATCGCCTCCTTGGACGTCATCCCGAGCTCCTTGGCGAGCTCGTGAACTCTCTGCTTAGCCACTTCTCTCCTGTCCCGGCCCGCGCTCGTGACAGGAGGCGGACCGACTAACGGTCTGTCGGAGACCCTCCGAGTCGCTCGGACCGTAGGAGGGCATCCATTGCCGAGTGCGCTGGGGCACTCATCGTTCGGCACTCATCGGATGTCCATCAGCTTCTTGCTCGCTTCCCCATCAAGTGCATCCTGTGTCCTCAGTCCCATGCCGTACGGGATGAGGTCATCTTCCGGCCGCAGTGCGGACTGCGGCGGTCGTACTGGTGCTGCCGTCCCGATCGCCCTGGAGGATCTGCTCGATCAGCAGCGCCTCGTCCTGGATCGGAACGGATCGCCGGAAGGCCCGATTGAAGGCTCTCCGTCGAAGGGCCCTGTCCGCGCATTCGCGCGAAGGGTGCAGCCACGCTCCGCGACCTCCGAGCCGACGCGCGGGATCAGGAACCACGACGGGCTCCTGCTCTCCTGCGACGAGGCTCAGACGCACGAGCCGGTCCTGGCCGACGACCTCGCGGCAGCCGATGCAGGTGCGCTGCGGAACGTGTCCCACGTGTGTACGCACCTCTTCCTGCCGGATCCGCGAGGGCCGAGCGCTCCTGCTGGAGGCGGGCACGGCTGCGGCTGGACCGACGACCATCCTACTCCTCCCTGGACGCCCGCGCAGTATCGCCGCGCACAGCGCACTCCGGGCCGGCCCGAACGGCCAGAGGGATCGGGACCATCCGATGCCCGGGGGCTGCCCTCTCCCGTGCCGTCGAGCCGGGCGCAGCGGAGGCCGGGCCTCGCGATCCGCTCAGGCCTCGCGGCGCTGGCGGTCGTCCGACTCCGAGAGGATGTCGATCCGCCATCCGGTCAGCTTGGCTGCGAGGCGGGCGTTCTGCCCCTCCTTGCCGATGGCCAGCGACAGCTTGCTGTCGGGGACCACAGCGCGGGCCGAGCGGCCGCGCTCGTCGAGCACGTCCACACGCACCACGCTCGCCGGCGACAGCGCGGCGGCGATGAAGCGGGCGGGGTCGCCCGACCAGTCGACGATGTCGATGTTCTCGCCGCCGAGCTCGTTCATCACCGCGCGCACGCGGGTGCCCATCTCGCCGATGCACGCGCCCTTGGCGTTGATCCCCTGAGTGTTGGCCACGACCGCCATCTTGGTGCGGTGGCCGGCCTCGCGGGCGATCGCCATGATCTCGACGTCGCCCTGGGCGATCTCCGGGACCTCGAACTCGAAGAGGCGGCGCACCAGGTCCGGGTGGGAGCGCGACAGGGTGATCGACGGCCCCTTGGGACCGCGCTTGGCCTCCACGACGAAGGCGCGGATCCGGCTGCCGTGGGTGTACTTCTCGCCGGGAACCTGCTCGTGCGGGGGCAGGACGCCCTCCACGGTGCCCAGATCGATCTGGATCATCTGGGGGTTGCGGCCCTGCTGGATCTGCCCGGAGACGATCTCGCCCTCACGGCCCTTGAAGTGGCCCAGCACGGTGTCGTCCTCGACGTCGCGCAGCTTCTGCACGATCACGCTGCGAGCCGTGGAGGCGGCGATGCGCCCGAAGCCGGAGGGGGTGTCGTCGAACTCGCCCACCCGGTTGCCATCCTCGTCGACCTCGGCGGCCCAGATGGTCACGCGACCGGTCTTGGTGTCCAGCTCCGCGCGGGCGTCCTTGATGGCCCCGGGCGAGCGCTGGTAGGCGAGCACGAGCGCCTGCTCGATGGTGGGGATCAGCAGATCCAGCGGGATGTCGCTCTCGCGCTCCAGCATGCGCAGGGCGCTCATATCGATGTCCATCGAGGGGCCTTTCCGGATCGAGCCGATCGGGCTCCCCGCCGCGCGAGGACCCCGAGTGCGACGACAGCGCACCGTCCGGTGGGACGGAACGCTGTTCGCGGGTCTATGACGGCGCTGCGCGGGTGCCTGCGAAGGGTGCTCGAGGCCCTCGGCGCCGCCGGTGTCAGCCAGGCAGTCTACACCGGTGCGCTCACCACCGCCCCGGCGGGACGAGCAGCTCAGTCCTCGACGCGGACCCGGGCCTGCTTGATCTGCGACAGGTCCCAGGTCTCCGGGTCCTGCAGCTTGATGGGCATGCCCTTCTTGACCTGGGTGCTGCGCTGCAGGGTGACCTGCTCGCCCTGGACCTCCAGCACGCGGGCCTCGAAGCTGCGCCCGTGCGTGGTGCGATCCACCGGCTGCACGTCCACGAGCCGGCCGATCGAGCGCCGCCAGTGCCGCGGGCGCTCCAGCGCGCGGGCGGCCCCGGGCGAGGAGACCTGGAGCTCGTAGGCGGGACCGTCGACCGGATCCGTGCGGTCGAGCTCCTCCGAGACGGCCTGCGATGCGCGGGCGATGTCCTCCATGTCGACGCCGTCGGTGCGGTCCTCCGGCAGATCGACCAGGACCTGCACGATCCGCTGGGAGCCCGAGCCCTCCACCTCGACGTCCTCCAGGAACAGGCCCTGAGCCTCGACGACGGGGCTCAGCAGCTCCTGCAGCTTGGCCGCCAGCGGGTCCTGGGCGGGGTGCTCGCTCACGATGTCCTCCTGCGTCTTGGGGTAGTCGGTGCGGGACCGGCCGCGTTCGGGCAGCTTCTCCGCATCCCGCTCCCGGCACGCGGGCCGAGTCCGAGCCGCCGAGAGCGCTTGTGCGCACGAGCGTAGCGGCTGGCTGGGACAGCCCGACCCACCGCCGCCCCCGGGTGCGACCTACCATGGGCGCACATGAGCCCGAGCGGGATGCCCCGCCTGAGCAGCAAGGAGCCTCCCGGCATGAAGCTGACCTCCCGCGGCCGAGCCGCCGCGATCGTCGCGGCGGCTCTGGTCGTGATCCTTCTGGCGGTGCTGATCTGGCGGCTGGGCCCGGGGCGTCCCGCCGACGACGGGGAGATCGCCGTGGCACAGGTCTACCGGGACACCGAGCAGCTGCTGGACTCGGAGGGCCTCGACGAGCTTCCCCAGGCGCAGCAGGACGAGCTGCGAGCGGAGCTGCAGGACCAGCTCGACGCGCTGCAGCCCTCCCAGCGCGCGCTCGAGGCCGCCGACGAGCAGGGGGCACCCGCGGGCGTGAGCCAGGCCGACTACGTCCCCGGCCTGCCAGGCGCCTTCCTGTCCAGTGCTCGGATGACCGTCCACGGCCCGTCCGCACCGCCCGAGCAGCAGGTCGTCCTCAGCTCGATCGCCGCCCATCGCGCCGCCACGGCTCTGGAGCTCGGCGCCGACGCGAAGAAGGTCGAGCGCGCCGTCCCCGAGCTCACCGGTGACGACGCCCTGCCGGCCGCGCAGGACGGCCAGGACCCGGCGCCGACGGCCGCGGGAGAGTCGCCGCATCCCGAGCTGGCCCTGGCCCGCCAGCTCGGACAGGCCAGGGACGCGGCCCGGACCTGGTCGCGCCTGCCGTCCCACCAGAGGCCGGACTCCTCAGCTTGGGCAGAGGCCCTGCTGCCGGTCCAGGACAGCGACTGGCTCGCCGCCCTCGAGCAGCGCCACCCGTCCGTGATCGACGGCTCCCCCGGCATGCCCGAGGGCTTCCGCGACGATCCGGATGCCGCCCGCGACCGGCTCGTGGATCAGCTCCAGGACAACGCCCTGGCCCAGATCGCCGCGGCATCCGATCCCCAGGCCCAGGAGCTCGACTCCCCCTCCCCCGACCCCGGCACTGCGGTGCTCATGCGCCTGGCCATCGCCCGGGCGCAGGACGACCAGCCCGTGGGGCCGCTGCCCGGTCTTCAGGACTGAGGCCGCACCGCAGCAGATCGCGAGGGGGCCCGAGCCGTGCGGCTCGGGCCCCCTCGTCATGGGTGCGACGGACTCAGCGGCCGATCTCGGCCAGGACCTCCGCGACGACGTCCTCGCGGCGGATCTCGCGGGAATCGCTCGTGGCCCGATCCTTGATCTCGAGCAGGCCATCGGCCAGCCCGCGGCCGATCACGAGCATGCTCGGCACGCCGAGCAGCTCGAAGTCGCCGAAGCGCACGCCCGGGGAGACCTTCTTCCGGTCGTCGAACAGCACCCTGACGCCCGCCTCCTCGAGCTGGGCGACGATCTGCTCGGCCGCCTCGGCGGCCTCCTCGCCCTTGCCCGTGGGGACCACGTGGATGTCCGCCGGGGCCAGGTGGCGCGGCCAGATGATGCCCTTGTCGTCGTGGTTCGACTCCACGAGCGCGGCCACCGCGCGGGTGACGCCGAAGCCGTAGGAGCCCATGGTCACCACGACCTGCTTGCCGTTCTGGTCCAGGACCTTCAGCCCCAGGGACTCGGCGTACTTGCGCCCGAGCTGGAACACATGGCCCATCTCGATGCCCCGAGCGGCCTCCAGCGGCCCGGAGCCGTCCGGGGCCGGGTCGCCGGGCAGCACCTCGGCGCACTCGACCGTGCCGTCCCAGGTGAAGTCGCGGCCGGCCACGAGGTCGTAGACGTGTCGGTCGGCGATGTTCGCACCGGTGAGCCAGCGCGAGCCCGGGACCACGCGGGGATCCACGTAGTAGGGCAGCCCGGTGGTCGACTTCACGCCCAGCAGCGGCTCCTCCAGGTTCAGGCCCGGACCCAGGTAGCCCTTGACGATCTGCGGGTGCTTGGCCAGATCGGCCTCCGTGGCCTGCTCGACCTCGACCTCTCCCCCGACGCCGATCAGGGCGCCGATCCCGGCCTCGACGCGTTTGAGATCCACGCCGCGATCGCCCGGCAGCCCGATGACCACGAGGCGCCGCTCGCCCTCCGGGGTGGTGACGGCGAGCACGACGTTCTTCAGCGTCTCAGCGGCCGACCAGGGGCCGTCGTCCTTGGGGTGCATCTCCTCGGAGCGCTGCACAAGGGTCTCGATGGTGGCGGAGTCCGGCGTGTGCTCCACATGCGCCTCCGGCTGGCCCTCGAGCGGCAGGGAGTCCGGCACCACGGTGGTCACGGCCTCGACGTTGGCCGCGTAGCCGCCCGGCGAGCGCACGAAGGTGTCCTCGCCGATGGGCGTGGGGTGCAGGAACTCCTCCGAGCGCGAGCCGCCCATGGCCCCGGAGGTGGCGGCGACGGCCACGACGGGCAGCCCGAGCCGGTCGAAGAGCCGGACATAGGCCTCGCGGTGCAGGCGGTAGGACTCCTCCAGGCCGGCGTCGTCGATGTCGAAGGAGTACGAGTCCTTCATGATGAACTCGCGCGAGCGGATGAGCCCGGCCCGGGGGCGGGCCTCATCGCGGTACTTGGTCTGGATCTGGTAGAGCCGCACCGGCAGGTCCTTGTACGACGAGTACAGGTCCTTGACCAGGAGGGTGAACATCTCCTCGTGCGTGGGCGCCAGCAGGTAGTCCGCGTCCTTGCGATCCTTGAGGCGGAAGAGGTTGTCGCCGTAGTCCTCCCAGCGGCCGGTCGCCTCGTAGGGCTCGCGCGGCAGCAGGGCCGGGAAGTGGACCTCCTGGGCCCCGATCCCGGCCATCTCCTCGCGGACGATCTCCTCGACCTTCCGCAGAACGCTCAGCCCCAGCGGAAGCCATGTGTAGATCCCCGGCGCGGCTCGGCGGATCAGCCCGGCGCGGACCATCAGACGATGGCTGGCGACCTCGGCATCGACCGGGTCTTCGCGCAGGGTGCGCAGGAACAGGGAGGAGAGGCGCAGTGCCACAGGCGCTCCGTTTCACAGGTCGTCACGTTCGGCACCGCCGATGAGCGGCGCCCTTCCGGCGGTGCGCGGTGCCGTCAGCATTGACGTCCGGGTCCGGATCCCGCCCATCCTAGCCCCGACGGCCCGCTTCCGCGGGCGTCCGGACAGCGCGCTGTCAGGCCACGCAGCACCACGATCCGGGACAGGGCGGGAACGACGACGGCCCGAGGAGCACCTGGCGCTGCAGGTGCTCCTCGGGCCGTCGAGCCGGTGCGGCTCCCGTCAGGGGCCGGACGCTCCGGAGGCTGCGACTCAGCCCTCGGAGAGGGCGGTCGCGACCTCCTCGAGCAGCGCGGCATTGTCCGGGGCGGGATCGCCCTCGAACTGCCCCGTGTCGACCACCGTGATCACGGTGTTGCCATAGGCCATTCCGGCGGTGGAGACGGACTCGCCCTCGATCTCCACGGTGGCCTCGTAGGCGCTGTCGGCGCCCTCGACCTCGAGATCCGAGGTGGACAGCTCAGCGGATCCGGAGGTGCCGTCCGCAGTGACCTCGACCTCGCCGCAGCCATCGGCGGCGTCGCGGTCGGCCTGCAGGGCGTCCTCTGCGGCGGCGGCGTCATCGAAGGTCTCGGCCGAGACCATCAGGGAGCCCTCCTGATCCACAGCCAGGACGCCGTCCGTGTCATGGACTCCGCCCAGCAGGGCGTTCAGGAACGGGTCCTGGCAGCTGGCGGGCGAGACGGCGAAGTCCTCCCCGAAAGCCTCCAGCAGATCTTCCTCCGGATCGGTGCCGGTGGAGGCGAGCTGGTCGGCGGTGATCGCCATGAGCTGGGCGCCGTTGACCTGCGTGGACAGGCTGCTGAGCAGGTCGGAGTCCGAGAGGTCCTCCGGGGCCTCGCCGGAAGCGGCAGAGCTGGAGGAGGAGTCCGAGGACTCGGACTCGTCCTCGGAGGCCGATGCGTCGTCCGAGGCGGACTCGTCCTCCGAAGCCGACTCGTCATCCGACGACTCCTCGTCGGTGGACTCCGCACTCTCCTCCGAGGCCTCGGTGGTCTCCTCGGGGGCGCTCGACTCGGGGGCCGAGCTCTCCTCGGAGGACGACGAGCTGTCGTCCCCGCCCTCGTCGTCGGTGGACTGGACGCAGCCGGTCAGCGCGAGCGCCGCGATGGCGGTGCCGGCGAAGAGGGCGCGGAAGCGAAGCTGTGCTGCCATGGGGGTTTCAGCCTTTCGTGGGTCCGGACGACGAGCGCCGGAGGCGAGCTCAAGGATGCGGGATCTGCCCGACGAGGCGCCGCTATGACGGATGACACCTCATGGGATCACTATCGCACATTCGCGCACGCGCGTCGGCAATGTTTCTTCAGCGCCGCGCCCCACGCTCACCCCGCAGCCTCTGCTCCACCTGGCCGTCGACATCCGAGCTGCGCACCGTCCGCTCGACGACGGCCGCACCCGCAAGCGTCGCGCGGGTGCGGTCGTCGTGCTGCGAAGCCGTCACGGTCAGGACTCCGAGTCGGAGGCCTCCGCAGATGCCTCATCCGAGGCGCCCTCCGACGGCTCGGCCGGACCCTCGACGAAGGTGGGTGCGATCTCCTCGAGCATCGAGGTGTAGTCGGTCGGCTCGGCGCTCTCCTCACCGCCCATGCCCGCGCTGGGATCCGAGATCGAGACGACGACGTTGCCGACGCTCATCATGGCGGTCGAGGTCGTGCTGGTCTGCCCCTGGGCCTCGACCTCGGCGTCCTGCGAGATGGCCGCGCCGGCACCCTCCACATCGACCTCCTCGGTGGTGGTCTTGATCCCCATCTCCTCGCCCATGAGGGTCATGGTGACGTCGCCGCAGTCCTTGTAGGCATCGCGCAGGCCGTTGACGTGGTCGTCGGCCGCCTCCTTGGAGTCCATGGGGTAGGCCGTGACGGAGACGCCGTCGGCAGTGGCGCCCATGACCGAGTCCTCCATGACGTCCTCGAGCAGGCCGCCCGTCAGCTGCCCCAGGAGCGGATCCTGGCACTCGGCCGGATCGATCTCGGCCTCCTCGAGGATGCCCTCCATCATGGAGATGCCCTCCTGGCTCATGTCCTCGCCCACGGCATCTGCCGCCGGAGTGACATTCGACAGCTCCTCGCCGTCGACCGTGGAGGCCGCCAGCGTGGACTCGACCTGCTCGGTCGTGTAGTCGGTGGGAGCCTCAGGCGCGGCGCTCTCCTCGCCGCCCGAGGAGTCGTCTCCCCCGCCGCCGCCGCCGGCGCAACCGGTGAGGGCGAGTGCGGCGATGGCGGTGCCTGCGAAGAGAGTGCGGAAGCGAAGCGATGCTGCCATGGGAGGTCCCAGCCTTTCGACGGCTCCGGGCGACGAGCGCCGGAGAAGAGCTTCATGGATGCGGGCGACGGCCGCCCTGAGGTGCGTGTGATGCACGCCACCTCATGTTGATAACTATCGCACACGCAACAGCCCCCGCCGGAATGTTTCACCGGCGGGGGCTGTATGACTTCGAAAGGAAAAGCGTCGAGGCGGCTGCCCCGTCCTCGGGATCAGGACTGCGAGGCGGTCTCGAACAGGGACCGCATGCCCTCGAGACCATCCTTGGTCTCCTGGCTCTGCGAGCTGCTGAGGCTGGAGACATCGGGGACGGAGTCGCCGCCGCCCTGGCCGCATCCGGTGAGGGCGAGCGCCGCGATGGCGGTGCCCGCGAAGAGGGTGCGGAAGCGCAGCTGCTGGGCCATGGCGTGAGGGCCTTTCGTAGGCTCGCCGTTCGGCGGGTGCGCTCGGGAAGGCAGACGAGCGAGTCGGGACGAGCTGCTCGGCGTCGAATGCCGGGAGCAACAAAAACTATTGTGAACCTGCCGCGCGAACCGGCACTCCGGCCTCAGAAGAGCACGGTCGCGAAGGTCCCGTGCCGCTGGAATCCCACCCGCCCGTACGTCCGCAGCGCGGCGGTGTTGTAGTCGTTGACGTAGAGGCTCACGGCCTGGAAGCGCTGCAGCGCCTGTTCCACGACGGCGGCCATGCAGGGAGCCGCCAGCCCCCTGCCCCGCAGCTCGGGGCGCACCCACACGCCCTGGATCTGGCAGACATCGCCCGCCGCGGCGCCGAGATCCGCCTTGAAGTCCACCCGACCGTCGCGCATCAGCACGAAGGTGCGCTGCCGGGCCAGCAGCTGCTGGACGCGGCGGACATAGGACTCCCTGCCCTCCACGTACGGGGAGAAGCCGACCTCCTCCTCGAACATGGCCGCACTGGCCGGCAGCACGGCTTCGATCTCGCCGGGACGCCCCAGGCGCACCTCGGGATGCCCTTCGATCGCAGGGGCCTGATCGATGCTCAGCAGCGGCTGGCACTGCCGAATGGCGAACGGCTCGCGCCAGCGGCGCTGCACCGCTGCCCATAGCGCCAGGACGTCGTCGCGGGGGCCGAAGAAGGAGGCTCGGGCCTGGCGCGCGCCGACCAGGTGCGCACCGACGGCCTCCGCCCCTCCCTCCCCCAGATGGACGGGGACCACGTTGGAGCCGACCCAGCAGGCGCCCGAGAGCTCGAGCGAGCGCCCCGCTGCGCCGGGGCGGGGACGATGACCGCGTGCGAGTCCGACGACCGGCTGCGTCGCGCGGGAGGGCACGTCGCGCAGCTGCGCCACGTGCTCGGCGACGAACACCGAGGAGATCGGATCCTGTCCGAGGAGCCGGTCGAGCTCCGAGCGCGGAACGGTGTGGGGCGGGACGAGCCGCGTCTGCGCGTTCGAGAAGAGCTTCACCCGACGGTGACGGTGGGCGAGGCGCCGGACTCCTCGTCCTCCTCCAGGCCCATCTCCTCTGCGACGCGGTTGGCCTCGGTGATCAGGGTCTCCACGATCTGATCCTCCGGGACGGTGCGGATGACCTCGCCCTTCACGAAGATCTGGCCCTTGCCGTTGCCGGAGGCCACGCCCAGATCGGCCTCGCGCGCCTCACCGGGACCGTTGACGACGCAGCCCATGACGGCCACCCGCAGCGGCACCGTCAGGTCCTTGAGCCCCTCGGTGACGTCGTCGGCCAGCTTGTAGACATCCACCTGGGCCCGCCCGCACGACGGGCAGGAGACGATCTCGAGCTTCTTGGGACGCAGGCCCAGCGACTGCAGGATCTGGGCGCCGACCTTGACCTCCTCGACCGGAGGAGCCGACAGCGAGACGCGGATCGTGTCGCCGATGCCCTGGGAGAGCAGGGCGCCGAAGGCCGTGGCGGACTTGATGGTGCCCTGGAACGCCGGACCGGCCTCCGTCACGCCCAGGTGGAGGGGCCAGTCGCCGCGCTCGGCCAGCAGCTGGTAGGCGCGCACCATGGTCACGGGGTCGTTGTGCTTGACCGAGATCTTGAAGTCGTGGAAGTCGTGCTCCTCGAACAGCGAGGCCTCCCACTGCGCGGACTCGGCCAGCGCTTCCGGGGTGGCCTTGCCGTACTTCTCCATGAGGCGCCTGTCGAGCGAGCCCGCGTTCACGCCGATGCGGATCGAGACGCCGGCGTCCTTGGCCGCACGGGCGATCTCGCCGACCTGGTCGTCGAACTTGCGGATGTTGCCCGGATTCACACGCACTCCGGCGCAGCCTGCGTCGATCGCGGCGAAGACGTACTTGGGCTGGAAGTGGATGTCCGCGATCACCGGGATCGGGGACTTCATGGCGATGATCGGCAGCGCGTCGGCGTCGTCCTGGGAAGGGCAGGCCACGCGCACGATGTCACAGCCGGCGGCGTTGAGCTCGGCGATCTGCTGCAGCGTGCCGTTGATGTCGGTGGTGGGCGTGGTGGTCATGGACTGCACGCTCACCGGGGAGTCCGAGCCCACACCCACCGAGCCCACGCGGATCTGCCGGGTCTTGCGGCGAGGCGAGAGGACGGGAAGGGGTGCGGCGGGCATGCCCAGGCTGACCGGACTCACAGTTGGCTCCTGATTGCGTCGAGGATGGATCGGCCTCCATTGTGCCCCAGTGGTCAACCCGGTTCGTCCGCGGAGTGAGCCACGGCTCATGCCTGACTGCGGCGCCTCAGAGCAGCTGCACCGGCTCAATCAAATCTGCCAGCACCAGCACCGCGGTCATCCCGAGCATGGCCAGCGAGACGGCGTAGGTCATCGGCAGCAGCCGCAGCGGATCGAACGGCCCGGGGTCCCTGCGGCCCAGCACGCGCGCGGCGGTGCGGCGGATCCGCTCCCACAGCGCACCGGCGATGTGCCCGCCGTCCAAGGGCAGCAGCGGGATGAGGTTGAAGGCGAACAGGGCCAGGTTCACCGACCCCACCAGCCCCACCAGGGTGGCGGTCTTCTCCCGCAGCTCGAGCTGATCCGTGCTGGCGACCTCACCGGAGATCCGCCCCACGCCCACGACGGACATGGGCCCCTCCGGGTCGCGCGGGGCGTCCGTGAAGGTCGACACGGCCACGTTCCACACGTTGACCGGCAGCCGGATGAGCCCGCCGGCCACGCGCTCCAGACCGTTCAGCACCTCCCCCGGCACCGCGCTGATCGGCTGCGGGGTCAGCTCGGTGAGCGATGAGGCACCGATGAATCCCACGTCCTGCATGACGTAGCGCCCGTCCTCCACGATCGGGGCACCGGTGGAGTCGACGGCCGGACGCGAGGTCTCCACCGGAGTGATCGTGGTCGAAGCGCGCTCGCCGTCGCGGTCGTAGACGACCTCGATCGGCTGGCCGGCCCCCTCCCGGACGATCTCGGTGAGCTCGTCCCAGGACTCGACCCGGCTGCCGCCCAGGGACACGACGACATCTCCGGGGCGCAGCCCCGCCGCGTGCGCCGGAGCCGCGGGGTCGTCCTGCGCGCACTCCCCCTCGGAGGCCGGTGCGGACTGGGAGGCGGCGGCCGGGTCCACGGCCTGCACGCAGCGGCTCACCGTGGCCAGCGTGGTGGTGGGCTGCTGGGAGCCGAAGCCCGTGACGAGCACCGTGATGCACACGATCGCGATCAGCAGGTTCATGATCGGCCCGCCGAGCATGATCACGATGCGCTTCCACACCGGCAGGCGATAGAAGGCCCGGTCCTCGTCCCCCGGCAGCAGCTGGGCCGCTGCCACGGGTCGGGTCTGCGACGTCATCTGCTGCATGACCCCGGTGGAGTCCACGCCGGCTCGGTGGCCGGCCACCGGCGGATACATGCCGACCATGGCCACGTAGCCGCCCAGGGGGACGGCCTTGATCCCGTACTCCGTCTCCCCGCGCACCCGCGAGAACAGCGTGGGCCCGAAGCCCACCATGTACTGCATCACCCGCACCCGGAACAGCTTGGCGGGCAGCAGGTGTCCCACCTCGTGCAGGGCGATCGAGGCGATGAGGGCCAGGGCTGCCAGCAGGACGCCGAGGACGAAGATCAGGACGGTCACGCGCATATCCCACCACACCGGCAGGACGGCACAGCGGTTGCCTCGCCCTTGGGCTTCCGTGGGCTTCGCCCGTCGTCGTGGTCCCTCAGGACGGGGCCCGGGGAAGGATGAGGATCACGACGACGGGCGCGGGTCCGGCTCCCCTGGAGGAAGCCGGGCCCACGCCCGTGAGGCGGTGCCGCTGACGGGTCAGCGGCGCATGATCCTGCGCGCCATGGCGTTGCCGACGAACTGCACGGTCTGCACCAGGACGATGATGACCGCGACCGCAGCCCAGGTGACCTCGTCGTTGAAGCGCTGGTAGCCCAGCCGCAGCGCGAAGTCGCCCAGACCGCCAGCGCCGATGGCACCGGCCATGGCGGACATGTCGGTCACACCGATGACCAGGAACGTGTAGCCGAGCACCAGAGGGCCCAGGGCCTCCGGCAGGATCACCGTGGTGATGATCCGGAACCGCGAGACGCCCATGGAGCGAGCCGCCTCGATCACACCGGGATCCACCGACATGAGGTTCTGCTCGACGATGCGCGCGACCGCGAACAGGGCGGCGATCGTCATGGCGAAGATCGCGGCGTTCTGCCCGAGCCTGGTCCCGATCACCGTCTCCGTCAGCGGGCCGAGGGCCGCCAGCAGGATGATGAACGGGATCGGCCGCACGAAGTTCACGATCAGGTTGATCGCGGTGTTCAGCGGGCGGTTCGCATAGATGCCGCCCGGACGCGTGACGTACAGCGCGACGCCGAAGACCAGGCCCAGGAACCCCGCGATGATCATGGTCACCACGACCATGTAGAGGGTCTCGCCGATGGACGTCAGCAGCTGAGGGCCGAGAACGGACCAGTTGGTCATGCCGACACCTCCTTCACGGTCGTGGCCTCTGCAAGCCGGGCGATCGTGTCCTCCACGGCCTGCGGCTCGCCCAGCAGCTCGACGGTCAGGGAGCCGAAGGACTGCTCTTGCAGCACCGACACCCCGCCGAACACGATCCTGAAGCCCACGCCGCGCTCAGCGGCGGCGCGGCTGAGCACCGTGCCGACATCGACGCCCTCGCGGATCTCCATGACCACCAGGCGGCCGTCGTGGCGCGCGCGCAGGTGCGCGAGCTCCTCGGCGTCCGGCTCGGCGTGGACGACGGTGGAGACGAAGCGACGGGTCGTGGGCGACTGCCCGGCCGAGAAGATCTGGGCCGTGGGGCCCATCTCGACCACGCGTCCGCTGTCCATGACCGCGACGCGATCGGCGATCGAGCGCACCACGTCCATCTCGTGGGTGATCAGCACGACCGTGATCCCGAACTCCCGGTTGGCCCGGCGCAGCAGCGCCAGCACCTCCTGGGTGGTCTCCGGGTCCAGTGCGGAGGTGGACTCGTCGGCCAGCAGGATCTTGGGGTTGGCAGCCAGCGCCCGGGCGATGCCCACGCGCTGCTTCTGCCCGCCCGAGAGCTGCTCGGGGTAGTTGCCCGCCCGCTCGGAGAGCCCGACGAACTCGAGCAGCTCCTTCACGCGCGCCCTGCGATCGGCCGCCGACCAGCCCGCCTGCTTCAGCGGGTACTCGACGTTGCCGGCCACGGAGCGCGACGTGAACAGGTTGAACTGCTGGAAGATCATGCCGATGTCGCGACGGATCGGGGCCAGCTGATTCTCGGTGCGGCCGTCGACCCGGCGGCCGTCGACCTCGACGACGCCGGAGGTCACCGGCTCCAGGCCGTTGATCAGGCGCACGAGCGTGGATTTGCCGGCACCCGAGTAGCCGATCACGCCGAAGATCTCGCCTCGGCGGATGTCGAGGGTGACATCGTCGACTGCGGTCACGTCCCGCTTGGTCCTGCCCTTGCCCGTGGTGAAGGACTTGGTGACGCCGTCGAAGCGCACGATCGCCTCGGTCTCGGGCCCGGGCCGACGCCGCTGCGTGTCAGCGGCGTCGGCCACCGGCTCGCTGTCGGGGTGGAACTGCTCGGCCGGGGTCACTTCTGGAGGTCCTCCTCGTAATCGGAGAGGACCTGCTCCAGCTCCTCCTGCGAGAGGTCCATGGTCACCGCGGTGCCCTTGCTGTCCTCCTTCTCGGCCTCCTCGACCTCCGGGGTGTGGAAGAGATCGGCGACCTTGTGGAGGGTCTCGTCGTCCTTGTTGGCCTCGGTGGTGGCAAACAGGTTCACGTACGGACGGGCGTTCTCGTTCTCGGCGCCGTCGGAGGCCAGGGCCGAATCGGGATCGATGTCGCCGCGGGCCAGGAAGTCGTTGTTGATGACGGAGCCAGCCACGGAGTCCAGGGACAGCACGGTCTGCTCGGCCGAGACCGGGGTGACGGAGACCTTCGAGGCCTCGGTGTCGATGTCCGACTCGGTCGGGGCGGTGGTGTCCGAGGTGAACTCGACCAGGCCGTTGGCCTGCAGCAGCAGCAGCGCGCGCGACTGGTTGATCGAGTCGTTGGGGATGGCGATCTCGTCGCCGTCCTGGATGTCCTCGAGCGACTCGTACTTGTTGGAGTACAGGCCCAGCGGGTAGATCGAGGTCGAGGCGATCGGGGTGATGGTCTCCCCGGAGCTGTTGTTGTAGTCCGCCAGGTACGCGATGTGCTGGAACCAGTTCATGTCGACGTCGCCGGAGACGGTCGCCGGGTTGACCTGGCTGTACTCGGAGAGCTCGACCAGCTCGACGGTGATGCCCTCCTCCTCGGCCTTCTCCACGAGGGCCTCGTTCACGGGGGTGGTGCCGACGACGCCGATCTTGATGACCCCGTCGTCGTAGGGGGCCTCATCGGAGTCGCCGCCGCCGCAGCCGGCGAGGGTCAGGCCGAGGACTGTGGTCACGGCCAGGGCGGAGAGACGGTGTGCGCGCATGGGAGGGGTTGCCTTTCGTTCAGCGAGCTGTCCGATCCCATCGGGGTGACCGGCGGCGCTGAACGTCAGGCGTGCGCATCGATGCTGCGCACGAACCCAAATCCGTGCTTGCCGCGGTGCGGAACCGGAGCCGGATGGTCATCTGGGGCACCCCACCACGGTGAGAGGGTTGCCGTCCGGCCAGCCAGAGCTTCGCGCCGGATCTCGTCATCCGGCGCAGATCCTAGCATCTGAGTCCGGTGCGGGCGAGCCCCCCACGAGGCCTGGCACGGGCTCTGGCTCAGGCACCGACTGCACGTCGGCCGCGTCCCGGAGGCCGGCTCATCGACGCCTCTGCCTCACCAGCTCATCAGCGCGGGAGCGAGCCCAGGCCTCGGCTGCCAGCACCGATTCGAGGCTCAGCTCGTCGATGGGCTCATGCTCCCGCACGACTTCGGCCACGAGCTCGACGATCTCCAGGAAGCCCAGGCGCCCGGCGTGGAAGGCCAGGACCGCCTGCTCGTTCGCGGCGTTGAACACGGCAGGGCCGGTGGACCCGGAAGCCGCCGCCTCCTTGAGCAGACGCACCGCTGGGAAGGCCTCCTCATCCAGCGGCTCGAAGCTCCAGGTCGCCGCCTGAGTCCAGTCGCACGGCGAGGCGGCGCCCGGGACCCGATGCGGCCAGCCGAGGCCCAGCGCGATCGGCAGGCGCATGTCCGGCGGGGAGGCCTGAGCCATGGTGGAGCCGTCCACGAACTGCACCATCGAGTGCACGACGGACTGCGGGTGCACCACCACGTCGATGCGCTCCAAGGGGATATCGAAGAGCAGGTGGGCCTCGAGGACCTCGAGGGCCTTGTTGACCATGGTCGAGGAGTTCGTGGTCACCATCAGCCCCATGTCCCAGGTGGGATGTGCCAGGGCGTCCTGCGGGCGCACGTCCCGCAGGGAATCGCGCGAGCGCCCGCGGAAGGGTCCGCCGGAGGCCGTCAGCACGAGCCGATCGACCTCTGCCGACGCGCCGCTGCGCAGCGCCTGGGCCAGGGCTGAGTGCTCGGAGTCCACGGGGATCAGCGGGTCGTCGTGCGGGGAGGCCTGCGCGGCCCGGCGCACCAGCTCACCGCCGGCGATCAGCGACTCCTTGTTGGCCAGGGCCAGCAGCTTGCCGGCCTCCAGGGCGGCAAGGGTGGGGGCCAGCCCGATCGAGCCGGTGATGCCGTTGAGGACGAGATCGGCCTCCGGCGCTCGCGCCGCCTGCACGGCGGCCTTCGATCCCGCGAGGATCTGCGGGGAATAGTCCTCCCCCAGCGCCAGGACCCGCGAGGCGATCATGCGCTCGAGCAGCGCCGCGTCCTGGACATCGCCGGACGTCGCCACGAGCGGGGCCCGGGTCTCGACGGCCTGCTCCGCGAGCAGCTCGAGGTTCGACGAGCCGGCCGCCAGGGCCACCACCCGGAATGGGTCCTGCTGATCGGCCGACGCCGCGGCGGTGCGCACGACGTCGAGCGCCTGTGTGCCGATGGAGCCGGTCGAGCCCAGGATGCAGATGCGGCGCTGGGACTCGGCCCACAGGGGAGCCTCGGGTGCGGGACGCTGTTCGCTGGAGATCTCGGACATGGCTCCAGTATGCCGACCTGCCTCCAGCGTTGCCGGAGCGCGTTGGACGCGCCCCCCTTCCGCGCACGCCCCCTGGCCCGGAGGAGACGAAGCGCCCCGCCCCTCTCGACGAGGGACGGGGCGCTTGCAGGTGCTGCGGAACGCGTCGGCTCAGCGCTCGACGGCACCGCCGCGGCTGCCCTTGGTGAGGGCGCCGTAGATGAACAGCACGACGAGCGCGCCGATGATGGCGAGCACGATCGAGCCGATGGACAGGGTGCTGCCGGCCTGGTGCAGGCCCGGGATGACCATGGCGATCAGGCCGCCGACGAAGGCGCCGACGATGCCCAGGATGATGGTCATCACGATGCCGCCGCCCTGCTTGCCGGGCATGATGAGCTTGGCGATGGCGCCGGCGATGATGCCGAGGACCAACCAGGCGATGATGGATCCGATCATGGTGCTTCTCCTCTTCCGGGACGCCAGTGCGACGTCCCTGAACTGGGGGTCGAGTGCTCAGACTGCTGAGCATCTACTTGAGAGTATCCCCTGAGCGGCTCGAGGCGAGCATCCTTGCCCCGAGCCGCTGAGGCGTCTCTCACACTTCGCTCAGATGCACTTGTGCGTCGAATCGCCCCAGGTCAGCCCCGAGATGATCCGAGAGCCGCGCAGCTCAGTGATCGACTGGGGGCTCGGCCCCGACTCCCGTCATGGAGCGGACTTCCATCTCGGCCTGCTTCTCGCGGTTCTCGCGGCGGCGCTCCGTGAGCGAGCCGATGATGGCCAGCAGGAAGCCGACCGGGATCGAGACGATGCCCGGGTTGGTCAGCGGGAACCAGGCGAAGTCGGCGCTGGCGATCATGGAGGTCTCCGCCCCGGACATCACCGGGGAGAAGATGATCAGCACGACCGCGGTGATCAGGCCGCCGTACATGGACCACACCGCGCCGCGGGTGGTGAAGCGCTTCCAGTACAGCGAGAACAGGATCGTGGGCAGGTTCGCCGAGGCTGCGACCGCGAAGGCCAGGGCCACCAGGAAGGCGACGTTCTGCCCCTGCGCACCGATCCCGCCCAGGACGGCCACGACGCCGATCACGACCACGGTGATCTTGCCGACCCGCAGCTCCTCCTTGCCGGTGGCCTTGCCCTTCTTGATCACGTTGCCGTAGATGTCGTGGGCGAACGACGCCGATGCCGTGATGGCCAGACCCGCCACGACCGCCAGGATCGTGGCGAAGGCGACGGCTGCGATGAATCCGAGCAGCAGGGATCCGCCGAGCTCGTAGGCCAGCAGCGGCGCCGCCGAGTTCACTCCGCCCGGAGCCGCCGCGATGCGGTCGGCGCCGATCAGGGCCGCGGCCGCATAGCCGAGCACCAGGGTGAAGAGGTAGAAGGTGCCGATCAGCACGATGGCCCAGACCACCGACTTGCGGGCCTCCTTGGCCGTGGGGACCGTGTAGAAGCGCATCAGCACGTGGGGCAGGCCCGCCGCGCCGAGCACGAGGGCCAGGCCGAGGGAGACGAAGTCGAGCTTGGTGACCTCGCTGAGCCCGTAGCGCAGCCCGGGCTCCAGGATCGCGTGGTCGCCTGCGGTGTCCACGGCTCCCCCGAGCAGGCCGGAGAAGCTGAAGCCGAACAGCGCCAGTGCCCACACCGTCATGACCGCCACGCCGGCGACCAGCAGGCAGGCCTTGATGATCTGCACCCACGTGGTGCCCTTCATGCCGCCGATCAGCACGTAGGCGATCATCAGGACGCCCACGGCCAGGATCACCACGGACTGCCCGGTGCGGGAGGTCACCCCCAGCAGAAGGGACACGAGCGCACCCGCGCCTGCCATCTGCGCCAGGAGGTAGAAGAGCGTGACGCTGAGAGTGGAGATCGACGCCGCCATGCGCACGGGGGTCTGGCGCAGGCGGAAGGACAGGACGTCCGCCATCGTGAACTTGCCCGTGTTGCGCAGCGGCTCGGCGATCAGCAGCAGAGCCACGAGCCAGGCCACGAAGAACCCGATCGAGTACAGGAAGCCGTCGTAGCCCTGCACGGCGATCGCGCCCACGATGCCGAGGAACGACGCGGCCGAGAGGTAGTCGCCGGCGATCGCCAGGCCGTTCTGGGTGCCGGTGAAGGAGCGGCCTCCGGCGAAGTAGTCGGCCGCGCTCTGCGTGGACTTCGAGGCGCGGATGACGACGACCAGGGTCACCGCCACGAAGGCCAGGAAGATCGACATGTTGATCCAGGGCGATCCGACCGTGCTCGAGGAGGTCTCTGCCAGGGAGATCTGGGGGCTCATGGGTTCAGGCCTCCTGTCCGGTGCTGCGGGAGCGGGAGGCGAAGTCGCCGGCCTCGAGATCGGCGCGGATGTCCTGCGCCTGGCTGTCGAGGTTCTTGTTCGCGAAGACCACGTAGGCCGCGGTGATGCCGAAGGTCGTCACGAACTGCAGCAGGCCCAGGATCACTCCGAGGTTCACGTTGCCGAGCACCTCGCGGCCCATGAAGGACGGCGCGTAGATGGACAGCAGGACGTAGAGGAAGAACCAGACGAGGAAGAACACGGTCATGGGGAACACGAAGCGGCGGTGCGTGCTGCGCAGGGACTGGAACTGAGGCGAAGCCTGGGCCGCCATGAAGTCCTCTGCCGTCGGCTCCGCGATGCGGGGCTGGTCGGCCACGGGGATCCTCTCGATGAAGAGTCGACGTGAGCTCTGTTACTCACAGGTGTGACACACACCATAATCAGCGATCTTCAAGGTTGAGGGCGCCACTCCGAGAAATGGCATCGAGTTGCCAAGACTTCCCCCGGCCGGCGCTCAGTCCAGGATCAGCCCCAGGTCCACGAGGGCGTCCAGGAAGGCATCGACCTGGTTCTCCTCGTACACGTCCTGGCCGTAGGCGGGGTCGAACACCGCGCGGCGGATCATGTCGACATCCGGGGCCTGCTGGCGATCGATCTCGGTGAGCACCGTCTCGCACAGCTCATCGACCTGTCGGGCGCTGTAGCCACGGGTCGAGGCCGACGACGGGGCGCGGAAGCGGTGTCCGCTCGGACGGCGGAGCCGGCCGTAGATCTGCTCGAGCCGGCGGTCCATGCGGTCGTCCCAGGCCTGGGGGCCGTCCTCCGCCTGACGGCGCCGGGCATGGGGTGCGGCCGCACGGTCCTCGAGCCGGTCGATCGCCGCGTCGACCTCGGCGGGGATGTAGCCGCCGCGCTGACGCCGGAAGGTCGCGGTGCGCAGCGTCTCGGGCTCGGGAAGCACGGTGTCGTCAGGCTCGTCATCCCCGGGGCCCGAGCCGAGCAGCGGGAGCAGCAGGGCGTCGACGTCGGCGACGCGGTAGCCCCACGAGCGCGAGGCGACCCGTCCCAGGCCCAGGCCGTCCTGCGGCGCCTGCGCGCCTGCGGTCCCCTCGGCGTCAGGGGTGTCGGCTGCGGTGCTCATGACGGATCAGCCTCCTTGGCCGAGCCTGCCGACCGCGACCAGCAGCTCGAAGACCACGTAGCCCACCGGGATCGCGAAGAGGATCGAGTCGATGCGGTCCATGACCCCGCCGTGGCCGGGAAGGAGGTCGCCCATGTCCTTCACCCCGAGCTCGCGCTTGACCATGGACTCGGAGAAGTCGCCGAGTGCGGAGACGATGACGAGGAAGAAGGCCAGGACGGTGCTGTGCCACCAGGGGACGTCGAGCATGAGCGCGCCCAGCACCGTGCCGAGCAGGAGGGAGCCCAGCATGGACCCGGCGAAGCCCTCCCAGGTCTTCTTGGGGCTGATCCGCGGTGCCATGGGGTGCTTGCCCCACAGCACGCCGGCGATGTATCCGAAGGTGTCGTTGCCGACCGCCATGAGGATCACGAGCAGGACCTTGGCGGGGCCCTCCGGGGCGTGGAACAGCAGGACCGCCAGCGAGATCAGCAGGCCCGCCCAGGTCACCGCGAACAGCGACGACATCACGGACAGGACCATGCCGTCGGTCCGCCCGAAGACGCGGCAGAGGATCACGACGGTGCAGACCAGGATCAGCGCGATGATCAGCGCCTCGGACCCGCCGACGAAGGCGGCCAGCGGCAGCACGGCCGCGCCCACGGCGGCGGGAGTGCGAGGCACCTTGATGCCGCCGCGGGCCAGGGAGCCGCAGACCTCCCACACGCCCAGGCCCGCGGCCGCGGCGGCCAGGAGGGCGACCACCGGCGGCACCAGGAACAGGCCGACGAGGAGCACGACGATCAGCCCCGCGCCGACTCCGATCGCGGCAGGCAGATTGCGGCCTGCGCGGGAGGTCTTCTGGGCGGGGGCGGACGACGGCTCTTCGACGACGGTGGGCATCAGACCTTCAGCAGCTCTGCTTCCTTGTTCTTGGCCGCGGTGTCGATCTGCTCCGAGGCCTTCTTGGTCAGGGCGTCGAGCTCCTTCTCGGCGCGCTTGCCCTCGTCCTCGCCGATCTCCCCGTCCTTGACGAGCTTCTCGATGGCCTCCTTGGCCGTGCGGCGGATGCTGCGCACCGAGATGCGGCCGTCCTCGGCCTTCGAGTGCACGATCTTGACGTAGTCGCGGCGGCGCTCCTCCGTCAGCTCCGGCATGACCACGCGGATCACGTTGCCGTCGTTGGCCGGGTTGGCGCCGACGTCCGAGTTGCGCAGCGCCTTCTCGATCTCACCCAGGGCGGAGCGGTCGTAGGGCGTGATGAGCAGCGTGCGGGCCTCCGGGTTCTGGAAGGACGCCAGCTGGTTCAGCGGCGTGGGGGCCCCGTAGTACTCGACCGTCACGTTGGCGAACAGGGAGGGGTTCGCCCGTCCGGTGCGGATGGCGGCGAACTCGTCGGCAGCGTGCGCGACGGCCTTGTCCATGCCGGTCTTGGCTTCGTTGTGGATCTCGTCGATCACTTCAAGCTCCTTGCGTGGTCTGCGGGATCGGTGCGAGGTCCGGACCGATCAGGTGGGCAGCGCGGCTGCGGGCACTGAGGCCCAGTCTAGCGAGGCGAGTGCACGCGCCGCGGGACGACGGCGGCTCAGACGGTGATGAGGGTGCCCATGTCCTCGCCCAGGATCGCGCGCGTGACACTGCCCTCGCCCTGCATGCCGAAAACGCGCATGGACACGTTGTTGTCCCGGCACAGCGAGAACGCGGTCTGATCCATCACGCGGATGTTGCGGGTGATGGCCTCGTCGTAGGTCAGCGACTCCAGGCGCACCGCCGAGGGGTCCACGTTGGGGTCGGCGGTGTAGACGCCGTCCACGCCGTTCTTGCCCATCAGGACCTCGTCGGCCTCGATCTCCAGGGCGCGCTGGGCGGCGACGGTGTCCGTGGAGAAGTAGGGCAGGCCGGCTCCGGCGCCGAAGATCACCACGCGGTCCTTCTCCATGTGCCGGATCGCCCGCCGAGGGATGTAGGCCTCTGCGACCTGCTCCATGGAGATGGCCGACTGGACGCGGGTGTCCACGCCGCACTGCTCCAGGAAGTCCTGCAGCGCCAGGCAGTTCATCACAGTGCCGAGCATGCCCATGTAGTCGGCGCGCGAGCGGTCCATGCCTGCCTGGGAGAGCTCTGCCCCGCGGAAGAAGTTGCCTCCGCCGACGACGATCGAGGTCTCGACCTGTCCGACCGTGGCGGCGATCTGCTCGGCGATGTTGCGCACCACCGAGGTGTCCACGCCCACGCGGCCGCCGCCGAACACCTCGCCGGAGAGCTTCAGCAGGATGCGGCGACGCTGCCCTCGCTCCCCCGGGCTCGTGGCCGAGCGATCGGTCTCGCGACCTGCGCGCAGCGCTCCGTCGCGGATCTCCGAGGGGGTGGTGGTGGGCATGGTGCCTCCTGGCAGTCGCTGACGTGCCCCGCGGCGATGGGCGAGGCCGCGGGCGCCGCGGCCGTGTCACGGCCGCTGGGCACGGACCAGCATAGCGGCCAGCTAGGACCTGCTCTGCGGCACGCACCGGGCTCTCCCCGCACGGCGAGCTCGGTCGACGGGAAGCAACGGTGCAGACCAGGCCGGAGGCAGGCTCCGCAGACGACGAAGCGCCCCCGCCCGGTCCCGTGAGGGGCGCGAACGGGGGCGCTTGTGCGCTGAAGCGCTGCGGATCAGGCGCCGACGCGGAAGCGGGCGAACGCCTTGGGGGTCGCACCGGCGGCCTTCAGGACGGCGCCGACGGACTGCTTGGCGTCCTTGGCGAAGTCCTGGTCGACCAGCACGTTCTCCTTGTAGAAGCCGTTGAGGCGACCCTCGACGATCTTGGGGAGGATCTGCTCCGGCTTGCCCTCGGCCTTGGCGGTCTCCTCGGCCACGCGGCGCTCGTTCTCGACGGTCTCCGCCGGGACGTCCTCGCGGGTGAGGAAGTTCGGGGACAGCGCAGCGATGTGCACGGCGACGTCGTGAGCGGCCGTCTCGGCCTCGGCGCCCTGGCCGTCCACGGCCAGCAGCACGCCGACCTGGGCCGGGAGGTCCTTGGAGGTGCGGTGCAGGTACAGCTCCACCAGCGGGGCCTCGACGCGGGCGATGCGGCGCACGACGACCTTCTCGCCGAGCAGCGCGCCGGTCTCGGTCACCAGGTCGGAGACCTTCTGACCGTCGACCTCGGCGGCCAGCAGGGTGTCCAGATCCTGGGCGTCGACGGCCACGGCGGCGTCCATGACCTTCTCGCCGAAGGCCACGAACGGCTCGGCCTTGGCCACGAAGTCGGTCTCCGAGTTGACCTCGACGAGGTAGCCCTTCTGGCCCTCGACGCGGCCGACGACGATGCCCTCGGCGGTCGCGCGGCCCTCGCGCTTGGAGACGCCCTTGAGGCCCTTCACGCGGATGATCTCGAGGGCCTTCTGCTGATCGCCGTCAGCCTCGTCGAGGGCCTTCTTGACGTCCAGCATGCCGGCGCCGGTGCGCTCGCGCAGTTCCTTGATGTCCTTGGCGGTGTAGTTCGCCATGTGAGCTCCTTGATCGATCGTCGCCCTGTGCAGACCGTCGACGGTCCGCTCCGAGCGTGCTCCGCTCCCGATGATGCGGGATCGGAGCGAATGTCAGGTGAACAGCGGGTGGGATCGTCTCCGCCCGCGGGCTCCGTCCGGCGCCGGTGAGGGCACCGGACGGAGAGAGGATCAGCTCTCGGTGGACTCGGCGGCCGGGGCCTCGGCGGTCTCGGCCTCAGCGGCCGGAGCCTCGGTCTGCTCGCCGGCAGCGGCGACCTTGGCGGACTCGGCGGCCGACTCGGCGGACTTCTCAGCCTCGGCGGCGGCGTTGTGCTGCTCGAGCAGCTCGCGCTCCCACTCGGCCATGGGCTCCTCGGGAGCCTCCGAGCCGCCCTTGGCACCGCCGCGGGCCAGCAGGCCCTCGGCGACGGCGTCGGCGACCACGCGGGTCAGCAGGTTCACGGAGCGGATGGCGTCGTCGTTGCCCGGGATCGGGAATGTGACCTCATCCGGATCGCAGTTGGTGTCCAGGATCGCGACGACCGGGATGCCAAGCTTCTGCGCCTCGTCGATGGCGAGGTGCTCCTTCTTGGTGTCCACGACCCAGACCATGGAGGGGGTCTTGGACAGGTTGCGGATGCCGCCCAGGGTGCGCTCCAGCTTCTCCGCCTCGCGGCGCATGAGCAGGAGCTCCTTCTTGGTGTACTGCGAGCCGGCGACGTCGTCGAAGTCGATCTGCTCGAGCTCCTTCATGCGGTCGATCCGCTTGGAGACCGTGGAGAAGTTGGTGAGCATGCCGCCGAGCCAGCGGTGGTTCACGTAGGGCATGTTCACGCGGGTCGCCTGCTCGGCGATGGTCTCCTGCGCCTGCTTCTTGGTGCCGACGAACAGGATGGTGCCGCCGTGGGCGACCGTGGACTTGACGGCCTCGAACGCGCGGTCGATGTAGGCCAGCGAGCCCTGGAGGTCGATGATGTAGATGCCGTTGCGCTCGGTGAGGATGAAGCGCTTCATCTTCGGGTTCCAGCGACGGGTCTGGTGGCCGAAGTGGACGCCGTTGTCGAGCAGCTGGCGCATGGTGACGACAGACATGTCGTGCTCCTTCGTTTCTGCGCTCGCGCACCCCTGGTCCGGGCATGCGGAGCGCGGTCTGCGGTTGGTCGACGTGTCCGCCGGGTCGGCGGATCGTCCCTGGCGCACCGCGTGGGGCGGCCCCGGGAACCGGGGGGCTGCTCTCCGTCCGCCGCCTGCGACCGGGAGGCCGAGGACCGTGGCGGGCGGGTCGGGTCTGCGAGAGGACGGAGCCTGTCGGATCCCGACGACGATGCGCGCGAAGTCAGTGCCCAGCGCCGCCGCCGGTACCTGAATCAGGCATGCTGACAGCGCATGTGGTGACACTGCGGAACCAGGGTACTACATGAACCGCGTCATGACGGGCCAGGTGCGGGGACTCCACAGGCGCCTGTCCGGGCCGCGACGCGGGGCTCGAGGCTCCGCTGCATCCACAGTCGGAGCCGCGCTGCCGCGATCCACCGCATCCTGCCCGCATGAACGCACTCGCCTCCCACGCAACCGCTTCCGCCGGCCCCGAGCAGCCCTCGCCGTCCCCCAGGGCCCGAAGATCGCGCAGCACGCTGCTGGTCGCGGCTGCGGTGCTGGTCAGCTGGGCGCTGTCCGCTCCGGCGACTCCCCCATTGGCACATGCCGCCTCCGGCCAGCCTGTCCGAGCTGCGGCGATCTCCACCGCGCTGCCGCTGGTCCCGGGCTCCCTCGATGCCGCCGATCAGCAGCTGCTGGCCGCCGTGCACGGGACCTGGCAGTGGCCCGTGACCATCCAGCCCAGGGTGGTCCGCGACTTCGATCCGCCGTCCGAGCGCTGGCTGGCTGGGCACCGAGGCGCGGATCTGACCGTCGGCCTCAACGGCGAGATCCTGGCCCCGGCGGACGGGCGCGTCAGCCACGTGGGCACGGTCGTGGACCGGGCGACCATCACCATCGATCACGGCGACGGCCTGCGCTCGAGCTTCGAGCCGGTCGAATCGGATCTGAAGAAGGGCGATCGCGTGCGCAAGGGACAGGTCATCGGCGTGCTCTCCGGCCGCAACCACTGTCTCACCACAGTGCGGGCCTGCGTGCACTGGGGCGTGCGCCTGGACGACGACTACGTCCATCCCCTGCCGTTCGTGGGGGCCCAGCGACCGTCGGTCCTGCTGCCCCTGCCATAGGCCGCGTCTGCCGCGCGAAGCGCCCCGAGCCAGGGTGCTCGGGGCGCTGAGGTTCGCTGCGTAGGGCGGGCGGGGCTTGAACCCGCGACCCAAGGATTATGAGTCCTCTGCTCTGACCAGCTGAGCTACCGCCCCTCGTCCGCCCCGGGCGCCTGCACTGCGGTGCGGACGCGAGGACGACGACTCGACAGTCTAGTCGAGCCGTCGGGTTGGGCTTGATCAGTCGCCCGATCCCGGGCCCGAAGCCGGCGGGACGATCGGGAGGGGTCCGGTCTGCGGCCAGGACCCCAGCAGCAGATCCGGGTCCACGCCGCGGTAGAGCTGCTCGAAGACATCGATCGTGGCCGAGAAGCTGTGCTCGGCGACCATCCTCCTGCTCGCCGCTCCCATCTCGCGGCGCCGATCCTCGGGGAGCTCGAGGAGCCGCAGCAGGAGTCTGCCCAGCTGCTCGTGATCACCGGGCGGGAACAGCCACCCGTTGACGCCCTCGTCGACCAGATGCGGAAGGGCGCGGGCGTCGGCGAGCAGAACGGGCGAGGACGCCGCCATGGCCTCGAGGGACACGAGGGACTGCAGCTCGGCGGTGCCGGGCTGGCAGAAGGCATCGGCGCGCAGGTAGGCCGCCCGCAGCTCCTCATCGGAGACGAATCCCCGGAACACGGTTCGATCCGCGATGCCCAGCTGCTGCGCCAGCTCGGCCAGCCGGTCGTACTCACCGCCCTGGCCCACGATCTCCACGCCGACGTCGCTGCGATCCGCGATGCTCGCCACGGCACGCAGCAGGACGTCGATGTGCTTCTCCGGGTCCAGCCGCCCGACGAACAGGACGGTCGGGCGGTCCCGCCGAGGCAGGACCTCCCCGGGCTTGAGGTCGTACTGAGCGGCGTCGATCCCGTTGGACAGCGCATGCATGGGGAAGTCGAAGCCGTTGGCTCGCATGGACTCCACCGCCAGCGGGGTGGGTGCCGTGACGACGTCGCAGCGGCGGAACACCGAGGCCATATCCCGCCACGAGAACCTGCGGTACAGGCGTCGGAGCGGGTCCGGCAGCGGGAGGTACTGCTCGATGTTCTGCGGGATGAAGTGATTGGTGCCGATCAGGCGGATGCCGCGCGACTGAGCCTCCTTGGCGAAGTACCTGCCCAGGATGTAGTGGCACTCGATATGCACCACGTCAGGGCGCAGCTCGTCCATCAGCCGGGAGATCTCGCCCCGCACCTCCCACGGGAAGCACAGGTGGAACGTGTCGTAGGTGAAGGCGGTGTGCGAGCGGAAGCGGTGCTCGGTGACCGCGCCGTCCATCCGGGTCATGGTCCGTCCCCTGCTGGGGCGCGGTGCGGCGATGTGGACGTCGTGGCCCCTGCCCGCCATGGCCTGCGCCAGGCGGTGGGAGAACTGCGACGAGCCGTTGATGTCCGGCGGGTAGGTCTCCGCCACCACCAGGACCCGAAGGCGCCCGTCGACAGGCTCCGGCACGCCGTCCAGCGGGAGCTCCGGGAGCATGTAGTCATCCCGGATCACCCCGCGGGGGTCCTGGGGCGGCTGCGGATCTGCCGGGGAAGGGCTCACGGAGAATCGACTCCCGAAGGGTTGAGGGTCAGGGCGGGGTCCGCGGGCCGTCGGGCCAGGACCTCGGGGTGGAACTGGGACATGACGAAGACGCCGCTGATCGAGGCTGCGGCGCACACCATCAGCAGCACCGCGGGACCGGGACCGAAGTCGGGCCCGGCCTCGCCGAGCATCGACAGGCCGATCAGCACGCCCACCATGGGGTCGACGACCGTCAGTCCGGCCATCACGAGCTCCGGCGGTCCACTGGCGTAGGCGGACTGCACGAGCCAGCCTCCCACAGCGGCGGCCACCAGCAGGCCTGCGACGTTCACCGGGTCGATGCTCTGCCACCACGGGCCGTCGCCGATGCGCAGCTGCGCGGTGATGATCTTCATCTCCAGAGCCACGAAGCCGTAGAGCGTGCCGGCCGAGACGAGCAGCATCAGCGCGCGCCCTCTGTGCCGCAGGAGGAGCAGGGCCAGCGCGACGACGAGCAGCACCACCGCCAGGATCACCGTCACGGCGGTGCCGGCGCGGTGAGTGATGCGAAGGGCCGGATCCGTGAAGCGGACGGCGCTGAGCACGAACAGCGCCGCTCCCCCGGCGCACAGACCGAGCGCGCGCCAGGTCGCGGCATTGATCGACAGGCCCGCGTGACGGCAGTGCAGCAGGGTGACCAGGGCCAGGCCCAGCACGCCCACGGGCTGGACGACGCTCACCGGAGCCAGGCTCAGCGCGGTCACGTTGAGGGCTGTTCCGAGGCCCAGGCAGATCAGGCCGGTCGCCCAGCGGGGGCAGCGCAGCAGGCCGAGCATGATCGGAAGCGTGAGCTTCCCATCAGCGGCGCCGGCCACGACCGCGATCGACTGCAGATGCGTCCCGAGGGCCATGAAGACCGCCGACAGCACGGCGAGTGCCAGGGCGCACCAGACCATGCGGGGACCTCCAGCCCTCTGCTTGCGGCTTCCGTGCGACGAGCCGTGAAGGCGCGTCGCAGCCCCGGACCGGTGGGTGCGGGGCGAACACTGCCCGCCAGTGTAGGGACGATGCACGCTGGCGCGTCGGATCCGCACCGTTCGCCCAGCCCCGCATGAGCAGACTCACAGTCGGCTCACCGCCGCGTGCGGATCGGCCGCCGCAGCCCGGGCGTCGACCTCGGGCGAGCCCCTCGAGGCATCCTCGCATGACGTGCCTGACTCAGTCCCGGACAGTCCGAAGGCCCGGCCCCCTTGCGGGAGCCGGGCCTTCGGACGGGGACCTGGCGCCTTGCGGCGGAAGGAGCCGGATCAGCGGCGGATGAGCCGGATCAGCAGGACCAGGAACGCAGTGCCGGCTGCGGCGGCGACGCCCATCGGCGCCGCACGGCCGCCGAGGGCCTCCTCCTTGGCCGCCTTCTTGAGGTCGACGCCCGAGGCGGAGCTGCGGGTGCGGTCCACGAAGCCCTTGGTGGTGGACTGGACCTTGTTCTTGCGGCCCTCGACGTCGTCGCGCAGCTCCTTGAGCCGGTCGCGACGGACCTTCAGGCGCTGACGCAGCTGAGCCTCGGTGGGCGCGGGCGGCGCGGTGGCGGCCTCGTCGGCCTTCTTGCGCTTCTCCTCGGCCTTGCGCTCCTTGGCCTCGGCCTCCTCGCGGCGCACACGGGCCTCGGTGTAGGCCGAGCCCTCCTTGACGACGCCGAGGTCGTACTTCAGGCCGCGGATGGTCTGGACCGGGGTGATCGGCATGGCCTTCTTGATCTGCAGGAAGCCGATCAGGCCCAGGATCGCGAGGACCACCAGGAAGAAGGCGGCCACGATCAGCGCCGAGAGCCACAGGGGCATGACGGTCGCCAGGCCGGCGATCGCGGCGGCGACCAGCGCGATGACGAGCAGAGCACCGAAGGCCAGCGCGGCGCCGAGCAGCGCGGCACCCTTGCCGAGGCTGACGCCCTTGTCCTTGAGCTCGAGCTTGAGAAGTGCCAGCTCATCCTGGAGCTGACGGGGAAGAAGCTTGCCGAAGACCTTCACGACATCCGCTATGGGTGCCGAACCCGTCTCGGCCGAACGGCCCTGATCAGAGCCCGCCGCGTGGGACATTCCCGCCTCCGTGGGGGTATCGATGGTTCATGGGCAGTGGCCACTCGGACACCGCAGTGCGCCAACAAAGTATCACCGCTGACAAGCCGATCCGGTGCGCCGCGCGCGAGACCCGCCCAAGCGGCAGATCCACAGTGACGAACGCCCCGCATTTTGGTACATGCAAAGTGATATACACTTGCGACCAGGCGATTCGCGTCCGCAGCCAGGGAAAATCACCCCAAATTAACGCTGCGGTCACCGAGCCGTCTTGCCCCTCCCCGGAGCCCACCCTAGAGTCATCCGCGTTACTCAACCGTGATCTTCAGTCGCCCGCGACGCTGAGCATCGGACGAGGTGACACGGAACCTGTCAGCACCACAGCGATCTGGCCCGCCGGCAGGTTCCCGACCGCTTCCCCACGGTCCTCGGACCAGGTCATAAGAGCCCCGGCTCGGATACCGATGCCCCCCCTTCAGGAAGTTGCAGCACCACATGAGATCTCCCCGCGCCCTCAGCGTCGCAGTCACCGGCGGCACCCTCGCAACCCTCGGCGCGGTTCCCGCGCAGGCCGCTCCCGAATCCGACTGGGACAAGCTCGCGCAGTGCGAGTCGAGCGGCAACTGGGCCATCGACTCGGGCAACGGCTTCTACGGCGGCCTGCAGTTCACCCAGTCGACCTGGTCCTCGTTCGGCGGCACGGGCCAGCCGCAGGACGCCAGCCGCGAGCAGCAGATCGCCGTGGCCGAGAACGTCCTGGCAGGGCAGGGCTGGGGCGCCTGGCCCGCCTGCTCCTCCCGTCTGGGCCTGAGCAGCGCAGCCGAGCCCGTCGCCAACCCGATGGCGGCCGGCCCCGCCTCGACCTCCTCGTCCTCGGCCGAGGCCGCGACCGACTCCGCAGCCGCCGGCACGGCGGTCTCCACGCAGTCCGTGGGCCCCCGCCCCACCGGTCCCATCGACTTCCGCGACGTCACCGACGCCTACTGGGCCTCCGCCGACATCGACTGGGCGTCCTCGACCAGAGTCATCGTCGGCCACCACGACGGCACCTACCGCCCCGACGCCGATGTCACCCGCGCCGACTTCCTGACCATGCTCTACCGGCTCGCCGGTCAGCCCGAGGCCGATCTCAGCGTCCTCGAGGGCTACGCCGACAGCTCCGACCACCACCAGAAGCGTGCACTGGCCTGGGCCGTCGAGGAGGGCCTGATCAACGGCTGGGGCGACGGCACCCTGCGTCCGGACGCCCCGGTGGACTCCACCGCCCTGGGCCTGATCCTGCACCGCACGGCCGGCGCACCGGCCCACACCGCCCCGGAGACCAGCCGCTTCCAGGACGTCTCCGCCTCGCAGGCCGGATACACCGAGCTGGACTGGCTGCACGAGGAGGACGTCCTGCCGGACACCGACGGCCGACTGGGCGTCGGGGACGGCATCACCCGCGCAGAGGCCGTCTCCGTGCTCAACGCGGCGGTCGCCGCCGGTGTCGTCGCCGACGACACGGAGCAGACTCCCTGGGGCTCCGCCGGTGCAGCTTCGGGCTCCGGCTACGAGACCTCGGCCCAGGCCCAGGCTCAGGCGGCCTCGAACGACGACACCATGGCCGTCGACGTGCAGTCGATCACCGACGGTGCCTCGAGCGCCGACGGCAAGGCCATCGTCGAGACCGCCATGCGCGGTCTGGGCGGCAACTACGTCTGGGGCGGCACCGCGTACAAGAACTGGGACTGCTCCGGCTTCACGCAATGGGTGTACGCCCAGAACGGGGTCTCCATCCCCCGCGTGACCTGGCAGCAGTTCGGCGCCGCGCAGAAGACCTCGACCCCGCAGGTCGGCGACCTGGTCTCCCAGAACAACGGCTCCCACGTGGGCATCTACCTGGGCGACGGTCTCATGATCTCGGCCCTGAACCCGGGCCAGGGCACCCTGGTCCACCCGGTGAACGCCATGAAGGTGGACGGCTTCTACACCTTCCTCTGACCCGCCTGCTCGAAGGGCCCGGCCTCTCGCTGAACTGGTGAGGGACCGGGCCCTTCGTCCTGTGCGGAGGACTCCCTCCGCACTTGCCCTCCGTCCAGACGGCTCGCGATCCGCCCGACGACTCCCCCGCCATGAGCGTCGGCGCACGCGCAGGGGCCCTCGGGGACGTATTCTGTGCAGGACACTCGCAGCACCCCCTAGACCCGCAGGAACGCCCACCGTGCCTCAGCCCCAAGACCACGCCGGTTCGACCGACGATCAGCCTCGCGTCCCCTGGGCGCGCCGCAGCGCCGCAGCGCTCGGCTGGGTGATCGGCTTCGCCGTCGCCATCGGACTGGTGGTCGCGGCCGTCATGATCCCCACGGCGTTCGTGGTCAGCACCGCCTCGGCTGACGACGGCGCCTCGGACGATGCGTCGGCCATGACCGAGGAGACCGAGCTGCCGGACGAGGCCATGCAGAAGGTCACGCTTGAGGCCGCCGCCAGCTCCGGCGGGTCGGTCGAGTGGGAGGTCGACGGCCAGGTCGAGACCGAGGAATTCAGCGACAGCTGGTCCAAGGAGATCGAGATCCCGTCGGGCAGCTGGCCCCGCCTGGTGGTCACGGGCGACACGAAGGACAGCGACCTGTCCCTCGAGTGCTCGATCAAGCTCGACGACGAGGTCGTGTTCGAGCGCAAGGGCACCGATTCCTCGAAGACCGCGTCCTGCAGCGTCTTCGTCTGATCACTCCCGGCATCAGTCCTGCGGGCGGCCCAGCCCCCGCTCCAGCGCCGCGGTGACCTCGCGGTCCACCGGCACCGGGCGGCCGTCGAGCTCGATCACCGGCACCGCGCGCCGCCCGCTCGACAGCAGCCACAGGGCATCGCAGTCCGAGAGCTCGGCAGCCGGAAGCGCACGAGACTCCAGCGGCATCCCCAGCTCCGACAGAACCGCGGCAGCGCGGGTCACCGTGGTGCCCTGCAGGATCCCGTGCTCCTGCGGCGGCGTGATCATCCGCCGCCCTCGACGCACCAGCACGGAGGCCGTGGTGGCCTCGAGCACGAAGCCGTCGGTGCTCACGAACACGGCATCATCCGCCCCGCGGCGCCGCGCCTCCCGAGCTGCCGCCGCGTGGATCGCATAGGACAGCGTCTTCACGCCGGTGAGCAGCCAGGGGGCCTCTCGTCCAGCATCCGAGCGCATGCCGCGATCGAGCAGGACCACTCGCACTCCGTCGCGGCGCTGGTCGGACAGATCCGCAGCAGGGGCGGCAGTGACCCAGGCCGTGGGCTCGGAGGCGCCCTCCGGGCCGCGGGTCACCACGATCCGCACGGTCGTCTCCCCCGCTCCGGCCGTTTCGAGGGCGCGGCGTACGCCTGCCTCCACGACGGCGCCCGAGATCTCCGGCAGCTCCAGGCGGTCGGCAGAGCGGGCCAGTCGCTGCAGATGCGCCGGCAGATCCACGGGGTCTGCGTCGTAGGCCGTGAGGGATTCGAACACGCCGTCGCCGCGGGAGACGCCGCGGTCCTCGACCCGCAGGGCCGGTGCCTCAGCGGGCAGCGGATGGAGGCACTCGCTCACGGGACGCCCTGCCGCCGCGCGGGCGCTCACGGGGTGCAGGACGACCAGCGCCTCGATCGGGCTCATGCTCCGCCTCTCGACTGCGGGACTGACGGGGTGATCCGCCCCACGCTACCGCGCGGCGTCCGAGTCAGGTCGCATACTGGGGAGCCGACGGCGATGTCCGGTCCACGGGCCCGAACACCCTGCCGAGCCATCAGATCTCACCGACCGCCTTCTGCGAAGGAGCGCCATGTCCCCGCTGTCCGCCTTCCGCCGCCGCATCCCGGCGCCCGACGGGATGTCCTGGCCGCACGTCGTGATCATCGGCGGCGGGTTCGCCGGGGCCAATGCCGCGCTCGAGCTGCGGGATGCGCGCGTTCGCGTGACCCTGATCGATCGCAACATCTACAAGACCTTCCAGCCCCTGCTGTACCAGGTGGCCACCGGCGGCCTGAACCCCGGCGACGTCACCATGGTGCTGCGCGGGCTGTCACGGAAGGCCCCCAACCTCCGCGTGCGCCAGGGCGACGTGGTGGGCGTGGATCCGCAGCGCCGCATCGTGTCCGTCGAGGACGGCGGTGCGCAGACGCAGCAGATCTCCTTCGACCACCTGATCATTGCCAACGGCATCTCAGCCAACTACTTCGGCACCACGGGGGCACGACGCCACGCCATGCCCATGTACACCCGCCAGGACGCCACGGCCATCCGCGATCGGATCTTCGCAGAGCTCGAGCGCTCGACCCGCTCCGATCCCGATGACTTCCTGCACGTCTCGATCGTCGGCGGCGGAGCCACGGGCGTGGAGGTCGCCGGTGCTCTGGCCGACTTCCGCCGCGACGAGCTGATGACCATGTACCCGGAGCTCGACGAGCGCGTCCTGCAGATCCGGATCCTGCAGCGCGGCAAGGACATCCTCAAGCAGTTCGAGGACCAGAAGCTGCGCGACTACGCGGCCGACGAGCTGCGCGAGCGCGGCGTGGAGCTCAGCACCGGCCAGGGGGTCAAGGCCGTCGGCTACGACTTCGTGGTGCTGGCCGATGACACCGTGCTGGAATCGGACATCACGATCTGGGCCGCCGGCACCGGTCCGGAGAAGCGGGTCTCCGAATGGGGCCTGCCCGTCACGGGCCGCGGTGCGCTCGCCGTCGAGGAGACCCTGCAGGTCAAGGGCCATCCGGGCATCTACGCCGCAGGAGACATCGCTTCGCTCGACGAGCCCCTGGCCCAGCTCGCACAGCCGGCCATCCAGACCGGCGTCCATGCTGCGCGCATGGTCCGCGCCGAGATCGAGGGCCAGCCGCTGCGGCCGTTCCACTACACCAACCTGGGCGAGGCGGCCACGATCGGGCGACGCGCTGCGATCGTGGTCGCCCCCGGCGAGGTCGCGATCACCGGCACCGCCGGATGGTTCGCCTGGCTGGGGATCCACGTCATGAAGCTCATGGGCGGACGCAATCGCCGCGCCGTGACCATGAACCTGATCTCCCTCTACGCCGCACGCAGCCGGCACCAGCCGAATCCGGTCACCGGCAACGTCGATTCCATGCGCGCCGCCAGGGAGTTCACCGAGCACTCGAACAGGCGGAGGTTCGGGCCGGGACACCTGGGCTGAGCCCCGGCCGGCGGGCCCGTCCGCTCGGACGCTCAGGGCCCGCCGAGGGCATCGGCGGGCTCGATCCCATGCCGCGAGCGCAACCGCTCGAGCAGACCGCGGCGCACGATCGGCCATTCCGCGGCGGTGATCGAGAAGACGACGGTGTCGCGCAGCGAGCCGTCGTCCATGAGCTGATGGCTGCGCAGCACGCCGTCCTGCTTGGCCCCCAGTGCGGCGATCGCGGCCCGGGACTGCCGGTTGTGCCAGTGCGTGCGGAACTCGACGGCGATGCAGTCCAGGTCCTCGAAGGCCCGGGCCAGCATCAGCAGCTTGATCTGAGGGTTGACCCCTGTCCCCTGCACGCTGGGGGCCAGCCAGGTGGAGCCGATCTCCAGTCGCCGATGCTCGGGCTCGATGTGCATGAACGTGGTCATCCCGACCGCGCGGCCGTCGGCATCGAGCACGGCCCACGGGACCATGGAGCCGTCGGCGTGCTGGCGGTGGCGCAGCGCGATCTCCTCGGCCACGTCCGCTGGATCGGCAGCAGGGATGCGGGTGTACCACAGCGACTGCATGCCGTGCTGTCCGGCGGCATCCGCCAGGTCCTCGGCGTGCTCGTCGCCCAGCGGGACGAGCGAGGCCAGCGCACCGCGCAGGACGGGGATGCTCAGGAAGGCGCTCATAGGCGTCAGCTTAGGACCGGGCCTCGACTGCGCCGCGGACCCAGAGTCCTCAACGAGGCAGGTGCTTGGCCCGGGGGGGGACTCGGCGCGGTGGCGGACCACCGGCTCGCCGGTCAGCGGGGAGATCCGCACCGGCTTGAATCCCGGCAGCAGCAGTCCTGCCAGCGTGGCAGCGGCCAGCGCGATGGCACCGGCCGCGATCGCGGGAACGGCGCCGTCGATGAAGCCGTCCGGATTCAGCTCGCCGCCCGCGGTCGTGAACACGGCCGACAGCGCCGCGATGCCCAGGGCCACGCCGATCTCACGGGCCGTCGAGTTCGTCCCGGAGGCCACGGCCTGGTCCTCCGAGGCGATCCCCTCCAGCACGGCGGAGGCGATCGGGGCGGACACCAGCCCCATGCCGATGCCGGCCAGTGCGAACGGAGACACCAGACGGAGGTAGTCGACATCCGCTTCCAGCACCAGCGCGATCCACACCAGGCTCGCCGTCATGCACGCCAGCCCGGCGACGATCGCCGGACGCAGTCCGATCTTGGGCGTGATCAGCCCCCCGGTCAGCGGCGCGACGACCAGCGGCGCCATGGTCCACGGCATGGTCCGCCCGCCGGCCTTCAGTGCCGAGGCGCCCTGAGCCACCTGCAGGAACTGGATGCGGATGAACACCGCCCCGAAGATGCCCAGCGAGAACAGCACGCCCGCGATGTTGGCCACGGCGAAGCTGCGATTGCGGAACAGACGCAGCGGCATCATGGGCTCCGGGGCGCGAGCCTCCCAGGCGATGAACGCGATCAGCAGCGCGCCGCCGCCGATCAGCGAGGCCAGGACCTCGCCGCTGGACCAGCCGGCCTCCTCGCCGCGCACGATGCCGAAGACGACCAGGAAGACACCGGCGATCGCCAGCCCCAGCAGGTCCAGGCGCTGCGGCCGTCCGTAGGACTCCGGAAGTGCAGCCAGGATCGGAGGAAGGCACAGCACTCCGCTGGGGATGTTCAGCCAGAAGATCGCCTGCCAGCTCAGACCCTCGACCACCGCGCCGCCGATCAGCGGACCGAGGGCGATGCACAGGCCGGAGACTCCGCCCCACACGCCGCTAACCAGGGGGGGCGCATCTGCTCCGGGACCGATGTGGACAGCAGGGTCAGCGACAGCGGCATGATCGCCGCTCCCCCGGCACCCTGGATCGCTCGGGCCAGGATGAGCATCCAGACCTCGCTGCTGAGCCCGCGGGCGATCGAGGCCAGGGTGAAGATGATCAGGTCGCCCAGGAAGACCCGACGGCGGCCCAGCGCCGGGAGCAGATGCTCGAGGCCGCCAGCCGGGTCTTCGGCGAGCGCGGCTACACCGGCGCCACGACAGATGCCGTGGCCCTGGCCGCGGGAGTGAGCCAGGCCTATGTGGTACGGACCTTCGGCTCCAAGAAAGCGCTGTTCGCCGAGGTCGCCCAGCGTGCGCACGAGCGCACGGAGGAGGCCTTCCGCAGCGCCGCGGCCCAGGAGGCCGAGGCCCAGGCTCCGCTCGATGACCGGCTCGGACTCGCCTACGTGCGCCTGATGCACCAGCCCGGCGTGCTGCGCACCGTCAGCCATCTCTTCAGCATGGGCCACGACCCGCATTTCGGGCCCATGGCCCGCGACGGCTTCCTGAGCATCTACCGCCTGCTGCGCTTCGAGATCAGACTGTCGCAGCAGCGCACCCGGGCGTTCCTGGCCCACGGCATGCTGATCAACACCATCCTCAGCCTGCGCCTGCCCGACCTGGCCGGGACCGACAACGACGCGACCGCGCTGCTCAGCGGCATCTTCCGGGAGACCTTCGACGACGTCGTGGCCGCCGCCGCCGAGCACGATCCCCTGCCGGAGGGGCACCGCTCCGCGGAGCCCGGGGCCTGAGCTCTGCGGTGCTCTGCAGGCCGCCGGCGAGCGGCGCGCAGAGCCCCCGTCGGGTCAGGGCAGCGCCAGGCGGCAGACCCGCTTCCACACGGAGGCGACCTGCTTGGGCAGCGGGCCGGTCGTGTAGGGCAGCCCGTAGCGCCGGCAGATCTCCTGGACCCGCACCGCGACCTCCGGGTACCGGTTCGACGGCAGGTCGGGGAAGAGGTGGTGCTCGATCTGGAACGAGAGGTGTCCCGTCATGATGTGCAGCAGGCGGGAGCCGGAGATGTTGGCGGAGCCGATCACCTGACGCACGTACCAGTCGCCCCGGGTCTCCCCCTCGATCTGCTCCTCGGTGAACGTCTCGGCGCCCGCCGGGAAGTGACCGCAGAAGATCACGGCGTGCGCCCAGACGTTGCGCACCGCGTTCGCCGCGAGGGCCGCGGTCAGCGCCTGACGGCCCGAGCCCGTGAGAGCGGCGACGGCCGGGGTGGCCGCATAGTCGCGCGCCGCCTGGCGGACGAACTTGCGGCCGAGGGCCTTGAGGCCCAGGACCAGGTCCTCGCGGGACTTGAGACCCCGTCGGTAGTCCTCGAGCTCGAGGTCGTAGATCGCGATGCCCCACTCGAAGAACGGGGCCAGCACCGCGTTGTACAGCGGGTTGCCCAGGCTGCGAGGGGTCCACGACTGATCCTCGTCCATGCGCAGCAGGTTGTAGCCGATGTCCTGGTCCTTGCCCAGCACGTTGGTCCACACGTGGTGCAGGTCGTTGTGGGTGTGCTGCCAGGCGCGGGCCGGGGTCACGAAGTCCCACTCCCAGGTCCGCGAGTGGATGTCCGGATCGCGCATCCAGTCCCACTGCCCGTGCAGGACGTTGTGGCCGATCTCCATGTTCTCCAGGATCTTGGCCACCGAGAGCATGGCCGTCCCGGCGATCCAGGCAGGACGGTGCCTGGCCAGCAGCAGGGCGGCTCGCCCGGCCAGCTCCAGGCTGCGCTGCACGGCGATCACCCGACGGATGTAGGCGGCGTCCCTGCTGCCGCGGGCATCGATGATCTCGGCGCGCAGGGCATCGAGCTCACGGCCCAGCTCGTCGATCTGCTCGCTGCTCAGGTGGGCGGAGGTGCGGGGTCGGGGCGCCGGCTCGCAATGAGCCGGAGCCTCGGACTCTGTCTCCAGCGGCTGGTCGAGGCGCTGCGGGGCGATGGTCATCGAGGATCCTCCAGGTGCGGTGATGGGAGCTGAGGGGGTGGTCGCGAGCATTCAGGCGCGCAGGCTGACGGGTCCCGCCGCGGCGGAGACGCAGGTCTGGATCAGATCGCCGGGATCGCCGTGGATCTGACCGGTCCGGGTGTCGCGCACGCGCCCGGAGCCCAGCGGGGTGAGACAGGAGTGGCAGATCCCCATGCGGCAGCCGCTGGGCAGTGCGATGCCGGCGGCTTCGCCCGCCTCCAGCAGGGTCTGGGTGCCGTCGGCGACGGTCTCGACGGTCGAGGCCTCGAAGACCACCGGTCCCCCGTCCCCGGGCGGGCCCGGTGCGACGGGGGCGGCGAAGCGCTCGACCTGGAGGTGACCGCCGCAGCGGGCCCAGAGACTCTCGGCGTCATCGAGGAAGCTCCCCGGTCCGCAGGCGTAGGCGGCGCGATCGCGCCAGTCGGGGCAGGCCGCCGCGAGATCGTCGGGGGTCGCCAGATCCAGGCGGCGGCCGCGGTCCTCGCGCAGCCATTCGACGACCCGCAGGGACGGGAACTGATCCGCGAGCTCGGCCAGCTCCTCGCGGAACAGGCTGCGCGGCGCGCTGGGGGCGCAGTGCACCAGGACCACATCGGCATCGACGCGCCGCGGCACGAGCGTGCGGATCATGGACATCACGGGCGTCAGGCCGCTGCCGGCGGTGAGCATCAGCAGGGGCCGAGGCGCCGAGGGCAGGACGAAGTCGCCCTCGGGCCGGTCCAGGAACAGGATGCTGCCGGGGCGGGTCCGGCGCACGAGGGCCTCGGAGACCAGACCGTAGGCCGTCACCGTGATGGCCGGGTCCTCGTCGCCGGCCGAGCTCAGCGAATAGGAGCGCCAGTGGCGCACGCCGTCGATCTCCACGCCTATGCGCACCCACTGGCCCGGCTGGTGCGCCTGCCACCCTCGACCGGGGCGGAAGCGGATCGTCGCGGCGTCGGGCCCCTCCGGCACGACGGCGGTCACGGCCCCCCGCAGCTGACGCGAGCTGGCCAGGGGATCCACCAGGCGCAGGAAGTCCTGGGGCGAGCGGGGAGTGGTGAATACGGAGGCGGCGCGGGAGAGCAGGGTCGGACGGTGCATGAGACCAGTCTGTTCCGGCCGTGGCCTTCCGCTCTCGTCATCAGGGATACTGTTCGGACACCGTGAACTGTTGTGCGGCGATGAATTCGACGAGCTCGACGACGAGGAGCCCCCATGGGGAAGTGGCAGACCCGGCAGCAGCCCTGGGCCATGCTCCCGGAGGGGCTCTCGGCAGTGCTCCTGCCGCACCTCGAGACCGTGGCCGACGATCTCCTGGAAGCCGCCCAGCACGACGTCCCCGACTACGCCGCGGTGCTGCGAGGCGCCTCCCGAGAGCCGACCCGCCAGCGCGTGCTGGTCTCCCTCGCCCGCTTCCTAGAGGTGCTCGGCACCAACCACGAGGCCCTGACGGAGGAGCAGCACCGGCTCCATCTGGGGCTGGGTCACCGGGAGTTCCAGCAGGGCCGGCCCCTGAACGCGCTGTTCGCGGCGTACCGCTCCGGGGCCCGCACCACCCTGCACTCGCTGTCCCAGCACACCATGGCCGCGGGCTACGGCGCTGCCGTGCTGGTGGGGCTGGCCGAGTCGGTCTTCGCCTACATCGAAGAGCTCTCCGCCGCCGGTGCGGAGGGCTACGCCATGGAGCGCTCCGAGCGCGCCGGGGAGCGGGACCGGCTGCGAGAGGCGGCGGCCACCCTGCTCATCCGCGGCGACGCCGACGAGGCCGCCGTGCGCGCTGCCGCGCTTGCGGCCGGCTGGAGACTGCCGGAGCGGATCGTCGTCGCCGTCCTGGACACCGACCACCACGCCCGCCTGCGCACCCGGCTCGATGACCGCAGCCTTCTGCTGACGCGCGCGAGCGGAGCGGTGCTGATCGCCCCCGAGCCGCTCGGCGCCGCGCAGCGGGCTGGGCTGGAGACCGCGCTGGCCGGGCACGACGCCATGATCGGGCCCGGGAGGCCGTGGAGCGCGGCCGGCGAGTCCCTGGCCCTCGCCGAGACCGCCCGCGGGCTGCTGGCCGCGGATGCGCCCCAGGACCGCTCCGCCCGCTGGGTCACCGACCACCTCCCCCAGCTGATCCTCACGAGCAACCGGGTGCTCGTGGACGAGCTCGCCCAGCAGCGGCTGGGGCCCCTGCGCCACCTCAAGGACGGCCCGCAGGGCCGACTGCGCGCCACGCTGCTGTCCTGGCTGCGCCACCAGGGGCACCGCTCCCCCATGGCCGCGGAGCTGGGCGTCCACGGCCAGACCGTGGGCTATCGGCTGCATCAGCTGCGCGCGCTGTTCGGCGATCAGCTCGATGATCCGCAGTCGCGCTTCGAGCTGGAGCTCGCCCTGCGCGCCCGGGAGCACGACGCCACAGCCTGAGCGGCTCGGTCGTCGGCTCGGGACCGCGATGGCCCGTCGGGTCAGCCCTGGTGGGCCACCAGGGCCCAGATCCGCTCGCCGATCAGTCACAGCCCCATGACCACCATGGCGATGCCGGTGACGCGGCTGATGATCCCGGCGGCCGTCGGCTGACCGGTGAGCAGCCGGCGGGAGGCCAGGCCCAGGACGAGGTTGAAGACCGCGACCATCGCGGCCCACGTCAGGCCCAGCACCGCCAGCTGGACCCACAGCGGGAGGGCGGCCGACGGGGAGACGAACAGCGGCAGGAACGCCACGAAGAACACGAGCGACTTGGCGTTCAGCGCGCTCACCGTGGCGCCCTGACGGATGATCGATCGCCCGTTCGGCGCGGCCAGCGCCGCCCCTGTTGCACCGAGGAGGCCAGCGAGCCCACATCGGGGCGCGGGGCCCGCAGGACTCCGATGCTCAGCACGATCAGATAGACCGCCCCCACGAGAGTCACCGCGGTCAGCGCGAGAGGCACCGCGGCGATCAGCGGTCCGATCCCCGCGGCCACCACGAAGGCCACCACGACGTAGCCGATGCTGAGCCCGAGGACCGGAGCGGCCGCTACTCATCACACCGTCCGTCAGCAGACCCTGCCCCTCCCCGCTGCCGATCATTCAGTTCCAGATATTGGACCCCGGCGTGTGATCTACGTAACGTTCAAGATGTCCCGATGCCTGCCGCGTCGTCAGGACCGCAGATCGATCCGATCCGTCCGACGACCGCAGCATCACCCGGCGAGGAAGACAGAGGTGCACTGTGCAGTACCACCACCACGGATACGTCGCCCATGATCCGCTTGTGAAGGAGCCGGCCGGCACAGGAGTCGATCGGCCGACGGACCTGCCGGACACCATGGACGTGCTCATCGTGGGCGCGGGACCGGCCGGGATCATCCAGGCCGCCCAGCTCTCGCGCTACCCCGGCATCAGCACGCGGATCATCGACTCCCGCCCGGGCCGCCTGGAGGTAGGCCGCGCCGACGGACTCTGGGCCCGAAGCAGCGAGACCTTCCAGGCCTACGGCTTCTTCGATCGCATCAACGCCGAGGCGCACCGGCTGGTCGATGTGCACTTCTGGGGGCCCGATCCCGAGGATCCCAGCCGGATCATGCGCGGCGTGCGAGCCGAGGACCCGCCCTCGGGCGTGAGCGAGTTCCCGTTCCTGATCGTCAACCAGGCACGGGTCATCGACTACTTCGCCGAGTACGCCGAGCGCGGCCCGGCCAGGATCACGCCCGACTACGGCTATGAGTTCCTGGAGCTGGAGGTGGACGAGTCCCAGGAGCATCCGATCAAGGTGCTGCTGCGCGATCCCCAGGGCCGCGAGCGCACGGTGCGCGCCAAGTACGTCATCGGCAACGACGGAGCCCGCAGCCGGGTGCGCGACTGCACGGACATCGAGGTCGAGAAGGACCCGTCCGCTCATGCCTGGGCGGTGATGGACGTGCTGGCCGAGACCGACTTCCCGGACATCCGCCAGAAGTGCGGGATCCTCTCGGACAAGCACGGCTCGATCCTGCTGATCCCCCGTGAGGGCGGTTTCCTGTTCCGGTTCTACGTGTCCCTGGGCGATATCGACGACAGCAACCGCGAGCAGCTGCGCGCCACGACCGTCGAGGAGGCCGCCGAGCGCGCCAATCAGATCCTGCACCCGTACTCGATCGACGTGAAGGAGGTGACCTGGTTCAGCGTCTATGAGGTGCGCCACACGGTGGCCAAGAAGTTCGACGACGTCCCCGTGGATCGGGTCGGCAGCCAGGACCCGCGCGTCTTCATCGCCGGCGACGCCTGCCACACCCACAGCGCCAAGGCCGGCCAGGGCATGAACGTCTCCATGCAGGACGGCTGGAACCTGGCCTGGAAGCTGGGGCAGGTGCTCGAGGGCCGCAGCGATCCCTCGCTGCTGGCCACGTACTCGGCCGAGCGGCAGCAGATCGCCGAGAACCTCATCGCGTTCGACAAGGAATGGTCGTCCATGATGTCCAAGCGCCCGGAGGAGCTCGACGACCCCCAGGACGTCGGGCGCTTCTACGCCGAGAACGCCGAGTTCCCCAACGGCTTCGCCACGCAGTACCCGGCGTCGTCGATCATCGGCCAGGATACCCACCAGCATCTGGCCGCCGGCTTCCCGATCGGCAAGCGCTTCCACTCCGCGCCCGTGCGCCGAGTGGCCGATACGTCCCCACGAGAGCTGGGGCACCTGTTCGAGGCCGACGGCCGGTGGCGCCTGTACGCGTTCGCGGACCAGGACGGCTCCGCCGTCCGGGAGCTGGCCGAATGGCTGGAGGGCTCCGAGGACTCGCCCGTGCGCCGCTTCACGCCGGCCAGCGCCGATCTCAACAGCGTGTTCGACGCCAAGGTGATCTACCAGCAGCCGTACACGGAGATCGAGCTGGCCGATGTCCCGTCGCTGTTCCTGCCGAAGGTGGGGCCGTACGGGCTCACCGATCGCGAGGAGGTCTTCGCCGCCGATCAGGACGCCGACATCTTCGACCTGCGCCAGGTGGACCGCTCAGGCGCACTGGTGATCCAGCGTCCGGACATGTACGTGGCCCATGTCCTGCCGCTGAGTGCGAGGGACGAGATCGCCGAGTTCTTCGCGCAGAACATGGTGGCCCCGAGCGCCTGACCCCTCACCGAACAGGGCTGCGCCCCGGCCGTCGCCTGGCGACCGGGGCGCAGCTCGTCCGCGACATGCTCGGGACGCTGTCGCCGATGGATCACTCCACCGGCTCGAGCTCGCTCTCCACGACCCACTTGTGGTTCGTCATCTCCATGCCGTCCATCGTCATGTCGACCATGTAGACGGTCTCGTCGGTGGAGCTGTCGATGGTCGCCTCCGCACCCTTCATGCCCTCCATGTGATCTGCCTGGAGCACGACCTCGGTGCCGTCGGCCAGCGGTGCCTCGCCCGGGTCCTGCAGCTCCTCGTGCACGACCCACTTATGGTCCTCCACGGGCTCGCCGCCATCGGTCGGGGTGTAGGACACGGAATAGGTGGTTGTGTCGAAGGCCCCGGAGACGGTGGCCTCCGCGCCCTCCATGCCGGGCATGTGATCGGCAGTGACCCGGACCGTGTCCCCCACGGCGAAGGTCGGGTCCGACGCCTCCTGGATGCCCTCGGGCGCAGGCCCGCCGTCAGGATTGTGGGCATGCCCGCCCTCCTCGGAGTGGCCCTCGTGCGCGTTCTCGGAGGCGGCGCCCGAGGACTCCGAGGTCGACGACGCAGCGGCCGAGTGGCCCTCGTGGCCGCCTCCGGCGCTCTGATCCTGTTCACCGGTGCCGCACGCGCTCAACAGCAGCAGCCCTGCCGCTGCTGCAGCGGCCGCGCCGGTGGTCCTGAAGGTCCTGTTCATGTGATCGATCTCCTCTGATTCTTCAGTTGCCGTGCTGGATAGCGGGCCTTGCGGCCCTGTGGGGAGGGCGTCAGCCCTGGCGTGAGGCCCACTGCACGGACGCCTCCGGCGAGAGGTCCAGTCCGCGCAGGGTCTGGGCGTTGAGCGCGACCACCACGGTCGAGGCGCCCATCAGCAGCGCGCCCACGGCCATCGGCATCACGAAGCCGATCGGGGCGAGCACGCCGGCGGCCAGCGGCACCGAGATGAGGTTGTACCCGGCGGCCCACCAGAGGTTCTGCACCATCTTCCGGTAGGACGCCCTGGACAGCCGGACCACGGAGACCACCGAGCGCGGATCGTCCGAGGCCAGCACGATCCCGGCCGAGGCCATCGCCACGTCCGTGCCCGCGCCGATGGCCAGACCGACATCCGCCTGAGCCAGGGCGGGGGCGTCGTTCACACCATCGCCGACCATCGCGACCTTGCGGCCCTTCGACTGCAGATCGCTGACGCGCTCGTTCTTGTCCTCGGGGCGCACCCGCGCCTCGATCCGGTCGATCCCGAGCTCTCGACCCACGGCCTCGGCCACGTTCTGGGCGTCGCCGGTGAGCATGGCGGTCTCGATGCCCAGATCGTGCAGGGCCTGGATCGCCTCGCGGGCGGCCGGTCGCACCCCATCGGCCAGGGCGAGCGCACCGATCGTGCGGCCGTCGCGCAGCACGTGCAGCACGGTGCGGCCGTCGCGGTCCCACTGCTCGGAGGGCAGCGCCTGTGCGCCGGTCTGCTCGAGCAGTCCGGGACCGCCCACACGGATCTGCGCGCCGTCGACGACCGCGGACACGCCGATCGCCGTGGAGCTGTCGTGCCCCGAGGCCTGCGGGATATCCAGACCGCGATCCTGCGCAGCCTGGTCGATGGCACGGGCCAGCGGGTGCTGGCTGCGAGCCTCCGCCGCAGCCGCCAGGGCGATCAGCCGGTCCTCGTCGAGGCCCACGGGGAGATCATCGGCCAGCTCGACGCCCAGCAGGGCCGGCTCGCCGTGGGTCAGGGTGCCGGTCTTGTCGAAGACGACGGTGTCGATCCCGCGCATGGTCTCCAGCGCGCTGCGGTCGGTGACCAGCACGCCCTGACGGGCGGCCCGACCGGTCGAGATGGACACGACCAGCGGGATCGCCAGGCCCAGGGCGTGCGGGCAGGCGATGACCAGCACCGTGACCACGCGGGTCAGGGCCATGTCCGGGGTGCCGACGATCGTCCAGACCACCGCGGTGATCACCGCGGCCCCCAGGGCGAACCAGAACAGCAGTGCCGCGGCACGGTCGGCCAGGCGCTGCGCGCGGGTCGACGACGACTGCGCCTGCTCAACCAGACGGCGGATGCCGGCCAGAGCGGTGTCCTCGCCGATCTCGGTGACCTCGAGGGTCAGGGGACGATCGGTGGCCACGGTCCCGGCCACGACCCGCTCGCCCTCGCCACGGGACACCGGGGTGGACTCGCCGGTGACCATGGACTCGTCGACGTCGGCCTGGCCGTCGATGACGCGGCCGTCGGCCGGGATGCGTCCCCCCGGGCGGACGACCACACGGTCCCCCACGCTGAGCTCCGAGGGCGCGACCGTGCGCGTGGAGCCGTCGTCCTGGAGCAGCTCGGCCTCGTCGGGCAGCAGCGCCGCCAGCTCATCGAGAGCGCTCGAGGTGCGCGCCAGGGAGGCCATCTCGACCCAGTGGCCCAGCAGCATGATGACCACCAGCAGCGCCAGCTCCCACCAGAACTCGAGCTGCGGGTCCAGCAGGCCCAGGTGGCTTCCCCACGAGGCCAGGAAGGCCACGGTGATGCCCAGGGCGATCAGGGTCATCATGCCGGGGCTGCGCTGCTTGATCTCGTCGACCGCGCCCGTCAGGAACGGGCGGCCGGTCCAGACGTAGAGCACGGTGCCCAGGATCGCCGGGATCCAGGCGATGACAGGGCTGTCCGGCAGGTCGTAGCCCACCAGATGCGCGAAGGCCCCGCTGAGCAGGACCGTGGGGATCGCCAGGACCACCGAGATCCAGAACAGGCGGCGGAACATGGCCACATGGTCGTGATGACCGCCGTGACCTCCATGTCCCCCGTGGCCTTCATGGCCGCCATGGTCCTGGTGGTCATGCTCCTCGTGCGCGGCCGGATGACCGTGCTGCTGATGCTGTGAGTGCGTCGTTTCCACCATTCCTCCTACACATGACTATACCCCCATGGGGTATGAGATCCAATCGACCGGCGCACCCGCCCCCAGCGGCACCGGCTCCGCCGAGCCGCCCCGTCGGCCGCCTGTCGACGAGCAGGAGAACGAGGCCAACCTCGGCGGCCAGGCGCACTGGTCGTTCGGAGGCCTCTTCCTGGTCGACTCCCCCATGCAGCGCAGGCTGGGGGTCCGCGACTCCTTCGAGCTCGCCTGGCAGGACTGGCAGGGCTCGGCAGCCTGGGATCGCCTGGAGGGCGAGCACCTCGAGGACGAATGGGCCCGGCAGTGGGGCCGTGCCTACGTCGAGTTCGCGGCCGGCAACAAGCTCCCATGGCTGAAGGAGCTGCGTGTGAAATTCACCCCGCTCGTGGGCTGGGCCGAGCGAGGCGACCTCACCGCACGCGGCCACGGCAACTCCGTGCCGAGGTTCCGCGTACCTGGGGCACCGGCACTGGCATCTCCGACCCGTTCGTCGCCAAGGCTCGGGCGGCTGCCGAATCAGCTCTGGTGCGCTTCGCCTTCCGGCATCAGGTCGACGGCCTCCTGTTCGACGGCGACCAGGTCACCGGCGTGTTCGGGACCGTGCTGGAGCCGGATGCCGCCCGCCGCGGTGCGCCGTCCAGCCGCAATCCCGGCGGCAGCTTCGAGCTGCGTGCCCAGGCCGTCGTCATCGCCACCGGCGGCATCGGCGGCAATCACGAGCAGGTGCGCAAGTGGTGGCCCTCGGGCCTGGGCACGCCGCCGCAGAAGATGATCACCGGCGTCCCGGAGTACGTCGACGGACGCATGCTGGACATCGCGACCGATCAGGGCGTCCGGCTCGTGAACCGGGATCGGATGTGGCACTACACGGAGGGCCTGCAGAACTGGGATCCCGTCTGGCCCGATCACGCGATCCGGATCCTCCCCGGTCCATCGTCGGTCTGGCTTGATGCGCGCGGGCGCCAGCTGCTCGCCCCGGGCCTGCCCGGCTACGACACGCTGGGCACCCTGGAGCTCCTGCGCGCCACCCCGGACATCTCCGAGTACGACTACTCCTGGTTCATCCTGGATCAGTCGATCATCAAGAAGGAGTTCGCGCTGTCGGGCTCCGAGCAGAATCTCGACATCGCCAACAGGGACCTGAAGCTGCTGCTCAAGAGCCGTCTGGGCTCAGGCGTCCCGGGGCCCATGCAGGACTTCATGGACCACGGCGAGGACTTCGTGGTCGCGGACACGCTGCCGGAGCTCGTCGAGGGCATGAGCGCCCTCACCGGCGAAGACCTCCTGGAGCTCACCGAGGTCGAGGACATCCCCCGAGCACGGGATCACGAGATGACCAACCCGTATTCGAAGGACGCCCAGGCCATGGGCGTCCGTAACAGCCGGCGCTACCTGGGCGACAAGATCACCCGCATCGCCAAGCCGCACCGGATCCTCGACCCCGCCCACGGCCCCCTGATCGCCGTTCGCCGGTGGATCGTCACCCGCAAGACCCTCGGCGGGATCCAGACCGATCTCGCTGGCCGGGCCATGCGCGCCGATGGACAGCCCATCCCCGGGCTGTACGCGGCAGGCGAGGCGGCCGGCTTCGGCGGCGGCGGTGCCCACGGCTACAACGCACTGGAGGGCACCTTCCTGGGCGGGTGCCTCTTCACAGATAGGACGGTCGGCCGCTCACTGGCGAAGGCCCTCTGAGCCTCACTCCGCGATCATCCTCCGAGAGGCCCATTCCACACCTCGCTGGCATCCGCCGGCCGAATCGCCACCGCTTCAGGCTCGTGAACGGGACTGCCGCACGAATAGGTGACAGTTGGGGTGTCAGGCCGCGAGGCTCACGGCGGGGTTCATGATGGTCTCGTATTCGATGGGGGTCAATCGACCCAGACGGGCCTGTCGACGGCGGCGGTGATACTTGCGTTCGATCCAGGTAACGATCGCGATCCGGAGCTCGTCGCGGGTCCGCCACCGCTTGCGGTCCAGGACGTTCTTCTGGAGCAGTGCGAAGAACGATTCCATCGCCGCGTTATCACCGACAGCACCGACTTGGCCCATGGATCCGATGAGGTGATGCTGGTTCAGGGCGTGGACGAACTTCCGGGATCGAAACTGCGACCCGCGGTCTGAGTGAACAATGCAGCCAGCAACGTCGCCGCGCCGGGTTGCCGCGTTGTCCAGGGCTGGGGCCTGACCCTTGTTCGTGGACACGCTGATTCCAGCATTGGCTGGGGAAGCGAGATTATGAACCATGGCCAGAAAGAACTACTCCGAGGAGTTCCGCCGGCAGGCGGTCGACCTGTATGAGTCGACTCCGGGAGCGACGCTCCGCGGTATCGCGGAGGACCTCGGGATCGTCCGGGGAACGCTGCGGCAGTGGCTGGAGACTCACGGGACCGGGAAGAAAACGGCGGCTGACGGCACGCTGACAGACAGCCCGTTGCGGTCCGCGCCGACGGCTTCCACATCGGATCCTGATGAGCCGCTCGAGCAGCGCGTGGCACGGCTGGAGGCGGAGAACGCCCAGCTGAGAGCCGAGACGACGAAGCTCACCACAGAGCGGGAGATCCTCCAGAAGGCCGCGAAGTATTTCGCCGGGGAGACGCGCTGGTGAGTCGCTTCCAGTTCGTCGCCGAGAACTCCACCACCTACCCGGTGAAGCGACTGTGCGAGCTCGTCGAGATCGAGCGCTCCTCCTACTACGCCTGGCAGACAGGCATCCCAGCTCGGTCCGCGCGGGCCGCTTCCGATGGCGAGCTGCTCGAGCGGATCCGCATCATCCACGCGGAGGACGATGCCCAAGGCGTCCCGCGGATCACGGCCGAGCTCAACGACGGGGCCGCGCCCGAGGACCGCGTCAACCACAAGCGGGTCGCCCGCGTGATGCGGGAGGCCGGACTCAGCGGGTACGTCAAGAAGCGCAAGCACCGCACGACGGTGCCCGAACCGGCCGACCAGGTCGTTCCTGACCTGCTGAAACGGGATTTCACCGCCGAGGCGCCGAACCAGCGCTACGTCGGCGACATCACCTACCTGCCGCTGTCCGAGGCCAGTGGCGGCGGGAACCTATATCTGGCGACCGTGATCGACTGCTACAGCCGCCGTCTGGTGGGATGGGCCATCGCCGATCACATGCGCACCGACCTCGTCGCCGACGCGCTCAAGGCCGCCGCCGCGACCCGTGGATCTCTGGCAGGAGCGATCTTCCACAGCGACCACGGGTCGGTCTACACCTCCAAGGCCTACGCCGAGCTCTGCCAGCAACTCGGCGTCATCCAGTCGATGGGAGCCGTCGGCACCAGCGCCGACAACGCGATGGCAGAGTCATTCAACGCGACGCTGAAGCGCGAGGTTCTCCGGGACGCCGCGTGCTTCACCGACGAGCTGTCCTGCCGCCGCAAGATTTTCCGATGGCTGACCCGCTACAACACCAAGCGCCGCCATTCCTGGTGCCGCTACCTCTCCCCGAACGCCTACGAGCGCGCCTACACCGCTACGCTGGCGCTCGCAGCGTAAACAACCCCCGTGTCCACGAACCGGGGGTAGGCCCCGCGTTCACCGCCAAGCGGGCCTTCATCCGGTCACTCATGGAGTAGCCGACGATCCGGCCGGAGAAAGCGTCCTTGATCGCGCAGAGGTAGAGCTTTCCCTCGTCGGTCCAGTGCTCTGTGATGTCGGTCAGCCACAGTTCGTTGACGTCATCGGCGGAGAAGTCCCGCTTCACGAGATCGTCGTGGACCGGTGGCCCGGGACGCTTTCCGTTCTTGCCGCGATTCTTCCCGAACACGGACCACCACTGGTTGTCCCGGCAGATGCTCCATGCCGTCCGCTCGCACATCACTTCGCCGGCCTCGGCGGCTTCGCCGACCAGGAACCGGTACCCGTACTCGGGGTCGTCGACGTGGGCGTCCAGCAGCGCGTTGGTGCGATATGCCTCGATCAGCTCGGCCTGGGTGACCTGCTGGTGGCGCCAGCGGTAGTAGGGCTGGCGGGAGAGCTTCAGGACCCGCAGGGACACCGCGACGGGGATGCCGTCAGCGGCGAGCTCACTCACGAGCGGGTAGAACCTTTTCCCGGCAGGTTCGCCTAGGACAGGTAGGCCGCGGCGCGGCGGAGGACCTCGTTCTCCTGCTGGAGCAGCCGGATCTGTTTGCGCGCCTCACGCAGCTCGGTCGACTCCTCCCGTGTCCTGCCGGGGCGGTTGCCGTCGTCGATATCGGCTTGGCGGATCCATTTGTGCAGCGTCATCTCCTGGACTCCGAAGTCCTTCGCGATCTGCGCGATCGTGATGCCGTCCTCACGGGACCGGGCCACTCGCACGACGTCTTCGCGGAACTCCTGGGGGTAGGCAGCGGGCATGATGCACATCCTTCCAGGCCGCCCAACGGGCAAGCCAGATCAGATGTCACCTATCCGTGCGGCAGTCCCTCATGGACCTCGGCTCGTGCTGATACCGGATCTCGTGATGTGACACCTGGTAGCGTGAGCCACGCCACTACACTGTGGCTCCACCAATAAAGGAGCGACCCCTCCATGTCGACCCCGCGAACCGTCCCCCTCTCCGCCGCCACGCGGGAGGGCCACCTCGCCCGCCTCCGGGCCACCAGCCCGGAGGCCCCCCTCGACATCCTGATCGTGGGCGGCGGCTCCACCGGCGTGGGCGCCGCGTTCGACGCGGCCACCCGCGGCCTCGACGTGGGCATCGTCGAGGCCCGCGACTGGGCCTCCGGGACCTCGTCCCGCTCCTCCCGCCTCATGCACGGTGGCCTGCGCTACCTCGAGATGCTGGACGTCAAGCTGGTGTACGAGGCGCTGCGTGAGCGCGACTTGCTGCTCACCCAGACCGCGCCCCACCTGGTGCGCCCCCTGCGCTTCGTCTTCCCGTTCTTCCACAAGGTGATCGACCGCGGCTTCATCGGCGCCGGCGTCACCATGTACGACGCCATGCAGTCGCTCGGCCGCCGCCGCGCGGTGGGCGCGCACCGCCATCTCAGCCGCCGCTCCATGGCCGCGACCTTCCCCTCCCTCGACGATGAGAAGATCGTCGGCGCGGTGGAGTACGCCGACGCCCAGTTCGACGACGCCCGCCTGGCCATGATGCTCGTGCGCTCCGCCGTGGACCATGGCGCCGTGGCCGCCAACTACACCGCCGTCACCGACTACCTGCGCGGCGACGACGGCCGTGTGCATGGCGTGCGCGTCCGCGAGGAGACCTCCGGCGAGGAGTTCGACGTGCACGCGCGCGCCGTCATCCTGGCCGGGGGCGTGTGGACCCAGGAGCAGCAGGAGCTGGCCGAGGCCGACGGCGGCCTCGAGGTGCTCGCCTCCAAGGGCGCCCACATAACCGTCCCGCGCGACCGCATCCGCGCCGACGCCGCCACCGGCGTGATCACCAAGACGGAGAAGTCCGTGCTGTTCCTCATCCCGTGGGACGAGTACTGGGTGATCGGCACCACGGACACCCCGTGGGCAGAGGACGTGGCCCATCCGGCCACCACCGCGGACGACATCGACTACATCCTCGAGCACGCCAACGCGGTGCTGAAGGAGGACCTCACGCGTGAGGACGTGATCGCCACGTACGCCGGCCTGCGGCCGCTGCTTCAGCCGGCCGCCGGATCCGACGGCGCCTCCACCAAGATCTCCCGTGAGCACACGGTCACCGAGGTGGCCCCCGGCCTCACCGCCGTGGCCGGCGGCAAGTGGACCACGTACCGGGCCATGTCCGAGGACGTCGTGGACTTCGTGGTGCGCGAGACCCACCCGACCCGTCCCAGCCTCACCGAGCACATCCCCGTGCTCGGCGGCCTCGGCTACTCGGAGATCGAGGCGGAGGCGGACCGCATCGCCGTCGACTACGGCCTGGACGAGGCCCGCGTGGACCGGCTCCTGTTCCGCTACGGCACCGTGCTGCGCCACGTGCTCGACCTGATCGACGCGGACCGGTCCCTGAGCGTCCCACTCGCCAAGGCGCCGCGCTACCTGCGCGCCGAGATCGTCCACGCCGCCCGGACCGAGGGCGTCGTCCACCTGGACGACGTCATCGAGCGCCGCACGCGCCTGTCCACCGAGGTCCGCGACCGCGGCGTCGCGGCGGCCGAGGAGATCGCGTCCCTCGTGGCCCCCGAGCTGGGCTGGGATGCTGAGCGCATCGCCGGTGAGATCCGCGCGTACAAGAACCTCGTCGCCGCCCGCCTCCGCGGCGAGACCGCCCACGACGACGTCACCGCCGCCGGCGCGCTCGCAGCCGCCGACGCCGCCCCCATCCACTGAGAGGAACCCGTCCATGGGAACGATCTTCCTGCATGAGATCGCCGGCACGGCGATCCTCCTCCTGCTCGGAGTCGGCGTCGTCGCCAACGTCGTCCTGACAGGGACCAAGGGCAACGGCGGAGGCTGGCTGCTCATCAGCTTCGGCTGGGGGCTGGGCGTCTTCGCGGGCGTCTATGTCGCTGCCGCGACCGGTGCGCATCTGAACCCCGCCGTGACCGTCGGCCTGCTCGTCAGCGGTGCCGAGGAGTACGCCCCCGGCATCGCCGTGACCCTCGGCACCACGCTCGCGTACTTCGCGGCGGAGCTGATCGGCGCCTTCCTCGGCGCGGCCCTGGCCTGGCTGGCCTACCGCGACCACTACCGGGCGGAGACGGACCAGGGCGCGATCCTGGCCACCTTCGCCACAGGCCCCGAGATCCGCAACCCGCTGTGGAACATGGTCACCGAGGTGATCGCCACGTTCGTCCTGGTGTTCGTGGTCCTGCTGTTCGGCTCCACTCCCTCCGGGCTCGGCCCGCTCGCGGTGGCCCTGCTCGTCGTCGCGATCGGCGCGAGCCTGGGCGGCCCCACGGGGTACGCCATCAACCCGGCGCGCGACCTCGGCCCCCGCCTGTTCCACGCCGTCGTGCCGATCCGGCACAAGGGCAGCTCGGACTGGGGCTACGCCTGGGTGCCGATCGTCGGCCCGCTCGTCGGCGCCGTCCTGGCCGGCCTCGCCGCGCCTCTGCTTGTCTGAGGAGCTCGTCCGTCTGAGCGGTCTGCCCGTCCGACCCGGGCGGACACGTTCCCCTGCGGGAACGTGCCCGCCACCCCCACACCCCCGTGACCCACCTTCGAAGGAGTAGGACATGACCACATCCCGCTACGTGATGGCCATCGACCAGGGCACCACGTCCACGCGCGCGATCCTCTTCGACCACAATGGGGCCATCGTGTCCTCCGGTCAGCGCGAGCACGAGCAGATCTTCCCGCGCGCCGGCTGGGTGGAGCACGACCCGGTGGAGATCTGGAAGAACACGCGCGAGGTCATCGGCGAAGCCCTGGCCCGCGCCGAGGCGACCCGGCACGACGTCGCAGCCGTGGGCATCACAAACCAGCGTGAGACCACCGTGGTGTGGGACCGCAGCACCGGCAGGCCGGTGTACAACGCCATCGTGTGGCAGGACACCCGCACCGACCGCCTCTGTGAGCGCCTGGCCGGCGACGCCGGCGCGGACCGCTACAAGGAGCGCGTCGGGTTGCCGCTGGCCACGTACTTCGCCGGCCCCAAGGTGGCCTGGATTCTGGAGAACGTGGACGGGGCCCGGGAGGCCGCCGAGAACGGCGACCTCGTCTTCGGCACCATGGACTCGTGGCTGGTGTGGAATCTCACCGGCGGCGGCGCCGGCGGCCGGCACGTCACCGACGTCACCAACGCCTCCCGCACCATACTGATGAACCTGGACACCCTCGACTGGAACAAGGAGATCTGCGCGGACATGGGCATCCCGATGTCCATGCTCCCGGAGATCGTCAGCTCCTCCGCCGAGGTGGGCACCGTGGCCGGCCACCAGCTGCTGCGCGAGACGCCGATCACCGGCATCCTGGGCGACCAGCACGCGGCGACCTTCGGCCAGGCGTGCTTCGAGGTCGGCCAGGCCAAGAACACGTACGGCACCGGCAACTTCATGCTGATCAACACCGGCGAGGAGCCGGTGCACTCGGACAACGGCCTGCTTACCACGGTGGCGTACCGCATTGGCGACCAGAAGCCGGTGTACGCGCTGGAGGGCTCGATCGCCGTCACCGGCTCGCTGATCCAGTGGTTGCGGGACAACCTCGGGATGATCGGTAGCGCCCCGGAGGTCGAGACCCTGGCCGCCGGTGCAGGGGACAACGGCGGCGTGTACTTTGTCCCCGCGTTCTCCGGCCTCTTCGCTCCGCACTGGGACGCCACAGCCCGCGGCGCCATGGTGGGCATGACCCGTTACGTCAACAAGGGACACATCGCCCGCGCGGCGCTCGAGGCCACCGCCTTCCAGAGCCGCGAGGTCCTAGACGCCATGAACGCGGATTCCGGCGTGGACCTCACCGAGCTGAAGGTCGATGGTGGCATGGTCGCCAACGAGCTGCTCATGCAGTTCCAGGCGGACCTGCTGCGCGTGCCCGTCGTGCGCCCCAAGGTCATCGAGACCACAGCTCTCGGCGCCGCCTACGCCGCAGGCCTGGCGGTGGGGTTCTGGTCGTCCCAGGACGAGCTCGGGGCCAACTGGGAGGAGGACAAGCGCTGGGAGCCCACCATGGACGAGGAGGAGGCTGAGCGCGCCCTGCGGCTGTGGAAGAAGGCCGTGGAACGCTCCCGCGACTGGGTCGATGAGGACGTCGTGACGGCCCGGGGCTGAGCCGGCCGGCCCGCAGGCTGGTCCATCCGGCCCCGTGCGCCCCGGGCCGGTCCGTGCCGACCCGGCCCCTCCGGAAGGACCCCGTGCAGGACTACCTCGCCTCCCCCATCGACGGAGTGGGAGGACGAGGTGCTCGGCGCGGCCGAGGGTGTGGCGCCCGGGCACGGGGACCGCGTGACGCGCGTGGGCCGTCTCCTCGTCTCCGAGGGCGTCCGCCGGTTCGAGGCCGACGGCGTAGACCTCCGGGTGATCGACCCCGGCGGGATGCTCGGCGCCGCCTGACCGCGCGCCCCGGCGGGCGCTCCCGACTGTATCGCCCCGGGTTTGCTAGAGGCTCGCAAGTGCCGTAGCGGCGGTCGCCGGCACGGCCTGGTCGTGATCGTAGACGTCCTCGAACTCGACGGGTGGGATCATACCGATCTCTCCATGGAGCCTTCGGTGATTGAACCAGTCGATGTACTCCGCGGTCGCGATCTCCAACTCGTCGATGTTCTTCCAGGGCCCGCGATTGCGGACCAGCTCGGCCTTGAACAATGAGTTGAAGGCCTCGGCCAGGGCGTTGTCGTAGGCATCTCCCGTCGAGCCGACTGAAGCGACTACCCCGGCCTCTGACAGGCGCTGGGTGTAGCGCACCGCGACGTACTGGACACCCTTGTCGCTGTGGTGCTTCAGCCCTTCCACGTCCTGGCCAGCGCGCTGGCGGGTCCAGATCCCCATCTCCAGCGCGTCCAGGGCCAGATTGGTGCGCAGCGACTTCGACAGCTGCCAGCCAACCACTCGCCGAGAGAACACGTCCGTGACGAGTGCCGCGTACGCCCAGCCGGTGAACGCGCGGCAGTAGGTGATGTCGGCGACCCACAGCTGGTTCGGAGCCGTCGCCGTGAAATCGCGTTCGACCAGATCAGGTCGAGTCTCGCGGCCATGGCCGGGAATGGTCGTGCGTGGCCCCTTGGCGCGGCTGATCCCGCGCAGTCCGGCTGCGCGCATGAGTCTCTCGACCGTGCAGCGGGCCACCGCGAGTCCTTGACGGTGCAGCTGAGCGTGCAGCTTTCGGGCGCCGTAGACCCCGAAGTTCTCCGCGTGAACGCGCCGGATCTGCACCAGCAGCTGTTCATCTCGAACCGATCGCCTCGAGGGTGGGCGGGTCTTGAAGGCGTAGTACGTGCTCGGTGCGATCTGCGTGCCCGCCGACATGAGCGTGCGGCAGATCGGCTCGACACTGAACTTCTGCTTGTGCTGGTCGATGAACTCCACAATCAGCGCTGTGGGCGGTCGAGCTCCGCTGCGAAAGAAGCCGAGGCCGATCGCAGGATCGGCGGATTCAAGCGGTCAGCGCAACATCTCCTGTGAGATGGGACAGTCACTGACCACAGGAGGATCCGGATGCAGGGCAAGCACGGTCATCTCAGCCGGGAGCAGAAGCAGCTGGCGCTCAGGTTGCACGCGAGGGGCTGGCGGCTGGTCGATATCGCCAAGGAGATCGGCTGCAGCGCGCCGATGGTCGGGGTCATGGCCCGGAGCGGCAGGCACCTCGATGCCAAACCGCTCGGCTGGAAACCACGCCAGGGCTGCCTGACGATCGATGAGCGCGAGCAGATCCTTCTGGGGATCAATCGTGGCGACACATTCACCGCGATCGCCGGGCAGCTGGGGCGAACGGTGTCCACCATCAGCCGTGAGGTCAAGCGCGGCGGAGGCCGCTGCGAATACTCGGCTTGGCGCGCACATGAACGTGCCCGCCAGCAGACTCGTCGGCCGAAGCCGTTCAAGCTCAGGCCCGGCCGACTGCTCGAGGAGGTCGCCAGTCGGCTGGAGCAGTTGTGGTCGCCCGACGAGATCGCGGTGCGCCTACGGTTGGATCATGCCGATGATCCGCAGATGCGTGTGAGCCACGAGACGATCTACCAGTCGCTGTTCGTGCAGGGCAGAGGCGAGTTGCGCCGTGAACTGGCCCGGTGCCTGCGGTCCGGAAGGACGGCTCGCAAGCCTCGCGGGGCCATCGAGGGTCGTGGCCGCATCCCCGGCATGGTGATGCTCAGCCAGCGCCCTGCCGAAGCCGACGACCGTGCAGTGCCCGGGCATTGGGAGGGTGACCTCATCCTTGGTCAGGGCAGCCGCAGCGCTGTCGGGACGCTCGTCGAGCGCTCGACACGGATGACATTGCTGCTGCACCTGCCCGATGGCAAGAGCGCCGAGCAGGTCGAGGCAGCAATGCGCGAGGCGGTCAGCAAGCTGCCGTCCTCCTTGGCCCGAACGATCACCTGGGACCAGGGCGCGGAGATGGCCAAGCATGCTGCGTTCACTACCGCCACGGGCATTCCGATCTACTTCTGCGATCCTCACTCGCCCTGGCAACGCGGCAGCAACGAGAACACCAACGGCCTGCTGCGCCAGTACCTCCCCAAAGGCACCGACCTCAGCGGCCTCAGCCGCAGGGAACTCGACATGATCCAGGACAGTCTCAACGGACGCCCTCGGAAGACATTGGGCTATCTGACACCATCAGAGAAGCTCGCAGAGTTCCTTGCGCTCACCGCTTGAATCCGCCATCGCATTCGCTCGGCGCAGCTCACGGACTTCGGACTCCAGCTCGCGGAGTCGTTGCGCATCACTGGTGGTGGTTCCAGGGCGCTGGCCCTCATCGATCTGGGCCTGGCGGACCCGGCCGCGCAGGGTCTCGGGATTGATCCCGAGCTGCTCACCGACTCGGCGGAACACCGCACGGCCGTTGCCTTCTTCTGCTTGGTCCACCGCCAGCCGGACCGCGCGTTCGCGAAGCTCGTCAGGGTACTTCCTCGGTGCTGCCATGCTCTGCAACCTTCCGTGGGATAAGAGCCTCCACCAGACCCAGGGCGATAGAGTCGGGGTGGCCTGTGTTCCACCAGACGACGATTGCCCGCATCGAAGCTGGCAGCCGGCCGGTCAAGCTGGACGAGGCCATTGCGATCGCTGGGAGCCTCGATGTAGACCTCACCAGGCTGGTCAACGACCAGGACGCAATGACGGTCCAACGGTCCTACCAAGCCGCGATGCGGACCCGTGATGAACTGGCAGCCCTGGCCGCCACCTATTTCCGACGCCAGATCTCGCTGACCGTGGCGCTGGAGGTACCGCCGGACGCGCTGCAGGGCATGGACGCCACAGAAGCCTCCACCATCACCAGGGAGAGCCCCGGCGATGTGGCCATGGAAGGTGTCATCGACCTTGCAGCGGCCGCCGAGATGTACAGCTACGAGGAATACCGAGAGCTCACCCTCCAGTCAGCACGAGGGATCCATCAGAGGCACAGCCGAAAGGGCACCACCGAGGCCCTGGGCGAGGAAGGCGAGATCGATGCCTAGGCCGCAGCTGCCCATCGGCACGTTGGGTGAGATCAGCACCACCGAGTTCGGGAAGCGCCGCGTGCGCGCCCGTGCCCGCTACCGGGATCTGACCGGCAAGACACGGCAGCTCGAGGCCACGAGCACGAGCGCGACCGCGGCGCGGCGCGCTCCCGAGCGCACCTTCTCGCAGCGTATGGCCGCAGCCGGCGACCTCATCACCCCGTCCATGCGGGTGGCCGCACTGGCCGAGGTGTGGGTGGCGGAGATCGCGCAGTCCTCGCGGTCGCCGCAGACGGTGGCGCAGTACCGGCGCATCATCGAGACGGTGATCGTGCCGGGCGTCGGCGGGCTCACGCTGTGGGAGGCGACCACGGGCCAGCTGGATCGCTTCTTGAAGGGTGTGGCCGCGACGACGCCAGGGCGGGCCAAGACGGCCAAGACGGTGCTCGCGCAGATGTTCGGGCTGGCGGCCCGGCATGACGCTGTGCGGGCCAACCCGGTGCCGGACACGCGGCTGCCTGAGCGCCGTGCGAAGGCGGTGCGGGCGCTGAGCGTGGACGAGGTGCGGGCGCTGCGGCGCGGCCTGCGGGCCTACCTGGCGGAGCCGACGAGCAGCGGACCAGCGCGGGCCCAGGACCTCGCGGAAGTCGTGGACGTGGCACTGGGCACCGGGGCGCGTGTGGGCGAGCTCCTGGCCCTGCGATGGGCGGACGTGGACCTCGGGGCCTCCCCCGTGACGGTGACCATCACCGGCACCGTAGTTCGCACCGAGGCCGGACTCATCAGGCAGGGCCACGCCAAGACGGCGGCCGGCTTCCGAACGGTGTCCGTGCCGCGGTTCGCCGCCGATGTGCTGCTGCGCCGATGAGTGGAAGAGCTGCCGAACACCCGCGATCTGGTGCTCCCGTCGTCCACGGGGACACTGCGGGAGGTGAACAACCTCGAGCGGCAGTGGCGCGACGCCCGGAAATCGGAGCACCTGCGGGGCTTCGAGTGGGTCACCTGGCACACGTTCCGCAAGACGGTGGCCACGCTGGTGGATCGGCATTCCGGCACGGAGGATGCGGCAGCGGTGCTGGGCCACTCCGGCACGGCTGTGACCTCGAAGCACTACGTTCAGCGAGCGTCCGTGGCGCCGGACGCATCTGCCGCGCTCGAGGTGATCGGTAACGATGCCTGAGACCCGAGCAACGGAGAACGCACCCCTCTATGTCCTACCGAAGACCCCGGATGGGGCCACGCCCATCATCCTGGGTCTGGAGTGGCGCGTCTGGGCCCAGGGAACGTCCTTCTACTTGGCCACCCGAAGCACCCTCAAGCACCTCAAGGTCAGCCTTCACGGGCCAGAACGCCCCGGTTGTAGCGACTACTGGAAGCTCGAACAGATCAGGAGCTACGTTCAGAAGCACGGCACCAGTGGCTTTGTGACCTACGCCTCGGAAGACATGCAGGACGACACCAAGCCTCTGATCTTCCCCGGGCGTCCGTTCGGCGCAGCCGTCCGACATGCGGTTCGGATCCGCTGGGTTGGTGACCTCTTTCAGCCTGGAGCGCCTTCGGGCACACCGCCTAAGCGCCTCAAGGAGTACTCGCAGGCGTGCTTGCTCTCGGCTCCTGACCTGTTTCACGTCGCCCACCTGGACTTCTACGTCAGCCAGGGCCAGCCCTGGTGGCCGTGGGGCAGGCAGACTCACAGACGCGATGCCGCACTGGGGCCACTCAGGAACAGTGCGGACCAGTACCTCACCGCTGTGTACTTCAAGGAGAAGGTCCTTGGCCCGTTCTCCGAGGTAGCTGACCGACCCGACCCGATCGCACTCCCGACCAGGCTCCGAGATCGGGTGCGTGGACTCAGCTACCAACGGCACGCGGATGGATTCCTCGAGGTGGAAGAGAGATGGATGCCTCGCACGAGCTCGAACGAAAACGCGGGGTAAGCGTGGGATCCGGCTAGTTTCTGGTTCGAGACGAGAAAGGCCCCACCGGGCATCATGCCTGGTGGGGCCTCGTTCGTGCTGCTCCCCCGACTGGACTCGAACCAGTAACCCTTCGATTAACAGTCGAATGCTCTGCCAATTGAGCTACGGGGGAATGTGCACATCGCGGTGCAACAGACATACACCCTACCCCGTGCGGTGCGCCCGCGCAAAACCCGTCACAGGCTCGGCTCAGGCCGGACGCAGCTGGCGACGGCGGGCCTCCAGATCGAGCAGGCTGCGGCTGATCTCGCGGAAGCGCTCGGGCTGCTCCACCGACGACGTCCGCTGCAGCTCCGCGCGCAGATCGGCCTGGCGGCGATGGATCTGGCGGTCGAACAGGTGGTTGATCACCCCGGAGGCGTAGCGCTCGAGCTGCTGCTCGGACGAGGCCGGCAGCGCCCGCATGGACAGTCCCGCCAGATAGCCGTGCAGCTCCTGCGGCAGCGCAGCGCGCAGGGCCTCGATCCAGCCGCGCCCGGGCGTGATCTGCTGATCCGCGCCGATCCCGGCGAGCACCTGGACCACCCCGCGGTGCACGGCGGTGTGCACCGGATGCGCGCACTCGGCCTCGGTGAACTGCTGCCACTCGGCAGGACCCAGCAGGTGCGGGACCTGCACGACGACCTCCAGCGCCTCCTTCTCCGTGCGCAGCAGCGGATCGCGGGGATCCGGCCACTCGATGCGCGGAGGCTGGGCGGTGTCGTCGTCGGGAGCCCCTGGGCCGCCCTGGGGACTGCGCGGCTGCTGATCGGAGCCGTCGACCGGGCGGTCGAACGTGCGCTGCTGCCCCGCGCCGCGCCCCTGACCGCCGCTCTCACCGCGGGCGTCGGCGCGGGCGGAGGCCTCGACGGCCTGCACGACGTCCGGGACCTCGAGCCCCAGCCACCCGGCCAGCTGGCGGGCGTAGGCCGGGCGCAGCGTGGTGTCGCGGATGCGCCCGACGATCGGAGCGGTCGCACGCATGGCCTGGACCCGGCCCTCCAGCGATTCCAAGTCGTAGCGCTTCATGGCTGCGCGGATGGCGAACTCGAACAGCGGCCGCTTGGCGCTCAGCAGCGAGCGCACAGCGGCGTCCCCCCGAGCCAGGCGCAGCTCGCACGGATCCATGCCGTTCGGCTCCACCGCCACGAAGGTCTGGGCCATGAAGCGCTGATCCTCCTCGAAGGCACGCAGGGCCGCCTTCTGCCCGGCCTCGTCGCCGTCGAAGGTGAACACGACCTCGCCGCCGGAGCCGTCGTCCGAGAGGAAGCGGCGCACGACCTTGATGTGCTCGGCGCCGAATGCGGTGCCGCAGGTGGCCACGGCGGTGGGCACCCCGGCCAGGTGCATGGCCATCACGTCCGTGTAGCCCTCGACCACGACCACCTGGCGCTGCTTGGCGATCTGGCGCTTGGCCTTGTCGATGCCGTAGAGCACGGTGGACTTCTTGTAGAGCTGGGTCTCGGGGGTGTTGAGGTACTTGGGGCCCTGGTCGTCGTCGTAGAGCTTGCGGGCGCCGAAGCCGATGATCTCCCCGCCGATCCCCCGGATGGGGAAGATCAGCCGGCCGCGGAAGCGGTCGATCAGCCCGCTGCGCCCGGAGGAGAACATGCCGGTGCCCTCGAGCTCATCGTCCGTGTAGCCGCGCTTGCGCAGGTGATCCAGGAGCCTGGTCCAGCCCTGCGGGGCGTAGCCGACGCCGTAGTCGGCGGCGTCCTGCGGGGAGAAGCCGCGATCGCCCAGGTAGGTGTGCGCGGCGCGGGCCCCGGCGGTGCGCAGCTGGGCCTGGAAGTACTCGGCGGCGACCTTGTGGGCGTCCAGCAGCCGCTGACGGCGGCCCACCATGGCCTTGTCCGGGCCGCTGCCCTGCTCGTAGTGCAGCTCGTAGCCGATCCTGGCGGCCAGCCGCTCGACGGTCTCGGCGAATGTGGTGTGCTCCATGGCCTGGACGAAGGCGATGACATCGCCGGACTCGTCGCAGCCGAAGCAGTGGTACGTGCCGTACTGCGGGCGGACGTGGAACGACGGCGTGCGCTCGTCATGGAAGGGGCACAGCCCCTTGTAGGAGCCGATGCCGGCGGACTTGAGCGTGACATAGCCCTCGACGATCTCGCGGATATCCGTCCGCGAGCGCACTTCGTCGATGTCCTCGCGCTTGATCAGTCCTGCCACCGCACCAGTCTACGACCCGCCGCCAAGCCCCCGATCAGTCGATCGGCTGCCTGTGGACGGGGCTGTCCTGGGCCTCGGGGTCCAGGGTCCGGGTGGCCGACAGCGCCCCGCCGCCCAGCAGCGCGGCCAGCGAGAAGGCGAAGAAGCCCCACGGGTAGGCCAGCCCGGCGGAGAGCAGGGTGCCGCCCACCAGCGGTCCGGAGATCGCGCCAAGACGCCCCGTGCCGGCCGACATGCCCAGCGCGGTGGCCCGGACCTGCGCAGGGTAGTTGGAGGCGGTGAAGGCGTAGACCAGCACCTGCGCGGAGAACACGAAGCAGCCGGTGATGAAGACCATGACGTAGATCCCGCCCAGCGGCAGTCGGATCACCAGCGCTGCGAGCATCACGGCAGCGCCCATGAACCAGACGATGCCCGCGACCCGCGGGGTGAACCGGTCGGCGGCCCGTCCGGCAATGAACAGCCCGACGATCGCGCCCACGTTGAGGATCAGCAGGAAGCCCAGGGCGTTGCCGAGGTCGTAGTCGGCGGCGCGCATGATCTGCGGCAGCCAGGTGTTCAGGCCGTAGACCAGCAGCAGGCCCATGAAGGAGGCGATCCACAGGATCACGGTGTTGCGACGGTACGGACCGGACAGCAGCAGGCCGGCCCCGACCTTCTCCTGCTGGGCGTCCGATCCGGCCCGGGTGAGGGCCTCCTGGCGCTCCAGCCGCGCGGCGAAGTCGATCCCGTAGTGCTCCGCGACCGCCCGGGCCTCGTCGCGGTGGCCCTGGGAGAGCAGGAACTCCGGGGACTCCGGCAGGTAGCGCAGCATCAGCGGCACCAGGATCACGGCCGGAAGGGCGCCAGCGATGAACATGGCGTGCCAGGACAGCTGCGTCACGATCCAGATCGCCAGGGCGGCGGTGAGCACCGCCCCCACGTGGTAGCCGGTCATGACCGTGGTGGTCGCGTTGCCTGTGCGACGGGCGGAGGAGAACTCGGTGACCATGGAGATCGCGGTGGGCAGGCAGCCGCCCAGGCCCACGCCGGCCAGGAAGCGCAGGATCCCGAACACGGCGATCGAGTCGGTGAACGCCATGGCCAGGGTCAGCAGGGAGAAGATCGTCACCGCGCCGATCAGCATCCGACGGCGGCCGAAGCGGTCAGTGGCCCACCCCATCCCCAGAGCGCCGACCATCATGCCGAACAGTCCGGCGGTCGCCACGGCCGTGCCGGAGGCGGGCGTGAGGCCGAAGCCCGGGTCCTCGATCATGGACGGCATGACCGCACCCAGCACGACGGCGTCGAACCCGTCGAGCAGCACGGCGATCCAGCACAGCGGCGCCACCCAGGCGCGGCCGCGCAGGACCTGGTTCACGGGGGTCTCAGCGGGCACGGTCGTGTCTCCTTCGCGCAGGGCGATTCGGGGTTCGGACCCACGGGGCGCGGGCCGGTTCACTGTAATCCGCGTCACTCGCCGCTCGAAGGCCGGTTCCGTTCAACGGGATGACGGCATGCCGACAGTCGCTGCCGCCGGAGGGCCGTCTTCAGCGCCGGATGATCGACTGCCGACGCAGCTCCTGGACGAAGACCACGGTGCCCACGCCGACGAGGATCAGCCCGACGACCAGCCCGAGCAAGCGCACCCACGCAGCCACCTCGATCAGGTGCGGCACCACGATCGACATCGCGGCGATCAGCAGGACGATGGCGGAGACGATCATCCCGGGGGCGCGCGATGCCTCCTGGAGCTCTGACGAGTCGATCCCGGCGGGGACGCGGCCGTTCGGGGACTGCTGTGCCGATGCCATGATCTGGCGCTCCTTGGAGGGTGGGTGCGGGCGGGGCCCGGTGCTGGGGGCTGGTCCGGTCTCGGGCCGGCGGCCGACAATGACGCGGCCCCTCGGCGCCCCATCCTACTGAGGTGTCCGACGGGCCGCGTCGCGTGCGCCTGAACCGCTCAGGCGAGCATGATGCCGGCGATGGCAGCGGACATCAGGTTGGCCAGCGTGGCCGCCAGGATTGCGCGGATGCCGAGCTCGGCGATCTCCGGACGGCGCTCCGGGGCCAGCCCGCCCAGGCCGCCGAGCAGGATGCCCAGCGAGCTGAGGTTGGCGAAGCCGGTGAGGGCGAACGTGGTGATGGCCGCTGTCTTGGGGCTGAAGCTCTCGATCTGCGGGCCGAAGTCGGCGAAGGCCACGAACTCGTTGACCACGACCTTCTGCCCCACGAAGCTGCCGGAGGCCACGGCCTCGTTCCACGGCACGCCGATCATGGTCATGATCGGGGCGAAGACCCACCCCAGGATCTGCTCGAACGTCAGATCAGGGGCGCCGAACCAGCCGCCGACCGTGCCGATGATCAGGTTGACCAGGGCGATCAGCGCGATGAACGCCAGCAGCATGGCGCCCACGGTCAGCGCCAGGCGCAGGCCGTCGCTGGCGCCGGCCGCGGCGGCGTCGATCACGTTGCGGTGCTTGAGAGCGTCTCCCGGATCCTCCACGACGACGGCCTCCTCAGGCCGCTCGCCATCGGCCCAGGGGGCATCGGCTGCGGCGTCGTGGGTCGCGGCGACGACGGGGACGTCGCTGTTCTCGGCGGCCAGCTTGGCGGCACCGGCCTTCTCCAGGCGGTCGGCCTCCTCATCCGAGACCGTCTCCGGCTCCAGGATCTTGGCCATCAGCAGCGCGCCCGGCGCGGCCATGAAGGAGGCGGCGATCAGGTACTCGAGCGGGGCGCCCAGCAGGGAGTAGCCGACCAGCACGGAGCCGGCGACGGTCGTCAGCCCGCCCACCATGACGGCGAACAGCCCGGAGCGAGTGAGCCCGGGGATGTAGGGACGGATGACCAGTGGCGCCTCGGTCTGGCCCACGAAGATGTTGGCTGCGGTGTTCACGGACTCGGCGCGGCGGGTGCCCAGCAGCCAGCCGATGCCGCGGCCCAGCCAGTTCACGACGAACTGCAGGATGCCCCAGTGGTAGAGCACCGCGGTCAGCGAGGCGAAGAAGATGATGACCGGCAGGACCTGCAGCGCGAAGACCACGCCGTCCTCCGGCACGAGTCCGCCGAAGACGAAGCTGATGCCGGCGTTCGCGGAGCCGATGACCTCCTGGACGCCGTCGGAGACGACGCCGAGCACCCGCTGCCCGAAGGGCCAGTAGAGCACGGCGATGCCGAACACGACCTGCAGGCCGAGCGCGGCCACGACGGTGCGGACCTTGATCGCCCGTCGGTTCGAGGAGAGGAGGAAGGCGATGAGCAGGATCCCTGCCATGCCGCCGATGCCCCAGAGGATTCCGATCACGGTGTGCCGCCTGTTCCCGCGTCCTGCGCGTGTCGTCGGTGCCTGTCGGCGAATCGGTGGTGCGGGAGCTCACCTGCAGAGTCCCGCTGTGCCTCCGCCGTGATGCGGACGCGGGGGAAGTCTAAGGGAGCTGAGCGCGGGCTGAGGAGAACCTGGCAGTTCGGCCCGTCGCCGGAGCAGCGGTCACGACGGCGCGCTCACCACAGAGGGGTGTCCCCCAGCCGCCGGTCCGTGCCCAGGATGCGGTGATGCAGCCGCACCGCCGAGGTGTCGGTCAGCGAGGCCACCTGGTCGATCACGATGCGCAGGCGCAGGGCCCCGGCACCGGGGCCTCCGCCGACGTCGTGCCAGTCGCCGCGGAACTCCGGGGCCAGGTAGCGGCCATCCGAGTCCATCATGGCCTCCACCAGCAGACGCAGGGTCTCGCGCTGGCGGTCGTAGACCACCTGCGAGTCGCGCTCGGTCATCACGTAGGTCACGGCGATGCCCTTGAGCACGGCGATCTGCACGTCGGTCTCGTGCGGGACCACCAGGGAGGCGTCGTAGCGGGTCAGCGGATCCGAGCCCGTGACTCGACGCGTGGCGGCCACGGCCGACGTGGCGAAGCGCCCGATCAGCTGGGAGGTCATGTCCTTGAGCCGAGCCAGGTCCTGGCGCGATCCCCGCATCTCGGAGGCCCATTCCGGGGCGTTCTCCAGGCGGGTCAGCGCCTCGTCCATCTCGGCGTCCTCCGCACCCGGGAGGTACCACTCGCGGGTCTTGTCGAACACGCGCTCGCGCTGGGCGGGGTCCTTCAGCCGGGACAGCCGCACGGCTCCTGCGGCAACGGCGTCCTCGACGTCGTGCACCGAGTAGGAGATGTCATCGGCCAGGTCCATGACCTGGGCCTCGAGGCACTTGGTGCGCGCCGGGGCGCCCTCGCGCATCCATTCGAAGACCGGCAGGTCGTCCTCGTAGACGCCGAACTTCCGCGAGCGCGTCCCGTCCGCCTGCTGGGGCGCCTCCGAGGCCCGCCACGGGTACTTGCACGTGGCATCCAGCGCGGCGCGGGTGAGGTTCACCCCGGCGGGGCTGCCGTCCGGGGCGATGACCTTGGGCTCCAGGCGCACGAGCAGCCGCAGGGTCTGCGCATTGCCCTCGAAGCCCCCGATATCCCCGGCGAGCGCGTTGAGCTCCGTCTCCCCGTTGTGCCCGAACGGCGGGTGGCCGAGGTCGTGAGACAAACAGGCGGCGTCGACGACGTCCGGGTTGCAGCCCATGAGCCGGCCGATCTCCCGGCCGATCTGGGCGACCTCGAGCGAATGCGTGAGGCGGTTGCGCGCGAAGTCGTCGGCCCCGGGGTCGACCACCTGGGTCTTGGCGGCCAGTCGGCGCAGAGCCGAGGAGTGCAGCACGCGGGCGCGGTCGCGCTCGAAGTGCGAGCGGTACTTGTTGTGGTGGTCCTCGCGCACCCACCGCTCGATGTCGCGGGCGCTGTAGCCGGGCTCGGCCTCGCGGGTGCGGTCGACGGCAGCGAGCATCTCCGCCACGCCCTCGAGGGGAAGCTCCTGCTGGTTCTCGTGGCTCAGCTCATCCATCACCAGGCCATTGTGCCCGCTCGGGGGCGCCTCAGCCGCCGGAGACGTCGAGCTCTGCGTCGACCAGACCCAGGCGCTGGTCGTCGTGGATCTGCCGGTCCTCGAGCCACCGGTCCGGCAGAGCGGCCTTCTTGGGGTTGCCGGCGCGACCGCGCGGCCCCTCAACATCCGCACCGGGGTACGGCTGATCCAGGTCCATGGAGGAGAGCAGCTCCTCGAGCTGATCCAGCGTCTCGACCAGGGACAGCTTCGCGCGCAGGTCGCCACCGACCGGGTAGCCCTTGAAGTACCAGGCCACGTGCTTGCGGATCTCCCGCAGGCCCTGCAGCTCGTCGCCGTCCTGATCGGCCAGCAGCTGGGCGTGGCGGTAGATGGTGGCGGCCACGGCGCGCAGTCCGGGGCGGGCTCGCTCCCGGCTGCCGTCGAAAGCGGCCTGCAGATCGCCGAACAGCCAGGGCCGCCCCTGGCAGCCGCGGCCGATGACCACGCCGTCCACACCCGTCTCGTTCACCATGCGCACGGCGTCCTCGGCGGACCAGATGTCGCCGTTGCCCAGGATCGGCATGTCCGGGATCGCCTCGCGCAGCCGCGCGATCGACGACCAGTCGGCCTGGCCGGAGTAGTGCTGCTCCAGGGTGCGCCCGTGCAGGGTCATCCCGGCGATGCCGAGGTCGCGGGCCATCCGACCCGCCTCGAGGTAGGTGAGGTGGTCGTCGTCGATACCCTTGCGGGTCTTGATCGTGACGGGCAGCCCCTGGGCCTCGCGGACGGCGGCGGAGAGGATCGCCTCGAAGAGATCCGTCTTCCACGGCAGCGCCGATCCCCCGCCGCGCTTGGTCACCTTGGGCACGGGGCAGCCGAAGTTCAGGTCGATGTGATCGGCGATGTCCTCCTCGACCACCATCCGCACGGCCTTGCCCACGTTGACCGCGTCCACGCCGTAGATCTGCACCGAGCGCGGTGTCTCGTGCGGGTCGTGGTGGACGATCTGCAGGGACTTCTCCCGCCGCTCCACCAGGGCGCGGGCGGTGACCATCTCGGTCACGTACAGCCCGCCGCCGTGGGCGCGGCACAGCGCGCGGAAGGCCTTGTTCGTCACCCCGGCCATGGGCGCGAGCACCACGGGGACGTCGATCGTCAGCCCGCCCAGCCGCAGCGGCGGCAGGTCCAGGGTCACGGCCTCGTCGGCAAGCGTGGTCTCGATCGTCCCGGGGCCGAACGGCTGACGGTACGACGACGGCCCCTGCGCTTGCTGCGCGAGGGCGGTCTCCTGGCGGGGCTCGGCGGTGGTGGTCATCCGGGCATCTTCCCACAGGACCGTCGCCCTGTTCGGGCGATCTCCGGCACATTCCAGGGTCGCCGATGCCTGGTCCGGAATCCGGCGATGGAGTTCACATGCGCAAATCAGTCGTCTAAGATGGGAGCAGGCCCGGTGGTGCACCTCGATGCCGCTCCTCCCCGACCGACAGGAGATCGCCGTGACGCACATTCCGACCGGCTCGCAGCCGACCCCCGATGCGGCGCAGGGCCCCTGGGGTCACCAGCCCGCGCCCGGGACGCCCGGACAGGCAGCGGCTCCTCAGCCGGGACCGCGTCAGGGCTGGGGCGCCCCCATGGATCCGGCGGCCACGCAGGCCGCCTGGCGCTACTCGGCGCGCTCCAAGAACAACACCGTGGCATGGCTGCTGTGGCTGGGCGGGCCGTTCCTGATCGGCCTGCCCATCCACGACTTCTACTTCGGCGCCGTGGGACGCGGTCTGCTGAAGCTGGGGCTGATCGTCTTCGCGTTCATCACCCTGTTCGGCGGGATGATCGGCGGGGTCGCCGCTTCCGGCAGCAGCGAGAGCACCGCTGGCGTGCTGATCATTCTCGGGGTCGTGCTGTGCATCGGCTCGTTCGTCGCCATCCTGATCTGGTGGATCGTGGACGGCGTGACCATGACCTCGCGCCTGGAGCGCACCAACGACCGCATCCGCCGCGAGATCGCCGCCCAACAGGGCGTCGATCCCTGGTCGTTCTGAGTCGGCCATGACCTACCCGCACCCCGCCGGCCCCTGGCCCGCACGCCCCGGCCCCTGGGCCCCTGCGCCCATGGATCCCGCGCACCGCCAGGCCGCGGTGCGCTATGAGGCCCGCGCCAAGAAGCCCATCGCGGCCTGGATCCTGTGGATCCTCGGCCCGTTCCTCCTCCACGTCCCCGTGCACGACTTCTACCTCGGCGCCGTCGGCCGCGGGCTGGTCAAGCTGATCCTGGCGGGCACCGCCTGGGCGGGGGCCATCACGGCTTACGCCATGCTCATGGTCACCTATGAAGAGGGCTTCGACACCGTCGAGCCCGGAAGCGTCGGGGACGCGGCCATCACCGGGCCGGGCCCCGTCTTCTGGGCCGCGCTGATCGTCATGGCTCTGACTGGGCTGGTGACCGTCATCTGGTGGATCGTCGACGGCGTGGGCATGAGCCGACGGCTCGAGCGCCTGGACGCGCAGCTGCGCCAGGAGCTCTCCCGCGACCACGGCGTCGATCCCTGGGCGTTCTGAGCGGCGCGGCCGGCGCGCGCTTCCCATGCCACGACAGCGGCCGGTGCCTCCCCAGTGATGGGGAGGCACCGGCCGCTGTCATCAGCCCAGAAGGTGCGGGCTCAGACGGTGAGGCTCACTCGGCCGGATCGGCATAGGTCACGGACTCGTCCACGACCTTGGCCACCCCGTCCGCGACGAGCTGGGCGCACACGATCGCCAGCGGGCGCATGGCGTCGGTGACCTCCACGCGCACCGGGTAGCGGGCCACGAGCAGGCCGAGGAGCTTGGCGACCGCGATCGCGGCCTCCTCGTCCGGCAGCTGCGGGTCCCAGCCGACCAGGACGTCGGTGGGCAGGTCGTCGAGCTCCTCGAGCCGCTCGGCGTCGGCCTGCGAGCGCTCCTGATCCAGCTCGAGCGAGCGGTAGCTGATCGCGAAGGCGCCGATGCTCCCGCTGCGCCCCGCCCCGCGGTCGATCCCGTGGCGCAGCACGATCGCCCCGTAGGCCTGGGAGGTCTCGGAGAGGAACTGCTGGTTCACCTTCCCCAGCGACAGCTCGGCCGGGGCGTCCCAGGCGTTGACGGCGCGGTAGAACTCCCCCACCGCCTTGGTGAGCTCGACGGAGCCGGTGGCCAGGTCCTCGATCGCCTCGGTGGCCGAGTCGCCCTCGCCGATCGGCTGCGGCGGCAGGGCGCCGGGCGCGATGACGACATGGCGGTGCGTCATGACCGGCACCATGCCGGAGTGCTCGGCGAAGCCCGCCCCCGAGGTCTCGGGTGCGGCCTTGGTGCGCAGCGGCTTGTCCGGGAAGGCCTCGGCTGCGATCTGCCGCAGGCGGTCCGCGATCAGCCGGCCCGTGCCCTCGCCGCGGTTGGCCGTGGCGACCTCTGCGAAGGCCCACACCCGCTCCGGGTGCAGCGGGTGCAGCTGCACGGCTCCGCCGCCGATCACCACGTCGTCGTCGATGGCCACGACCGTGCGCGACCACGCGGGCTCGTCGGTGTCCGGACCTAACAGTGCCCGCAGGGCGACGACGGGGTCGGCCTCGGGCGCAGGCAGGACCTCGAGCAGGGCGAGGTCATCGCCCTGCTCCCAGGAGCGCAGTTCCACACTCATGCGATCCCCCCGCTCAGCAGCCCAGCTTGTCGGCCAGGTACGAGCTGACCTTGTCCAGGGAGACGCGCTCCTGGGTCATCTCGTCGCGCTCGCGGATGGTCACGGCCTGGTCCTCGAGGGTGTCGAAGTCCACCGTGACGCAGTACGGCGTGCCGATCTCGTCCTGGCGGCGGTAGCGGCGGCCGATGGCCCCGGCGTCGTCGTAGTCGATGTTCCAGCGGCGCCGCAGCTCGGCGGCCAGGTCCCCGGCCACGCCCTTGAGGTCGTCCTTCTTGGACAGCGGCAGGACCGCGGCCTTGACCGGGGCCAGGCGCGGATCCAGGCCCAGCACGGTGCGCACATCCGTGCCGCCCTTGGTGTTGGGAGCCTCCTCCTCGCGGTAGGAGTCCACCAGGAACGCCATCATGGAGCGCGTGAGGCCGAAGGACGGCTCAATCACGTACGGGGTGTAGCGCTCGCCGGAGGCCTGGTCGAAGTACTGCATCTTGGTGCCCGAGGCCTCGGTGTGGTTGCTCAGGTCGAAGTCCGTGCGGTTGGCCACGCCCATCAGCTCGCCCCACTCGGAGCCCTGGAAGCCGAAGCGGTACTCCAGGTCGATCGTGGCGTCCGAGTAGTGGGCGCGCTCGCCGTCCGGCACGTCGAAGCGGCGCAGGTTCTGGGGGTTCACGCCCAGATCGGTGAACCAGCGCTCGCAGTCATCGACCCAGGTGTCGAACGAGGGCTTGGCCTCGTCCGGGTGCACGAAGTACTCGATCTCCATCTGCTCGAACTCCCGGGTGCGGAAGATGAAGTTGCCCGGGGTGATCTCGTTGCGGAAGGCCTTGCCGATCTGGCCGATCCCGAACGGCGGACGCTGACGGGCGGCCGTCACCACGTTGAGGAAGTTCACGAAGATGCCCTGGGCGGTCTCCGGGCGCAGGTAGTGCTTGCCCTTCTCGTCGTCGACGGGGCCCAGGTAGGTCTTCATCAGGCCCGAGAACTGCTGCGGGTCCGTCCACTCGCCCTTGGCGCCGCAGTTGGGGCAGTTGACCTCGGCCATGGACTCGGGCGCGCGGCCCTTCTTGTCCTCGAAGGCCTCCTCCAGGTGATCCTGGCGGTGGCGAGTGTGGCACGAGGTGCATTCGACCAGCGGGTCCGTGAACGTGGCGACGTGGCCCGAGGCCTCCCACACCGCCGAGGGCAGGATGATCGAGGAGTCCAGGCCCACCATGTCCTGGCGTCCGCGCACGAAGGTCTGCCACCACTCGCGCTTGATGTTCTCCTTCAGCTCCGCGCCCAGGGGGCCGTAGTCCCAGGCCGAGCGCGAGCCGCCGTAGATCTCACCCGCCTGGAACACGAAGCCGCGTCGCTTGCACAGCGAGATGACGTTGTCCAGCGTGGACTTGGGGGCCATGAGATGCACACTCCGGTATCTGCCGCGACCGCTGGCTGCGGCCTGGCGTGGGGTTTCCGTACGGGGTCCTCGGGTGCACGAAGGCACCGACCGCCAGGGTAGTCAACGACGACGACGGCCTGCGACTCCCGGTGCGCTCAACGGTGCTCAGCTCTCCAGACGGCGAATGCGGTCATGTCTGCTCCCCGTACGGCGACCCTGATCAGCCGCTCCGACCGAGCAGCTCGACCAGCCGCGCTTCGCTCAGCGGCGGGTGCGTCGAGGTCGCCTCGGGCAGGGCGATGGCGTCCAGCAGCAGATCCGCGTAGCGGTGCACGAGCTGCGGGTCCACCGCCCCGGCGCGCTCCTGCACCGCCCCGAGCATCGTGAAGAACATCGGCAGGTCGGCGGAGCTGAAGTCGGCGCGGATCTGGCCGTCGCGCTGAGCGCGCGCGATCAGCGGGATGAACTGCGCGCGTACCCTGAGCAGACGCGCCTGGTGCTCCGAGCGCCCGTCGAGCAGCTGCCCGATGGCCACGGAGTCGCTGATCCAGCCCACCACGGTGCGCAGGAAGCGGAAGAGGCCCTCGCGGGCGTCGTCGTGCTCGGCGCACGAGCGCGCCAAGCTCAGCATGCCGTCCAGGCGATCCGCCAGGACCGCCTCGATCAGCTCCCCCTTGTTCGCGAAGTTCCGGTACACGGTCCCCACGCCCACGCCCGCCTCCTGGGCGATCCGATCGAGCGTGACGTCGACGCCCTCGGCGGCGTAGACCCTGTCTGCGGCCGCCAGGATCTTTCTGCGGTTGGCGCGGGCGTCGCTGCGGGAACCGGATGAGGGAGAGGACATAGGTCCCATGGTCGCACAACCGGAGACGCCATCTCCATCTGCGTGCTAGCCTCCCGCGCGGAGATCAGCTCTCCGTTTCCCATCCACGGCGCCAGTGCCCGATCGAGAGGTCTCCCCATGTCCAGTCCCAGCCTGGAAGTCCACGGCCAGCTCAGCGCCAAGCCGGTCACGCCGTGGCCCAAGGTCCTCATCACGGCGCTGATGTCCGCCGTGGTCATCTCGATCATCGTCCTGGCCTTCTCCTGGCCCACGGTGACCTCCGAGCCCAAGTCGATCCCGCTGATGATCGCGGGCCCCGAGCAGCAGGTCGAGATGGTCCAGGACCAGCTCGAGGACACCCAGCCGGATCTGTTCGACATCACGACGGGCGATGACCGCGACGCCGCCGTCGAGGCCATCGAGCACCGCGACGTCTACGGCGCCATCGTGATCGGCCAGCCCGTGGAGGTCCTCTCCGCCTCGGCGAACAACGCCGCGACCGGCCAGATCCTGCGCCGCGTGGGCGAGCAGCTGGGGCAGAAGACAGGCATGCCCGTGACCCAGACGGACCTGATTCCGTTCAGCGAGAACGACCCCAACGGCGCCGGGCTCGGCGTGCTGTCCTTCCCCATGGTCATGGGCGGGCTCGCCGGAGGCATCGTGATCGGGCTGCAGGTGATCGGCGGCGGCCGCAAGATCGTGGCAGTGCTGCTCTACGGCGTGCTCGCGGGCTTCGCCGTGACCGCTCTGGGCGGGCCGCTGCTCGACGTCTTCCAGCGCGAGTTCGAGCTGACCTGGCTGGCCGTCGGACTGGCGTTCGCGGCGATGTCCGCGACCGTCGCCGGTCTGGTGACCGTGCTGCGCACCCCCGGCATCCCGGTGGCCGCGCTGCTGTTCATGTTCTTCGCCAACCCGATCTCCGGCACCAACTCCCCCAAGGAGTTCCTGCCCGGCCCGTGGGGCGAGATCGGGCAGTACCTCCCGCCGGGGGCGATCTCCACGCTGATCCGCGACATCTCCTACTTCCCGGAAGCCGACACCACCATGCAGTGGCTCGTGCTCTCGGGGTGGCTGGTGCTCGGCATCGTGCTGATCGGCATCGGGCTGGCCTCCGAGCGACGCGCGGTGCGCCGTTCGGGCGGCTCCAAGCCGGCCGCCCAGGACACGTCGATCGACTACTCGTCGGGCTCTTCACCGACCGCCGCTCAGAGCGGACGGCACGCAGCCCGCTGACCCGACCGCTCACGTCGGCCGCCGCGCTCCCTGACGAGCGCGGCGGCCGTCGTCGTCTCAGGCGGTGCTCGCCCGCCGCTTCCAGGGCAGGGACACGACGACGAGGCCCACGAAGGTCAGCGCCGTCCCCAGCACCGTCAGCGGGGCGACCACCGCGCCGCTGGTCGGCACGAGAAGATCCAGCAGCAGCGCGCCGGTGAGCATCCCGGCGGTCAGGGACAGGCTCGTGCGCAGGATCCCGATGATCCGCGAGAGCACCGCTCCTGCCGCCACGAACAGCACGCCGCACACGCCGCCCAGGTAGAGCCACCATTCGGAGGGGAAGTGCCACGGCGGCAGGTCAGCGGTGAGCCGGTGGATCACCGTGGCGACGATCAGCGCCAGCACGCCCTCGGCGAAATTCAGCACGGTCGGGGTGATCGGCGTCCCGGCCTCCGCCCCGATCCGCCCGTTGAAGGCCGTCTGCAGGGCGGAGCCGAGCCCGGCCAGCACCGGCAGGAGCAGCAGCGCCAGGACCACCGCCATGCTGCGCTGAGGAGCTCCCTCCTCGCCGCCCAGGTGGGGCAGCTGCGCGATCAGCACCGCGACCACGATGATCGCCGTGCCCAGCAGGCGCCAACCGGTCAGCGGCTTCATGCCTCCGGGGCCGATGCCCGCACGATCCACCCCGAGCCCGCCGACGGACTGGCCCACGACCATGCCCAGGATGAACACCGAGACGCCCACCATCGGCGTGGTCACGGTCTGCACCACCACCAGGAACGCACCGAAGACGCCGGAGAGCAGGAAGATCGCGGGCAGGCGTCGGGCCCGAAAGGCGCCCAGCGCCGTGATGAGGCCGCGCCGACCGGCGGGGATCAGCGCGGTGCCCAGCAGCACGATCGCGAAGCCCACGGAGAAGCCGGTGAGGCCTGCGGCCACGGAGTCCCCGGTGCGCGCGCCCAGCTCGCCGTTGACGCGCGACTGGACGGCCATGGCGCCGCCTGCGAGCACGGCTGCGATCTGGGCGATCAGCACCGTGACGGGACTGTGGGTCTGCGCCGGGGCCCTCACGACATCCTGGGGCGGCTGCGGGTTCTCGGGCTGGTCGGCATTCTCGGGGAGGGGTTCTGAGGTGGGCACCGGATCAGGCTACTCCCGGGCCCTTCCGGTCCTCCCCGAGCTGGGCTCATGGCCTCGGTGGGCCACAATGGAGCCATGACCACCACCGGAAGCACCCCCGAAGAGCTGCCCATCCGCGACGAGATGATCCGACTGGGCCAGGCCCTCAAGCTCGGCAGCCTGGTCGAGGACGGCGCCATGGCGCGCACCGCCGTCGAGGAGGGCATGGTCCAGGTCAACCACGACATCGAGACCCGCCGCGGCCGACAGCTGCACGACGGCGACGTCATCACTTACAACGGGACCTCGCTGGTCATCCGCGCCGAGGGCTGAACGGACCCCGGCCTGGCTCAGCGTCCCAGGACCATGCGGGTCAGGTACTCATTGACGTGCCCGATCTCCTGCGGCGAGACGCTGTGGCCGATGCCCTGGTAGTGGACCTTCATGGTGTCCGCATGCTCCACGAGCCACTCGGCGGTCATGTCCACCAGCTGGTCGTTGACGATCGGGTCCTGCGGGTCGCGGCCCCAGAAGAGCTTGAAGGGCTTCTCCTTCAGCTCGTCGTCGCGGAAGATCTCCAGCGGCTCCGGCACCACGAAGCCCGACAGCCCGATGACCGCAGTGATCTCGCTCGGCATGGCCCGCACCAGCGACGTGGCGATCGACATGCCCTGGGAGAACCCCAGCAGCGTGGTCGACGGACGCCCCTCGGCCTGCTCCCGCAGCCACCCCACGAGCGGCTCGACCGCGGCGCGGATGGCATCGGGGCCGAAGGCCTCCTCGTCGTAGAGCGGGAACCAGCTGTAGCCGGGAGGCTGGGCCAGCGGGGCGCGCACCGAGGCCACCACGAAATCCTGCGGCAGCTGCGGCACCAGGCCCATGAGGTCCTGCTCGTTCGAGCCGTAGCCGTGGAAGAGCACCAGCAGGGGCGCCTCCGGGGACTCGGCGGGGTCACGGTTCCACATCACGACGGGGTTCTCGCTCATGCCGACCATCATGGCATCCGCGCGCAGCACGCCCCGCTTCCGTCGCTCCTCTCGCTCCCGCGCGGAGGAACTGCCGCTGAGGGGACGCAACGAACGTCTTCCCGCGCCTGAATCGTGTCGCACGCGTCCCTTCACGAGATCTCGCACTCGGGCGGCGGCTCGTCAGGGCCCTGCGAGCTCCCGCGCCCGGACCGCTTGCCGATGTGCCCGCACCAGGGTGGCGATCCTCGGCTCGCATCCAGGATCCGTCGGATCCACGACGTCGAGATCCGTGTGCACCACACGCAGCTCCGTCCACCCGGCCGCTTCCGCAGCCCGCTGCCGCTCCACATCCCGAAGTCGCTGCCGCGGGTCCTCGTGGACCGCACCGTCGACCTGCACGGCCAGCCGGTGCCTGCGATCCGCGAGGTCAGGGTGGACCCGACGGCCACCCGGGGATCGGATCTCGACATCAGCCTCCCACCCGGTGAAGCGATGGTCCTCCAGCACGAGCCGCGTATAGGTCTCCAGCGGCGAGTCCACTCCGACGACCGCGCGCAGCAGGGCCTGGCGCACCCTGCGGACGCCGCGATAGCTCTCGAACCGCTCGAGATCGGTGCTGAGGTCTCTCTGGCTGCGAAGCGCCGGCACGCCCCGGCTGATGCCCGTGCGGTGCTCGCAGATCACACCGTCGATGACGGCCACGAGCTGCTGGTGAGTCATGACGTGCCGACCGCGAGCGTCTGTCGATGCGGCCAGGTCCAGCAGTGTTCGGGCCGGGGACGTGATGCGGACCGATCCGTCGGTCCAGAGATCCTCGGCATGGAACTGACTCCGATGCCCGACAACGCCGCGTCCTCGAGGCCTTGATCCTGTCGAGGAGCACAGATGGATGCCGCCGACATGCCCGAGCCTGCCGGGGAGCCGGAAGTCGTGGAGGATGGCGGCCGTCGTGTGGCTGGCTGCCCAGCCTTCCTGCTGCAGAGCCGGGAGGATCCTCAGCAGACCGGATCTGGTGCGGGGGTCAGGGCGCGAATCGGCGCAGGACCACAGGCCCTCGCCCCAGGAGCAGTACTGCCTCCCCGACAGATGACGCTTCGCGATGCCTGCCGCTTCAGCCTCGGCGGTCGTGAAGACGCGGCCCTGCAGGCAGGCAGGTGGACTGTGACGTGGTCTCGGCATGGCAGACAGTGCAGCGGATCACGGCGCCGACAGATGCGAACGGATCCGCTCCCCGCCGTCGTCGCCCCGGTCCAGTGCCCGAAAGGGCGTCTGTGGAGGCATGAACTCCGTACTTCGGATCTCCGTTGCCCGGGATTCCGTGTGGACCGGGGATCTCGTGCGCCCAGTACCCCGAGGGGACGCACAGGGCGCACGGGATCGCCGACGGGACGCATCGGACGTCTAATCCGGCGTGAATCGTGACGAATGGGTCCCCTCGGCGGCGAGGAGGGTCGATGCGTCGCTTCGGTAGGGCCCCCTCAGGAGAGGAAGGCGGCTCGGACCAGCTCGCCGATCTGCTCGTGCTCGATCAGGAAGCCGTCGTGCCCGGCGCCGGAGCGGATGGTGCGGTGGGGGACGTCGCCGGGCAGAAGCCGGGCGAGGTCCTCGGACTCCGAGGGCAGGTAGAGCCGATCCGAGTCGACCGAGGCCACGAGCCAGTCGCAGGTGGTGGCCGCGAGCGCCTGCCTGACGCCGCCGCGGCCGCGGCCGACGTCGTGGCCCATGAGGGCGTCGTTGAGCACCAGGTAGGAGTTGGCGTCGAAGCGGCCCACGAGCTTGGCGGCCTGATGATCCAGGTAGCTCTCGATCGCATACCGGCCCCGACGGCGCCCCGGCAGCGGCGCCCCCGGATCCTCGCCGGCCTGCGCCGCATTGCCGAAGCGCGCATTGAGGTCCGGTGCCGCGCGGTAGGTGGTGTGCGCGATCCGCCGTGCGATTCCGAGGCCCACGGAGGGGATGACGCCGTCGTAGTAGTCGCCGCCGCGGAAGTCGGGGTCGTTGCGGATCGCCAGGCGCTGCGCCTGGCCCCATGCGATCTGCTCGGCGCTCGAGGCGGCGGTCGAGGCGATCACCGCACAGGCGCGCACCTGCTCGGGGAACGTGGCGGCCCACTCGAGGGCCCGCGCACCGCCCATGGAACCGCCGACGACCAGCCGCCAGGACGCGATGCCCAGCTGCTCGGCCAGGCGCTGCTCGGCGCGCACCGAGTCGCGGATCGTCACCGCGGGGAAGTCCGATCCCCACGGAAGACCGGCCCGCGGGCTGTCCTCCGGGATCAGAGTCGACGGACCCGTGGAGCCGTAGCAGCCCCCGAGCATGTTGATGGCGACCACGAAGAAGCGGTCGGTGTCGATCGCCCGCCCGGGCCCGACCAGTCCGTCCCACCAGCCCGGTGCCTCGGCGGAGACACGGTCGAAGGAGGTGGCGTCCTCGGCGACCCGTCCGCGCGTGACATGGGTGTCTCCGGTCAGCGCATGCGGGACGAGCACCGCGTTGGAGGCGCGGTCGTCGAGCTCGCCCCAGGTCTCGTAGGCCAGCTCGACATCGGGCAGCACGGCCCCGGATTCCAGCCCGAGGTCGCCGATGCGGGCGCGGCGCAACAGCCCCTCGGTGCGGAAGGGCTGCTGCGAGCGCGCGGTCGTGCTCTGGATGGCGGTCACCTCAGACCGCTCCCCCTGCGCCGCGCGCCTTGACCGCGGCGAAGCCGAGCTCCAGGTCCGCGAGGATGTCGTCGATGTGCTCCAGTCCCACGGACAGGCGCACGAACCCCGGGGCGACGCCGGCGGCCAGCTGCTCCTCCGGGGAGAGCTGAGCGTGCGTGGTGGAGGCCGGGTGGATGACCAGCGAGCGGACGTCACCGATGTTCGCGACGTTCGAGTGCAGGCTCAGCGCGTCCACGAAGGCCTGGCCGGCCTCCGAGCCGCCGTCGAGCACGAAGCCGAGGATCGAACCTGCGCCGCCGGGGACGTACTTCTGCGCACGCTCGTGCCACGGAGAGGACTCGAGCCCGGCGTAGGACACGGATTCGACGCCCTCGTGGGCCTCCAGCCAGGTGGCGACCGTCTGAGCGTTGGCGACGTGGCGCTCCATGCGCAGCGACAGCGTCTCGATGCCCTGCTCGATCAGGAAGGCGTTGAACGGGGAGATGGCAGCGCCCATGTCGCGCAGCAGCTGGGTGCGGATCTTGAACGCGAAGGACACGTTGGCCCCGAACGGCCCGTTCTCCCCGAAGACCTCGCCGAACACGAGGCCGTGATAGGACTCGTCCGGCTCCGTGAAGCCCGGGAAGCGATCCGGATAGCGGGTGTAGTCGAAGCGCCCGGAGTCCACGATGAACCCGCCGACCGAGGTTCCGTGCCCGCCGAGGAACTTGGTGGCGGAGTGGATCACCACGTCCGCGCCGTGCTCGAACGGCCGCAGCAGGTAGGGGGTCGCGATGGTGTTGTCGACCATCAGCGGGACCTCGGACTCGTGGGCGATCGCGGAGACCGTCTCCAGGTCCAGGACGTCGTTGCGGGGGTTCGGGATGGACTCCGCGTAGAAGGCCTTCGTATTGAGCTGGACGGCGTCGCGCCAGGCCTGGGGATCGTCCGGATCGGAGACGAACGTGGTCTCGATCCCGAGCCGGGACAGCGTGTGCTTGAACAGGTTGAACGACCCTCCGTACAGCGACGGGCTGGCCACGATGTGATCGCCGGCCCCGGCCACGTTGAGGATCGCGTAGGTGGTGGCCGCCTGACCGGAAGCGACCATGACAGCCGCGGTCCCGCCCTCCAGGGAGGCGATGCGGTTCTCGACGACCTCGGTGGTGGGGTTGGTCAGTCGGGTGTAGATGGGCCCGACCTGGCTGAGCCCGAAGCGACCGGCTGCGGTCTCGGCGTCCGGGAAGACGTACGAGGTGGTCTGCTGGATCGGCAGCGCGCGGGCGCCGGTGACGGGATCGGGCTCCTGGCCGGCGTGGATCTGACGGGTCTCGAAGCTCCAGCCCTGCGGGGCGGAGGGGGTGGGCTGCTGAGCGGACATGTCGGCGACTCCTTGTCTTCCGGGGCCGCGGACCGAGGTCCGACGCACCCGTCGGACCGGGTGCCGTGACCCGCGCTTGCCGTGCCGCGTGCGCGACCGGCCCGGTCCTCACCCAGGGCACCCCACCGCGGAAGGAGGGTTGCCGGCCAGCTAGCTGGGGCTTGTCGCTGGCTCTCGTGACCTGGTTCCCATTCTCGGACGAGCACGGCTCCGGCGCAAACCAGGGTTCCGTGGTCTGTGGAGCCCTCCGTCAGAACAGCAGGGGTCCGGCCAGGAAGCCGACGGCGTCCAGCAGGAAGTGGGCGATGATCAGCGGCATCACGCGTCCGGTGCGGCGGTAGAGCCACAGGAACACCAGTCCCATCACCACGTTGCCCAGCGCCGGACCGACGCCCTGGTACAGGTGGTAGCTGCCGCGCAGAAGGGCCGAGCCGATCAGCACGGCCGGCCACGTCCATCCCACGCGCAGCAGGCGATCGGCCAGGAACACGACGACGATGATCTCCTCCACGAGCGAGTGTCGCAGCGCCGAGGCCAGCAGCAGGATGACCTCCCACCAGGAGGTCCCGCCCGCGTTGGTGACGATCTCGGCGGTGATCCCGAGCTGGCGGCCCGCCTGGTACAGCGCCAGGGTGCCCAGTCCCATGACGGCGAAGAGCAGCGTCCCCAGGCCCAGATCCGCCAGCGGGGCCCGGCGGTCCAGGCCGATCCGGTGCAGCAGCCCACGCAGCTGACCGGCCGAGCCCGCCAGCAGATAGAGCGCCAGCAGCGGCGGGACCAGAGCCAAGAGGATCCCGAGGCTGCGGCGCAGGACGTCGAACAGCGGGAAGCCGCTCTGCGCGGCGTTCATGGAGGCGCTCGACTCGGCGATCGAACTGGTGGACAGCGTCTCGGCGAGGTCGAGGAGCGACCAGAGGGCGCTGGCCCCCAGCGAGACGCCCAGCACGAGCAGGATCTGCAGCCACAGATCGGCGCGCTGGGAGCCGAACGACGGGTGTGACGTCTCAGGGGCACGTGCTTCGGTCATGAGGACCATTGTCGGCGGGCGCCACGACAGCACAAGGACGCCGGCGCGTCCGGCCAGCACCTCGCTGTACTGTCTGCCGGGCTTCCTACGATGGGCGCCATGACCTCCCAGAACTCGGATCTTCCGCTCGCTCCCCCGTCGGCCGTGCGTCGCGACCACGTCCGCGAGTTCCACGGCGATGCCTTCCTGGACCCGTACGAGTGGCTGCGGGACAAGGAGTCCCCGGAGGTCATCGCGCATCTGGAGGCCGAGACCGCCTACGCCGAGTCCGCCACCGCCCAGCTGGCCCCGCTGCGCGAGCAGCTCTTCCAGGAGGTCCGGACCCGCGTGCAGGAGACGGACCTGTCGGTGCCGTGGCGGCGCGGCGACTGGTGGTACTTCACGCGCACCGTGGAGGGCGGGGAGCACTCGGTGCAGTGCCGCGTCCCGGCTGCTGAGGAGGGGTGGGAGCCGCCGCAGATCGTGGCAGGCCAGTCCCTGCCCGGCGAGCAGACCCTCCTGGACGGCAACGCCCGGGCGCAGCCGCACGAGTTCTGGTCGCTGGGCGCCTTCGACATCACCCACGACGGCACCCGGATGGCCTGGGCCGAGGACACCACCGGGGATGAGCGCTTCACGGTGCGCGTCCACGACTTCGACGCCGATCGGACGCTCGACGACGAGATCCCCGAGACCTCCTACGGCGCCTTCCTCTCGCCCGCCGGAGACGCCGTCTTCTACACCGAGGTCGACGACACCTGGCGGCCCTGGCGCCTGCGCCGGCACGTGCTCGGGACCCCGCTCGAGCAGGACATCACCATCGCCCAGGAGGACGACCCCGGCCTGTGGCTGGGGGCCGAGCTCTCCTCGGACCGGCGCTGGCTCGTGCTCGAGGCCGGGTGCTCCGAGTACTCCGAGGTCTCGATCCTGCGCATCGAGGAGGCCGGCGAGCAGGCCCCACAGGTGGTCGTGCCGCGCGGGGCGGGCGTTCTCGCCTCGGCGGAGCCCGTGCGGATCGACGGCCGGGACGTCGTCCTGCTCCAGCACGATCGCCAGGCTCCGGATGGACGCCTGAGCCTGATCGAGCTGTCGGACCTGCCCGGCGAGTCGGCGGAACTGCCCGGCGACGGATTCCCGCCCGGCATCGACATCGTGGCGCCCAGGGAGGGACTGCGCGTGCTGGGCTTCGCCGCCACACAGCATCACCTGGTTCTCGAGGTCCGTGAGGACATCCTGCCGGGGCTGCGCATCCTCCCGCTGAAGGGACTCGGCACGGAGAGCCAGGCCGAGCCCCATGTCCTCGAGGTGCCCGGCGAGCTCACGGCTGTCTCCCTCACCGCCGCTGAGCCGGACTCCCCCGTCCTGCGCTTCACCGCCGAGTCCTTCGTGATCCCGCGGCGCGTCTTCGACCTCATCCTGGATGCGCCGGGGACCGAGCTGCCCGATCCGGTCCTGCGCCGCGAGCAGCCGGTGCTGGGCGACTACTCGGCTGCCGCCTACAGCGTGGAGCGCGACTGGGCCCAAGCCGAGGACGGCACACGGGTCCCGATCACCCTCATCCGCCGCCGGGACGCCGCGCAGCCGGCACCCGCGGTGGTCTACGCCTACGGCTCGTACGAGATCAGCATGGATCCGTCGTTCTCGTACTCGCGGATCTCGCTGCTGGACCGCGGTGCGGTCTGGGCCATCGCCCACGTGCGCGGCGGCGGCGAGCTCGGGCGGCAGTGGTACGAGTCCGGCAAGAAGGAGCACAAGCGGCGCACCTTCACAGACGTCGTCGCGGCGACCCGGCACCTGGGCGCGCGCTCGGACATCGACGCCGACAGGGTCGTGCTGATGGGCGGCTCGGCCGGCGGACTCCTGGTCGGCGCCGTGCTGAACCTGGCCCCCGAGCTGTACTGCGGTGCGGTGGCCGCGGTGCCGTTCGTGGACCCGCTGACCTCCATGCTCATGCCCGAGCTGCCGCTGACCGCGCTCGAATGGGAGGAATGGGGCAATCCCCTCGACTCCGCGGAGGTCTACTGGACCATGAAGGCCTATTCCCCGTACGAGAACGTCTCCGCCAGGGACTACCCGCCGATCCTGGCCGTGACCTCGCTGCACGACACCCGCGTCCTCTACGTGGAGCCCGCCAAGTGGGTGGCGGCCCTGCGTCACGAGAACCCGGACAAGCGCGAGCAGATCCTCATGCGCATCGAGATGGCCGGCGGCCACGGCGGAGCCTCGGGGCGCTATCAGCAGTGGCGCGACAACGCGTGGGAGGACGCCTGGGCCCTGGAGCGCCTGGGGCTGGCCTGACCCGAAGGAATCCGCCCGTTCACGCCGCCCGGCGTTCTGAGCCGGAGGGCCGCACCCGCTCGAGCACCAGGACCGCGGGGATCAGCAGGAGACCGGCAGCGGCAGCGGCGCCGGCGGCGGCCCATGCCCCGAGGGCCTGAGCAGGCCAGCCCTGCAGCACGGCGGCGCCCGTTCCTGCGAGTCCCGCCGCCCAGCCCAGGGGCATCCACAGCGACCTGGTGCGCACGGCAGCCCAGGCCAGCATCAGGCTCAGCACCGCCACCGCGCACGCCGAGGCCGCCAGCCAGGACCAGGTGCCTGCGCTGCGCGTGAGCATGACGGGCAGAAGCCCGAGCACCGCCAGCAGGACCGAGACCGTGATCGCAGTGCCTGACGACCACCGTGCGATCGCCAGCCGCAGCAGCGCACCGCGGAACACGATCTCCAGCGCCGCCGCAGCGACCGCAGCCAGCACAGCGGCCACCGCCGGTCCGCCGAGCCTCGAGACCGCCGCCTGGCCCAGCAGCTCGGGCTGGCCGCCCTGGAGCAGCGGCAGGACCGCCGCCCCGGCGCCACCGAGCGCAGCGCCGATCACGAGCGCGCTCGCCCCGCCCAGCGGCCCGGCTGCGGCGCTGCCCCGATCCCTGGGCGCGGGGAACCCCAGATCACGCACACCCGCCTCGGCCAGGAAGAACCAGATGAGCAGCACCGCGACCGGCAAGGCGAGCGGAACCCACTGCCAGGTGGCATCCCACCGCGCCAGGCGCATGGCCAGCACATAGGAGCCGACGATCGCGGCGATCACCGCCCACAGGGCCCGGTCGTCGCCGCGGTAGTTCCAGATGGTGGTCATGTGTGCTCCTTCAGGGTGTCGTCGGGCCGGGAATGCCGATCCGGGCCGGAGTGCAGATCGCGCCCGGAAGCATGGCTCCCGGGCGCGATCGACCTTCACGAGACGGCTCAGGAGACCCCGAGCTTCTCCAGGATCAGCTCGCGGACGCGGCCGGCGTCCGCCTGGCCCTTGGTGGCCTTCATGACCGGACCGATCAGAGCGCCCACGGCCTGGACCTTGCCGCCCTTGACCTTCTCGACGACGTCCGGCATCTGCGCCATGGCGTCGTCGATCGCGGAGATCAGCACGCCCTCGTCGGAGACCACGGCCAGGCCGCGGGCCTCCACGATCTGCGCCGGGGTGCCCTCGCCCTCGGCCACGTGGCCCAGGACCTGCTTGGCGATCTTGTCGTTGATGGTCTTCTCGCCGATCAGCGACTCGACCTCGGCCACGTGCTCCGGGGTGACGCCCAGATCCGCGATCTCCACGCCCGCGTTGTTGGCCAGACGAGCGATCTCGCCCATCCACCACTTGCGGGCAGCGGCCTTGGAGGCGCCGGCCTCGATGGTGGCGGCGATCTCCTCGGTCACGCCTGCGTTGACGACGTCGCGGAACTCCTCGTCCGAGTAGCCCCACTCCTCCTTCAGGCGAGCGCGGCGCTGCGCCGGAGGCTCGGGCAGCGAGGCCCGCAGCTGCTCCACCCAGGCGGGATCCGGGCACACGGGCACCAGGTCCGGCTCGGGGAAGTAGCGGTAGTCATCGGCGTCCGACTTGGGACGGCCCGAGGTGGTCGAGCGCGTGTCCTCGTGCCAGTGACGGGTCTCCTGGACGATCTTCTCGCCGGCCTTGAGCACCGCGGCATGGCGCTGGATCTCGTAGCGCACGGCGCGCTCGACCGCGCGCAGGGAGTTCACGTTCTTGGTCTCCGAGCGCGTGCCGAACTCGGTGGTGCCCTTGGGCATCAGGGAGACGTTGGCATCGCAGCGCACGTTGCCGCGCTCCATGCGGGCATCCGAGATGTCGAGGTTCTTCACGATCTCGCGGATCGCCTTGACGTAGGCCTTGCCGAGCTCCGGAGCGCGGTCCCCGGCTCCGACGATCGGGCGGGTCACGATCTCGACCAGCGGCACGCCAGCGCGGTTGTAGTCGACCAGCGAGAACTCCGCGCCCTGGATGCGACCGGCACCGCCCTTGTGGGTCAGCTTGCCGGCGTCCTCCTCCATGTGGGCCCGCTCGATCTCGATGGTGAACGGCGTGCCGTCCTCCAGCTCGACGGTGAGCTGGCCGTCGAAGGCGATGGGCTCGTCGTACTGGGAGGTCTGGAAGTTCTTGGGCGTGTCCGGGTAGAAGTAGTTCTTCCGGGCGAAGTGCGAGACCGGGGCGATCTGGCAGCCCAGGGCGAGCCCGAGCTTGATCGCGTACTCCACGGCCTTGCCGTTGACCACGGGCAGCACGCCGGGCAGTCCCAGCGAGACGGGCGTGGTGTTGGTGTTCGGCTCGTCGCCGAAGGTGTTCGGCGCCCAGTCGAACATCTTGGTCGCGGTGTTGAGCTCCACGTGGACCTCGAACCCGAGCACGGGGTCGAAGTCCTGCATGGCCTCCTCGAAGGACAGGATCTGATCGCTCACTTGGCGCCTCCCTCAGTGGTCTCCGACAGCTTGGCCACGGCTTCGACGACGTCCGGCAGGTCCTTCCAGATCGGGCCTCCGTTCGCCTCCTCGAGCAGCCGCTCCAGACCGGCAGCCGCGCGGTAGAGGCGCGCGTCCTCACGAGCGGGGGCCATGAACTGGAAGCCGACCGGCAGCCCGTCCTCGGGCGAGAGGCCCGCCGGGATCGAGATCGCCGGGACGCCCGCCAGGTTGGTGGGGATCGTGGCGATGTCGTTGAGGTACATCTGCATGGGATCGGCCTGCTCGTCGACCGAGCCCAGCGGGAAGGCCGTGGTGGGAGCGGTCGGCGAGACGAGGACGTCGACCTGCTCGAACGCCGCGTCCAGATCGCGCTGCACGAGCGTGCGGACCTTCTGCGCCGAGCCGTAGTAGGCGTCGTAGTAGCCGGCCGACAGGGCGTAGGTGCCCAGGATCGTGCGGCGCTTGACCTCCGCGCCGAAGTTCTCCGCGCGCGTGGCGGACATGACGCGCTCGATGGTCACGTGCCCGTCCTTGGGCAGGGCGCGCTGGCCGAACCGGACGCCGTCGTACTTGGCCAGGTTGGAGGAGACCTCCGAGGACATGATCAGGTAGTAGGCGCCCAGGGCGTACTTGAAGTTCGGCGTCTCGATCTCGACGACGCTCGCCCCTGCCTTCTCCAGTGCCTCGACGGCCTCGCGGAAGCGCTGCTCGACGCCGGGCTGGAAGCCCTCGCCGGTCAGCTCCTTGAGCACGCCGACGCGCAGGCCCTTCAGCCCGCCCTCGGCAGCACCTGCCCGTGCGGCCTCGACGAAGCCCTCGGCCGGATCGCTCAGCGAGGTCGAGTCCTTGGGGTCATGGCCGCCGACGACCTCGTGCAGCATGGCCGCATCCAGCACGGTGCGCGCGCACGGGCCGACCTGGTCCAGCGACGAGGCCATGGCGATCACGCCGTAGCGCGAGACCGAGCCGTAGGTGGGCTTCACGCCGACCGATCCGGTCACGGCAGCGGGCTGGCGGATGGAGCCGCCGGTGTCCGTCCCCAGAGCGAGCGGGGCCTGGAACGCAGTGACGGCCGCAGCCGAGCCGCCGCCCGAGCCGCCCGGGATGCGGGTGAGGTCCCAGGGGTTGCGGGTGGGGCCGAAGGCCGAGTGCTCCGTGGTGGAGCCCATGGCGAACTCGTCGAGGTTGGTCTTGCCGAGGATCGGCATGCGCGCCGCGCGCAGCTTCTCGGTGACGGTGCCGTCGTAGGGGCTCATCCAGCCCTCGAGCATGCGCGAGGCCGCCGTGGTGGGCAGGCCCTTGGTCACGATGAGGTCTTTGACCGCGATCGGCACGCCGGCCAGCGGCGGCAGCTGCTTGCCCTCGGCGCGATCCCGATCCACGTCTGCGGCGACCTCGAGGGCCTCCTCCGCATTGAGGTGCAGGAAGGCGTTGAGACCGGCCTTGCCGTGGCTGCGCTCCTGCGCGGCAGCGCCGTCGGTGGCCGCGATGCGGTCCAGGTGCGCCTGCACGGCCTGCACCGAGGTGACCTCACCGGCCTGCAGCTTCTGCGCGAGCTCGGCCGCGGACAGTTCGATGATGTTCTCGCTCATATCGCCTCAGTCCTCATCCAGGATGGCCGGGACCTTGAACTGCCCGTCCTCCGCGTCCGGTGCGCCCGACAGGGCCTCTTCCGCGCTGAGCGTCTGCCCCACGACGTCCTCGCGCATCACATTGCGCAGGGGCAGGGGGTGGCTCGTGGCGGGGACGTCGTCCCCGGCGACCTCGCTGACGGAGGCGACCGACTGCACGATCTGGCCGAGCTCGCCGGCCAGCGACTGCAGCTCATCCTCCGACATCTCGATATGCGCGAGGTCTGCCAGATGGGCGACCTCATCGCGACTGATCGCGGACATGCACGCTCCTTGTTCTTCGGTGTTGCTGTCTTCGGTGTTCACCGTGCTCGTGATGCTCGATGAGGCCCGCGGAGCGATCCTGCCGGTGGCACGGACCGGCAGAGGCTCGACGACGGGGCCAGCGGGGCCCATCCTATCCGCCGACCCGGACAGCCCCGGCTCCGACCGGAGCGGCCGCGCCCGGCCCCGACCACCGAGTAGCACCGTCGGGATGCCGACGACGCCTACCCTAGAGGCAGACGACAGACGCCCCCATCGCCGGGGCACCGCACCACCTGCCCCTGAAGGGCGGAAGGAGGCCCGCATGGCCAAGAAGGACGGCAAGCCGAAGAAGGACCGCGGGGCAGCGCGCCGCGCCAAGGCAGCAGCCCGAGCGGGGACGCGCCCCTCCCCCGGAGCGCGCACGCCCTCGCAGGACGCGGCGAACGCCTGGCGCCAGGGCGTCTCCGAGGCGACCGCCGACACCGTCGATCAGATAGCCACCCACGTGCAGACCGTGGCCCTGCAGCAGCTGGAGGACTTCGGCGCGTTCCCCGCCTTCCTCATCACCGCGCGCCGCGACGGGGAGTTCGAGCTGGACAGCATCGAGCCCGCCGAGGAGGGCGCCACCGTCGACGAGCTCGAGCCCGAGGATGCCGCCGAGCTCACCGAGCTGCACCACTCCGACGATCCCGAGGCCGCCCTGCGCGCCATGGCTCTCGAGAAGGCCCCGGAGCTGCTGGGCGCAGCACTCGCCCTGCCGGCCACACTCCCGGATCGCTCCGGGGCTCCTGCGCTGGTGATCGAGATCGAGCACCGCGACGGCGTCAGCCTCACTCTGGTCCAGGGCTACAGGATCGGCGGCCGCGGCGGCGCCAAGTCCACCGAGCTCGAGGACCCGACCGTGGAGCAGCGCGAGGCTTCCCTCCTGCGTCGGCCCCGCCCTTCCGAGGGTGCGTCTCGCTCCGAGTCCTCCCGTGCCGCCTCGCAGCCCGAGGCTTCCGCGGACGTTGCTCAGCCCGAGTCCTCCGAGAGCGCTTCGCAGACCGAGCCTGCTGAGGGCACCACCCCCTCGGCATCGGGCGACCCGCAGGACTGAGCACCGCCAGCCTCCTCCGGCAGGTCGCCCGCATCGAGAGGCCCGCGCGCGTGATCTCCTCGATCGGCACGCCGACGGCTCCGTCCTCGAGCGGTCTCCGTGTGTGCTCCCGTCAGCCACCGTCGCGGTCACGACCATCGAGTTGCCTGAGCGTGTGCCGGTCCCCATCGACTGGCCCCGTGATGTGCGCTTGAGGCCCCAGAGCCGCACTGCGGCACCACTCGATCTGCGCGGGGCCCCGTGAGCACAGCCCGAGACCACTCGATGTGCCACAGGCGCCCACATCACAATCTGGGGCCGATCGATGCGCTGAGCGGGATGCGTGCCGACTCCAGCCAGTGGAAGAGGCGCACCACTCGGCGCTCGGCGAGCTCCCGGGGTCCCGAAGCTTCCTGAGGACATGCGAGAAGCCCCGCAGCGTGAACGCTGCGGGGCTTCTCGGTCCCTGCTGACAATCAGATGATCGTCGGCTCTCCGTCGGTGCGGAGGCTGATCGAGTGGATCAGGCGGGGATGTTCAGGGTCTGGCCCACGAAGATCAGGTTCGGGTCAGCCACGGTGTCCGGGTTGGCGGCGAACAGGGTCTCCCAGTCGGTGCCGTGGGCAGCCGCGATGGAGCCCAGGGTGTCGCCCGAGGCGACGGTGTAGGCGCCGGCAACGGCGGGCTGCTCGGCGACCGGAGCGGCCGGAGCGGTGTACTCGACGACCGGGGCCTGCTCGGCGGCCGGAGCCTCAGCGACCGGGGCCTGCTCGGCGGCCGGAGCCTCAGCGGCGGGGGCCTGGGCGGCGGGCGCCTCAGCGGCGGGAGCCTGCTCCACGGGGGCCTCCTCAGCGGCCGGAGCCGGAGCCGGGGTCTCGACGGACTGGGTGGAGACCTGGGTCTCAGCAGCCGGGGCCGGGGTGGAGGCAGCGGCACCCGAGTAGCCCGAAGCTCCCGACAGGCCCAGCTTCTGGGAGCAGGAAGGCCAGGCGCCCCAGCCCTGCTCGGCCAGCACGCGCTCAGCCACAGCCTTCTGCTCGCTTGCGGAAGCGTTCGCAGCGCTGCCGGAGCCGCCGAAGGCGGCCCAGGTGGACGGGGTGAACTGCAGGCCGCCGGAGAAGCCGTTGCCCGTGTTGGCGCTCCAGTCGCCGCTGGCCTCGCACTCGACGAGCTGGTCCCACTTGTCGGCGGCCTGTGCGGGGGCAGCCGCACCGAGGAGGGCCGCGCCGCCGAAGACAGCGGCGGTGCCGGCGACGATGGTGTTCTTGATGTTCTTCTTCACGACAGGCTCCATGACGGCGCCGTCTCCGCTCGTGCCGTCCCCGGCGTCATAGCGTCGCTGTCTTTCCGTTCCAATGGTCTGGGTCTGGGATGCAGCTGTCGACAGCGATGACGGCTGACTGCAACCTGGATTTCGTGTGGCCCTCGACGAGGAGTCGAAGAGCTGGATCGATGCCCGCAGGCTCGCTCCGGAAGTTCGAAGATCACATTACCGTAACGATTCGGCTTGGCAACCCTTTTGAGCTGTGATCTGTGCCAATCTGAAAGGTTGACCCCCGAGGATCCAGGTCCCTTCAGCGGGACGACCGCGAGAGCCGCTCCCTCCCTCCGCGATCCGCCCGGATCTCCGCTGCGCCTCGCGAGGTCACAGCACCATAACAGCAAGGTCACGGTCAGGTCACGACCCGCTGTTGAGGGGACAGCTCGAGCGGAGCCCGCAGCCCCGCCCGAAGGCCCGTCCGACCCACGGCGGCGCAGGTCAGCGGGGCTTCAGGAGGCAGGCGAGATGCTGCTCACATTCGTTGACCAATCAGTCCTCCGCATGGACCTGAGCATCCTCAGCCTCCTCTGAGGGGCCCTGGAAGGCCTCCGGGCCCTCCGCGAGCAGCCGCGTGAAGTCGGCCTCGTCCAGCACCGTGACCCCCAGCGACTCGGCCTTCTCCAGCTTGGATCCTGCCGAGGCGCCGGCCACCAGGAAGTCGGTCTTCTTGGACACGGACCCCGAGGCCTTGCCGCCGCGGGTGAGGATCGCCTCCTTGGCGGAGTCGCGGGAGTAGTCCTCGAGCGTGCCGGTCACCACGATGGTCAGGCCCTCGAGGACCTTGGGAACGGAGTCGTCGACCTCGTCCTCCATGCGCACGCCCGCAGCGGCCCAGGACTCGACGATCTCGCGATGCCAGTCCACCTGGAACCAGTCGATGACCTCTCGTGCGATCACCGGGCCCACGCCGTCCGTGGCGGCCAGATCCTCCTCCGAGGCCTCGCGGATCCGGTCCATGGAGCCGAAGGCCGTGGCCAGCGAGCGCGCCGCCGTGGGGCCCACGTGCCGGATGGACAGCGCCACGAGCACGCGCCACAGCGGCTGGGAGGTGGCCTTGGCGAGCTCGTCGAAGAGCTTGACCGTGTTGGCGCTGGGCTTGGACGGGTGCTTGGCGCTGCCCTTGGTCCAGAAGTACGGCACGAGCTCGGTGTCTCCCGGCTTGGCCCCCGCGCCGCGCTTCTGCCGCTCGATCTTCACGTCCTTCAGCATCCCGGCGGAGAGATCGAAGAGCTGGGCCTCTGAGGTCAGCGGCGGATCGGCGGGCTCGGCGGGACGCGTCAGCGCTACGGCGGCCTCCTCCCCCAGCGCCTCGATGTCGAAGGCGCCGCGACTGGCCGCGTGGAAGACCCGCTCCTTGAGCTGATCCGGGCACGAGCGCGCGTTGGGGCAGCGGATGTCGACGTCGCCCTCCTTCGCCGGGCGCAGCTCGGTGCCGCACGACGGGCAGTGGGTGGGCATCACGAACTCGCGCTCGGTGCCGTCGCGCAGGGCGACGACGGGCCCGACGATCTCCGGGATGACGTCTCCGGCCTTGCGCAGAACGACGGTGTCCCCGATCAGCACGCCCTTGGCCCGCACGACGTCCTGGTTGTGCAGCGTGGCCATCTCCACCATGGAGCCGGCGACGAGGGCCGGCTCCATCACGCCGTACGGGGTCACGCGCCCGGTGCGGCCCACGCCCACGCGGATGTCCAGCAGCTTGGTGTGGACCTCCTCGGGCGGATACTTGTAGGCCACCGACCACCGCGGCGTGCGGGAGGTGTGCCCGAGCTGGCGCTGCGTGGCGCGGTCGTCGACCTTGACCACGATGCCGTCGATGCCGTGGTCCAGGGAGTGGCGCTTGTCCCCGTACTCATCGATGTACTCCACGACCTGGTCGATGCTGCTCAGCACCCGGGAGTACGGGCTTACAGGCAGGCCCCATGTGGCCATCAGGTCGTAGGCCTCCGACTGGGCGCTGATCTCCAGCCCCTCGGCGGCTCCGATGCCGTGCACGTACATGGACAGCGGGCGCTTGGCGGTCTCCGCCGGGTCCTTCTGCCGGAGGGAGCCGGCGGCGGCATTGCGGGGGTTGGCGAACGGCGCCTTGCCCTCCTCCACCCGCTGGGCGTTGACCGTCTGGAAGTCCTGGGTGGAGATGAAGATCTCGCCGCGGATCTCGATCTGCTGCGGGAGGTCCTCACCGCGCAGCTGCTGCGGGATGGTGGCGATGGTGGCGACGTTGTGGGTCACGTCCTCGCCGGTGGTGCCGTCGCCGCGGGTGGCCGCCCGGACCAGGCGGCCGTCCTGGTAGAGCAGGTTGATGGCCAGGCCGTCGATCTTGACCTCGGTGAGCCAGCGCAGCTCGGCGGCCCCGTGCAGGGTCTGGACCTGGGTCTCGGCACGCTCCAGCCAGGCGCGCAGCTCGTCGATGGAGAACACGTCCTCGAGCGAGTACATCCGCTCGAGATGGCGCACCGGGGCGAAGGCCGTCGAGGGCTCGCCGCCGACCTCCTGCGTGGGCGAGTCGTTGGACTGCAGCTCGGGGTGCAGCGACTCGAGCTCCTCGAGGCGGCGGTAGTCCTGGTCGTACTGGGCGTCCGAGACGGTGGGGGCGTCCTGCTGGTAGTACTCCACCCGCGCCTGGCGCACGCGCTCCACGAGCTCGGCGTACTCCTCCCGCAGGGCGTCCGCGGGGATCTCCCCTGCGGACATCTCGACGGGCTGGTCCTGCTCGGCTGCCTTCGCGGCCTGCGCCGCGGTCCTGTTCTGCTGGCTCACCCCGTCATTGTGGCGCACTGCTCCGACGACACGGCGTCGACGACGCCGGGGCGGGCAGGACCCGCAGATCCTGCCCGCCCCGGCGATCCGAGAGCGCTCCCGGGAGAGCTCAGTAGGCGACGTGCCGGCGCCGCGAGTGCTCGTCGAGCCTGCGCACGCTGAGCGCGGCGTGCGGACGGCCGCGACGGGCATCCCACACCACGACCTCGGCGGTGCGCAGCTCGGTGCCGCGTCCGTCGCGCTGAACCGACACGGACGGCGCGCCGGGCAGCAGCAGCGGGGCGCCGAACTCGACGTCCCACCGCAGCGGCGCGGGGGCATCGACCATGGCCAGGGCGCGTGAGGCCGTGTACATGCCGTGGGCGATGGCGCCCTTCATCCCGAGCGCCTTGGCCGAGGCCCCGCTGAGGTGGATGGGGTTGACGTCCCCGGAGACGGCCGCGTAGCGCCGACCGGTGTCGGCGCCGAGCTGCCAGCGGGCGGTGGGCAGCGGCGCCTCGAACTCCGGACGCGATGCCTGCTCGGCCTTCTCCTCCTCCGGCAGGCGCACGCCCCGGGCCAGGTACGTGGAGGTCCCCGTCCAGGCCATCTCCTGGGTGTCCTCGGTGCGCAGCTCCGCCACGACGTCGAACTGCGCCCCGGAGCGATGCGGCCGCAGGTTCTGAGCGCGCACCGTGATGCCCACGTGCTCGCCCACCAGCAGCGGCAGCTCGTGCACGACCGAGTTGGACAGGTGCACCAGCCCAAGCAGCGGCAGCGGGAAGTCCTCGCGGGTCAGCAGCGCCATGGCTGCGGGGAACGACAGCGCGTGCAGATAGCCGCTGAAGGCCTCCACGCCGCCGTCGGGCCGCGTGCGGATCGGGGCCCCGACCACCTCGCAGAAGCCGCGGTGTGCCTGGTCGTCGATGAGGACGTCGGCCACGAGCAGGTCCACCGCCGGCAGCACGAGCCGAGTGCCGCCGGCGGAGGCGCTGCCCGAGCCCTGCCCAGGGATCGCGCCGGCCGCCTTGGCCCACAGGCCGCGGACCGTGCGGGTGCCCGCGCCGAGTGCCGATCCTCCGGCCGCCCGGGCGTAGAGCGGGCCGAGCGCGGGCAGCTCGGGCAGGAGGACGACGTCGCGATCGGCGCCGTCGAGGTGCGTCTGCTGGTCGTGCATGCTCACGCTCCCACCAGGTTCTGCCCGCACACGCGCAGGGTCTGCCCGGAGATCCCGGCTGCCGCATCCGAGAGCAGGAACGCGATGGCCTCGGCGACGTCCACCGGCAGGCCTCCCTGCTGCAGGGAGTTCAGGCGGCGGGCGACCTGGCGCCGGGCCATGGGGATCTTGGCGGTCATCTCCGTCTCGATGAAGCCTGGAGCCACCGCATTGGCGGTGCCGCCGCCGGCGGCCAGCTCCGGGGCCAGCGCGGCGACCATCCCGACCACGCCGGCCTTGGAGACCGCGTAGTTGGTCTGCCCGCGATTGCCCGCGATGCCCGAGGTGGAGGCGAGCCCCACGACCCGCAGCCCCTGGGCCAGCGGGTCGGCCAGCAGCTGCTGCGTGATCCGCAGCGGGGCCTCGACGTTGACGGCCTGGACCGAGGCGAAGCGGCCCTCATCCATGTTGGCCAGCATCTTGTCTCGGGTGATCCCGGCGTTGTGCACGATGCCGTCGATCCGCCCGAACCGGGTCCGGCAGTGCTCCAGGATGCGCTGGCCGGCGTCATCGGCGGTCACGTCCAGCGGCAGCGAGGCGGCCCCGATCGCATTGGCCAGCTTGGCCAGGGCGTCACCGGCGGCCGGGACGTCGATCGGCACGACCTGGGCGCCCTGCGCGTGCAGCAGACGGGCGATCTGCTCGCCGATCCCGCGGGCGGCGCCGGTGACCACGATGACCCGGCCCTCGAGCGGCGTCTCCCCCAGCGCGGCCTGAGCCAGCGAGGCGGGTCCGGCCTCCGAGGTGACGGGCAGGAACTGCCCCGAGACGAACGCGCTGCGTCCGGAGAGCAGGAAGTCGAGGCCGCCGAGCACGGAGGGGGCATCGACGGCGACGCCGTCCGCCACCACGATGCCGTTGGCGGTGGCCCCTCCGCGCATCTCCTGGGCCAGCGAGCGGACCAGGCCGACCGCGCCCTGCCGGGCCGCGTTGCGGCGCACGGACTCGGTCCCGGCCTCGACGGCCGAGGCCGACACGGCGACGGCCGAGCCTGCTGCCACGCCCTCCGCCGCACGGGAGACAGCCACCACGCGGGCGCCGCGGTCGAGCCGGCGCAGCACGGAGCCCAGCGACAGCGACGGCGCCGTGAGATCCGACGGCCCGTGCGCCTGGCTCAGCACCAGCAGCGCGGCCTGGATCCGCTCGGATCCCTCGGCGACGGCCTGGGCATCCCGGCGGACGTCGTGCCCGCGAGCGCTCAGCGCCTGGGCGAGGGCATCGGCATCAGCCGACGACGACTCGTCCGCGATCACCAGCACGGTGCGCGGCTTCTCCGGCCTCCCGGCTTCGTGGCGGGTCAGCGACACCGGGGCGGGCAGCCCCAGAGCGCCGGCCACGGAGCGGCCGGGGCCGGTGGCGACGACGTCCAGGTAGGCGTCCTGCGACGAGCGCAGGTCGGTCAGGGTTCGCGTCCAGCGCGGGGTCTTGGGCATGCGAGGGCCTTTCGAAGGAGTGCGTGCGAGGTCTCGGAGGTGTGTGCTGCCGACGGGTCAGTCCTGCGGCTGGGCGCGCAGCAGGGCCACGACGCCCTGGCCGCCGGCGGCGCACACGGAGATCACACCGGTGGTGGGACGGCCCAGCTCGACGGCGCGGGCCTTGAGCTCCTTGGCCAGCGAGGCCACGATGCGGGTGCCGGTGGCGGCGAAGGGGTGTCCGGCCGCCAACGAGGAGCCGTTGACGTTCAGGCGCGAGCGGTCCACGGGGCCGACCGGCTCGTCCAGGCCCAGGCGCTCGCGGCAGAACTGCTCGTCCTCCCAGGCGGTCAGGGTGGCCACGACCGTGGAGGCGAAGGCCTCGTGGATCTCGACCAGGTCGACGTCCTGCAGGCGAAGTCTCTGGCGGGCCAGGAGGCGCGGCATGGCGTAGGCGGGGGCCATGAGCAGGCCCTCGTCACCGTCCACGAAGTCCACGGCCGCCGACTCGACGTCCACGATCTCGGCCAGGCGCGGCATCTTGTGCTCGCGCGCCCAGTCCTCGGAAGCCAGCAGGACCGCCGAGGCGCCGTCGGTCATGGGAGTCGAGTTGCCTGCCGTCATGGTGGCCTCGCCCAGGGACTTGCCGAAGACCGGGGAGAGCCCGGCGAGCTTCTCGGCGGTGGTGTCCGGACGCAGTGTGGTGTCCCTGCGGACGCCGCGGAACGGAGTCACGAGGTCGTCGAAGAAGCCGCGGTCCCAGGCAGCGGCGAGGTTCTGGTGGCTGGCGGCGGCCAGCTCGTCCTGGGCCTGGCGGGTCACGCCCCACTTCTTGCCGGTGATCGCCTGCGACTCGCCCATGGACAGTCCCGTGCGCGGCTCGGCCACGCCGGGGGCCACGGGGGCGAGATCGCCGGGGCGCAGCTTGGACAGGGCCTTGAGCTTGGCGCCGGTGGTCTTGGCGTAGTTCAGCTCGAGCAGCACGCGGCGCAGGCCCTCGCCCACGACGATGGGGGCGTCCGAGGCCGAGTCGGCACCTCCGGCGATCCCGACGTCGATCTGGCCGCAGCGGATCTTGTTGGCGATCAGCGAAGTGGTCTCCATGCCGGTGGCACAGGCCATCTGGACGTCGATGCCCGGGGTGCGCGGATCCAGTGCGGAGCCCAGCACGGACTCGCGGACCATGTTGAAGGCCTTGGGCTGCTTGAGCACAGCACCTCCGGCGACGGCTCCCAGGCGCTGTCCGGCCAGCCCGGTGCGTGCGACCAGGCCGTCCAGCACGGCGGTGAACATGTCCTGGACCGAGGCCTGGGCGTAGGCGCCGCCGGACTTGGTGAACGGGATGCGGTCGCCGGCCACGACCCACGCCGAGCGCAGGCGGGGGGCGGTCTCCCCCGTCTCGGCGCCGCGGGCGAGATCTGCGGGGGTGGGAACGGACTCGGAGGCTGCAGAGGCGGTCATGGGGATCTCCTGTGGATCGAGGATCGGTCGATCGCGCATCTTTCTGCGATCTGGGTCACTAGATACCGAGAGTACCTGATACTCTCGGTATCGTGAACCGCTCAGCAGTGCAGCACCGCAACCGCCTCGGGACCGCCGAGGACCCGCAGCAGGCCGATGGCCGCGCCCGCCGATGGAACCGCCACCGGGAGCAGCGCCGCCTCGAGCTGCTGCGGCTGTCCCGCCGCGCCGTCGCCGAGCTGGGCCCCGGCGCCTCCATGGCGGAGATCGCCGCGGCCTGCAGCACCTCCAAGTCGGTCTTCTACCGCTATTTCAAGGACAAGGAGGGCCTGCGCCGCGAGCTGGCCACCTATGTGGTCGAGCGCATGGCCCAGCGCATGCGCAGCGCGGCCGCGGAGGCCCCGTCGTTCCGCGCCTCGATCCGCACGATCGTGGAGCAGTACCTCTGGCAGCTAGAGAACGCCCCGGACGTCTACCGCTTCGTGACCCAGGGCACGGACGGCTCGAGCGAGGACCCCGTGGGCCGCTTCGCCGCCGCCGTCGCCGATCTGCTGGTGGAGGCCCACCGCCGCCACGCCCCCACCGAGCGATGGCTCGAACCGGCGATGGCCCGCTACTGGGCCGCCGGCGTGGTCGGGATGGCGCGCGGTGCCGGCGAGTCCTGGAGCCTCTCCGAACACGATGACCGCAGCAGTGACGAGCGCCCTCAGCTCGACGAGTTCGTAGAGATCGTCACCGGCTGGGTCATCGCCGGAACCACCCCGCCCGGCTCCGAGGCCGCGGGCTCCCAGACCCAGGCGCGCGCCTCACCCTGAGCACTCGCACCCGAGCAGACCCGTCCCAGCACTCCCGACAGGCCGCACAACGGCCGAGCCGATCCACCGGCCGACCCACCGCAGGAGGACACCATGACCACCGTCGCCGAGAAGAGCACCACCGCAGCCGCCGAGCAGGCAGCCAGCCCTCACCTGGACCCTGCCGCAGAGAGCGCTGTCGTCCACCACGACGCCCTGCGCGACATCCTGGCCGGGCGCTGGGCCGAGCAGCGCCGCCAGGCCCGCCGCCTGGCCGCGGACCCGCGCCTGCACATCGCCCCGGGCACCCACTGGTCCGAGCACCGGGAGAAGACCTTCGACAACCTGTCGATCCTGGCCGAGTCGGATGCCGTGCGCGCCGGGCTGCCTGCCTCCCTGGGCGGTTCAGGAGATCCCGCCTCCTACCTCTCGGGCTTCGAGGAGTTCGTCCTCGCGGATCCGTCGCTGCAGATCAAGGCGGGCGTGCAGTGGGGCCTGTTCGGCTCCGCCGTCGTGAACCTGGGCACCGAGCAGCACCATCAGCGCTGGCTCAAGGACATCTGGTCCCTGAAGATCCCGGGCGCCTTCGCCATGACGGAAACCGGCCACGGCTCGGATGTGGCCTCGATCGCCACCACCGCCACCTTCGACGCCAGCACGCAGGAGTTCGAGATCCACACGCCCCACCGCGGGGCCTGGAAGGACTACCTGGGCAACGCCGCTCTGCACGGCCGCGCGGCCGTCGTGTTCGCCCAGCTGATCGTCGACGGCGTGAACCACGGGGTCCACGCCCTGTTCGTGCCGCTGCGCGATGACGAGGGCGAGTTCCTGCCCGGCGTCGGCGGCGAGGACGACGGCCACAAGGGCGGTCTCAACGGCATCGACAACGGCCGCCTGCACTTCGACCACGTGCGCGTGCCGCGCGAGAACCTGCTCGACCGCTACGGCCATGTGTCCGAGGACGGCACTTACACCTCCCCCATCGAGTCCCCGGGCCGCCGCTTCTTCACGATGCTCGGCACGCTGGTCCAGGGCCGCGTCTCCCTCGACGGTGCGTCGATCATCGCCGCGCGCGCCGGGTTGGACATCGCCCTGACCTACGCCTCCCAGCGCCGTCAGTTCGCCCCGGTCAAGGGCAAGGAGGAGTCGGTGCTGCTGGACTACCACCAGCACCAGCGCCGCCTGTTCCCGCTGGTCGCCAAGGTCCTGGCCGCGGGCTTCGCCCACGACGAGCTGCTCGAGGCCTTCGACGGCGTCTTCTCCGGGCGCAACGACACCGACGAGTCCCGCCAGGACCTGGAGACCATGGCCGCCGCGCTCAAGGCGACCTCCACCCGTCTGGCCCTGGACTCCCTGCAGGAGTGCCGCGAGGCCTGCGGCGGCGCTGGCTTCCTGTCCGAGAACCGCCTCACCGGGCTGCGCGCCGACCTGGATGTCTACGCGACCTTCGAGGGCGACAACACCGTTCTCATGCAGCTGGTGGCCAAGCGCCTTCTCGGCGACTTCGCCAAGGGCATCTCGTCGCTGCCGGCCGCGGGCAAGGCGCGCTGGGCCGCCAGCCGCGCCGCCGAGACCACGCTCAGCCGCTCCGGGCTGCGCGGGCTCTCCCAGGTCCTGCGCGACACCGGCGACCCCCGCCGCTCGGTCAACTTCCTGCGCGATCCGGAGACGCAGCACGGCCTGCTCTCCGATCGCGTGCGCACCATGGTCGAGGAGGCCGCCGAGAACATGCGCGGCGCGGACCGCTCCGACCCGCAGGCAGCCGCCGACGCCTTCGACCGCAACCAGAACCGCCTCATCGAGGCCGCCCGAGCCCACGGACACCTGCTGCAGTGGGAGGCCTTCACCCGGGCCCTGGATGAGATCGACGACGACGGCACCCGTCAGGTCATGATCTGGCTGCGCGACCTGTTCGGGCTGAGCATCATCGACGAGAACCTGGACTGGTACCTGGCCCACGGCCGGCTGTCGCTGATGCGCGGTCGCATGGTCGACGCCTACCTGCAGCGCCTGGTCGGGCGCCTGCGTCCGCACATCATGGATGTGGTGGCGGCCTTCGACTTCCCGCAGGAGCTGCTGCGCGCCAAGATCGCCTCGGGCGCCGAGGCCCAGCGCCAGCAGGAGGCTGCCGATCACCGCGCCGCCGAGGAGGCGGCCGGCGTGGCCGCCGCGGCCGAGGGCTCGTCCCGGGACTCCTCGGACGCCGAGCACCCCAGCTCTGATCAGACCGCGCCCGCGCAGGCCGATCCCACGCTGGACAGGCCGCTCGAGACCATGTGAGCGCACCGGCTGGGCTCGCGCCCGCCAGCGCGGCCGCACCGATGAGGCGAGGCCCCGGGACCGATGTCCCGGGGCCTCGCGTCACGCCCGCACCTTCCTGCCGCGCCGCTCCAGCTGCTGGGGGCCCGCTGTCAGGATGTCGGTGACATCCAGTGGCCGAATCCGGACCGCTGCGCCATCGAGTGGCCGAAGATCCACAGCTTCCGCGCTGAGACGGTGACGAAGCGGCCACTGGATGAAGGTGGTGTGAGGACTCGGCCACTCGATGTGCCCAGATCTCCTCGACACCGTGATCGAGCCGCCCGAGGCGCTCCACTCGCCACGTCCAGCCGTCCGCTGGTGCCCTCCCCCATTGGAGTGGCCCCCTGACGTCCCCATCTCCTCAAGTGGCCCCCTGGTGTCTCCATCGCATCGAGTGGCGCCATGGTGTCCCATGGCCCATCGAGAGGCGTCGGGGTGTGCGTCTGGACACCGCAGCGGACGCGAGGCCTCACCGCGGAGTTGGTGGACGTGGGGGCCGATGCGGTGCGGGGACGTCGTCGGCGCGGTGCCGATGAGCGTCCCGGTCTGGATCACTCGAGCGTTCGCATCCGGCCCGCTGGGGAAGCGCCGGCACGATGGCCGGGTGCGGTCAGGCGGCGCCTCCGTCGAGCTCGTGGCGCAGCTCGATCGGCACGAACGTGGTGGTGTCCTCGTCGGCCGGGCGCGAGCTCACGGCGTCGGCGACGATCACCGTGACGTTGTCGCGAGCCCCGGTGCGCAGCGTGGCGTTGACCAGGACGTCGGCGGCCTCCTTGGGGTGGGGCACCGAGTGCACCACGCGGGCGATGTGCGCCACGGAGACCTCGCCGGTGAGCCCGTCGGAGCACAGCACCAGGCGATCGCCCGCTCGCGCCGGCAGGACCCACACGTCCGGCTCCCAGACCTGGCCGGTGCCCAGCGCGCGCGTGATCACGTTGCGGCGCGGATGGACCATGGCCTGGGCCGGGGTGATCTGCCCGATCGAGACCAGGTACTGGACCTCCGAGTGATCCACCGTGATCTGCTGCAGCTCAGGCTGCGGGGCCTCCGGCGCGCCCGGCACGGGGGTGAGGCGCTCGGTGGAGGAGCCCTCCTCCAGGCCGACCTGCTGCGGCGGCTCCACGCGCTCGTCGGAGATCGGGATGACGTCCGTGACCTCCACTCCCGCCTCCTTGTAGGCGGAGAACTGATCCGTGGCCCGCTTGGCGACCGCAGCGTGATCTGGCGCGGGGGCCTCCCCCTGGGGGCGCAGCAGGCGGTAGGTGCGCGAGTCGCCGATGTTGAAGACCACCCAGAAGGGATCGCCTCCCATCTCGACCAGCCAGGCACCGGTGACGGTGGTCCCCGCACGCCCGCCGAGCTCGTCCTGGATGGAGCTGTCGGCCTGGTGGAGCACCGCACGCAGCTTGCGCACCAGCACGAGGGCCTCGGCCGGGATCTCCGGATCGAGCTTCATCTCGCGCTCGATCCGCTCGCGGAACCGCGCCACGTCCTCCGGCGGCTCGGGCTCGGCGGGCACCTCGACCTCGGCGGGCCTGCGGGAGCTGAACAGCGCGGAGCCGCCCAGGGTGCGCACGGCCATGGCGGAGGCGACCTCGCCGGCCTCGTGGCCGCCCATGCCGTCGGCGACCGCGCACATGGTCCGGGTGACCACGAGCGAGTCCTCGTTGGTCTCCCGGTGACGACCGCGGTCGGTCGCGGCGCCTGCTCTGATGACGAGCGGAGCACTCATTCGTAGTCAACTTCCAGTTGGGGGCCGGTCCCAGCGGTGATCCGCACGGGGCGGACGTCGCCGAAGCCCCGCACCCTCTGCGGCGGCTGCGGGTCAAGGATGAATCTGTCGTCGTCCTCCAGGACGGAGGCCGTGGAGGCGTCGACGAGGACGCCCCCGGGCTCGGCCAGCGCGACGAGTCGCGAGGCCAGGTTCACGGTGGGCCCGTAGAGATCGCCCAGGCGCGGGAGGACCCGCCCCCAGACGAATCCGACCCTTGTCTTGGGCAGCTCGGGGTCCTCCAGGATGGCACGTCGCAGCGCCAGCGCGATCAGCGCGCCCTCCTCCGGGGACTCCGACATGTACATGACCTCGTCGCCGATGGTCTTGATGAGGCGGCCCCCGCCTGCGGAGATGATCTCCGCGCAGCGCTGCTCGAAGCGCTGCACGAGAGCCGCGAGAGTGCGCTCGTTCATCTTCCGGGACAGGGTCGTGAAGGAGACCATGTCCGCGAAGCCGATCCCGCGGGCCAGTGGCAGCGAGGCGGACTCGTCGCCCACCTCATCCGGCTGGGGCGCATCCATGGACCTCTCCTGGCGCATGCCCAGGCGCTGGACGGCGCCGTTGAGCTGGCGGCGCCAGGTGTAGAGCAGCAGGTACTCGAGGTCCTCCTGGATCCGCGGCAGCAGCTCGAGCAGCTCCTGCCGAGCCTCTGCATCCGAGTATCCGCGGTTCATCACGAGGTCCTCGACGATGGCCTCGACCTGCCACACGACCATGCGGTCGGTCATCTGCGCCATGGCCCGGATCAGCGACAGCGCCGCCTCCTCGGAGAGCCGATCCGATTCGACGATCCCCGAGATCCGGCGCAGAGCCTCGCTGTCGCGCTGCGTGAAGTAGATCTCGTCGGCACTCATGTTGGGGAAGCCCATGGCTCGCCAGATCTTGCGGGCGCTGAGGATGGACAGCCCTCCGGCGTGGGCGGCGCGCTTGCGGTCCATGGTGCGCTCACCGCCCAGCAGACCGTGCTCCAGGCCGTGGAAGGCCTCGCGGGACTCCGGGGAGCCGTAGGCATCGGCCTGCACCGGGTTGTGCATGTTGAGGTTGATCGCCGCCGTCTGCGGGCCGACCTCGGGGTCCTCGAAGGTCTCGTCGAGCTCCCCGTCCACCCGATGCGCGGCAGGATCGCCCGAGGGACCGCTCGACCCCTCGGCCGGCGGCTGCCCGAGGCGACTCCCGGTGGCGGGGCCCACGACGGGCAGCTCGCGCGTGGTCGTCGGCCGCGATGAGCCGTCCTCGGAGCCGGTCCGGGCTGCGGACGGTTGCGCGGGCCGGGCGGCCGGATCGGCGGGTCGCTGCGAGGAGCCGGCCCCGCGCAGGCGCGAGAACCAGGACTGCGCGCCTGGTCGTGAAGGATCGCGATCCGTCATGCTGCGCTCCTTCCGCTTCTGCGCCCGGCCTCTGAGGCCGCGGTCGTGCACGTCGACGGGGTCGCGCGCCGGGCCGCTGTGCGCGGGCCGATCACCAGGCGGCCCCTGTGCTCGGCCCCGCCGGAGGATACCCGCCCGGGGCCTGGGGGCTCCACCCGTAGGCGGGTCCGGGGGTTCCGGGGCCCTGCTGACGACGGAAGCGGGCGGATTTCTCCTCGATCAGGCCGGCGAACTCCTGGACGCTCGGCGAGTGGCCCAGCCGCAGGATCCCCGCCTGCCCGAAGTCCGCACTCAGCGTGCCGATCCCGGCACCGCCCATGGGGCCGCGGGCGCGGCTGCCGTGCACGGACACGAGCCAGGCCAGCGGGATGCGCACTCCCCCGGACGGCGCCGACGGGCCCAGCAGCATCAGCCGCTGGTCCGTGAGCACGAAGCGGGTCCTGGCCCAGCGGATCACCGGGCGCAGCACGGCCAGCAGGATCACCAGGAGCAGCAGCAGAGTCACGACCCAGCCCAGGGCGGTGTGGACGGTCGTCCACGGCTGGTCCATGGGGCGCCAGCGGACCTCGAGCGCACGCTGGAGCAGCGAGTGCAGGAACACGGCGATCACGAGCACCGCAAGGGGGCGCCACAGTTTGCTGGCGTGGGCCCGCGTGGAGACCACCACCTGCTCGCCGGGGCCGAGCTCGAGCCGTGAGCTCATGCTCGGTCTCCTTCCTCGATCGGGCGCAGATGCACCACGTCGGCGGCCGAGACGGCGGTGCGTCCGCCGTCGTGGTCGATCAGCAGCGCGCCCCTCTCATCCAGGCCCACGGCCACTCCCTCGATCGGGGCCTGCCCGCCGGGCAGCTCGGCGCGCACGCGCCGCCCGAGCGTGGACAGCAGCTGCTCGACGGCTGCGCGCAGCTCTCCGGGCCCGGTCAGCGATTCGGGGGATTCGGCGAAGAGGCGGTAGAGGGCGGTGAAGCGCTCGGCGATCTCCACGAGCAGGTCGCCGCGCGAGGCCTCCGATCCCTCGCCGCGCACGCTGGCAGCGCCCTCCGGGGCGACGGCCACGTTGAGCCCGGCGCCCAGCACGAGGGCCGGGGCGGAGCCGTCGTGGACCACGAGCGAGGCCAGCACGCCGCAGATCTTCCGGAAGCCGCTCCCGGTCTCCACGAGGACGTCGTTGGGCCACTTCAGGGAGGCCTCGATGCCCTGAGCGCGCAGGGTCTGGGCGATCGCCGCGGCCAGCAGCACGGTCAGCCAGGGGAAGCTCTGCGTCGGCAGCGGCGCAGCCGTGGGACCGGAGCCGTGCGCGGGACGCAGCAGGAGGGAGAAGGTCAGGGCGTCGCCGGGTCCGGTGACCCACTTCCTGTCCAGGCGCCCGCGGCCCGCGGACTGGTGCTCGGCGGCCAGCAGGCTCAGATCGGGCAGCGGCTGTCCGCGACGGGCTGCACGCTGGGCCCGCTCCACCAGCTCGTCGTTGGTCGAGGGGATCTGCGGCAGGACCTCGAACGGCGAGCGCAGGACCTCCGCCAGCCGGTCGGTCTGGGCGTCGTCGAGCAGAGGGGCGGCCTGGGCCCGGGGGTCCGTGGGGGTCATCGTCGCTCCTGTCTCGGTCCTTGCCTCGTCCGCCGCTTCTTCCACCGCCGGGCGAGGCCCGTGCTGTCAGTGCCTCGGTCCACGAACCGCCCGGTGCCGACCACCCTTGGGCCGACATCCGCAGCGGGTTGCTCGTGGCGTCCGAGCGGCCCGCTATGTTCGTTCCATACACAGTAGTAGTCGGGCTCCCGGAGCGCCTGCAGGTGACTTCCGGGGAATCCACTGACTGCTCGCCGTCGACCATGACAGGAGAGCGCCATGGCGATCATCGCCGTCACCTACGTCTACGGCGGGGACCCGCAGGCCCTGACCGAGCACCGCCCGCGCCACCGCGACTTCCTGCGCGAGCTGCTCGCCGACGGCTCCCTGGTGCTCGCCGGCCCCTACGACGACGACCTTCCCGCCGGTGCCCTGCTGCTCATGCGCGCCGAGACCCCGGAGGCCGCGCTCGAGCTGCTGGCGCCCGATCCCCTCCTGGAGGTCGGCGTGATCACCGAGCGCACCGCCCGGCCGTGGAAGATCTCGATCGGCCAGCTCGACTGATCCGACCCGGCCGACGGGAAGATCCCGCACGGCCCTGCCGGAGCCCCTGATGTTGTAGATCCCCCACAACGGGTCTGCTCGCAGGCTCTCCCTAGACTGGCCTGCATCCCACCGCCCGCATGCTCCCGCCGCACTGGCCCATCGGCCGGCACGGCGCCCGAGCGCCCCGTATGAGCTCTGAGGTGCCATGACCCACGACCTGTCCACGACGGCGGGCAAGATCGCCGACTTCCGCGAGCGCCGAGAGCGCTCGTACGCCCCGGCCGGAGAGGCCGCCCTCGAGCGACAGCGCTCCCGCGGCAAGGGCACTGCGCGCGAGCGCGTGGACCAGCTGCTGGATCCGGGCTCGTTCGTGGAGTTCGACGCCCTGCGGGAGCACCGGAGCACCGCGTTCGGCATGGAGTCCAAGAAGTTCGCCGGCGACGGCGTGGTGACCGGCTACGGCACCGTCGACGGCCGACAGGTGGTCGTCTACTCGCAGGACTTCACGGTGCTGGGCGGGTCCCTGTCGGAGGCCAACGGCGAGAAGATCGTCAAGGCGCAGAAGTTCGCGCTGAAGAACGGCTGCCCGCTGATCGGCATCAACGACGGCGGCGGCGCCCGCATCCAGGAGGGCGTGGCGTCGCTGGCCATGTTCGCCGACATCTTCAACATGAACGTGCGGGCCTCGGGGGTCATCCCCCAGATCTCGCTGATCATGGGTCCGTGCGCCGGCGGTGCGGCCTACTCCCCCGCCCTGACCGACTACATCATCATGGTCGACCAGACCTCCCACATGTTCATCACCGGCCCGGACGTCATCAAGACGGTCACCGGCGAGGAGGTGGACATGGAGACCCTGGGCGGGGCCCGCCAGCACAACGAGGTCACCGGCACCGCCACCTATCTGGCCGAGGACGAGTCCGACGCCCTGGACTTCCTCCGGGAGCTGCTCGAGTTCCTGCCCTCGAACAACCTCGCCGAGGCGCCGCTGCTCGAGCACGACCAGGGCCCCGATCCGACCGAGGACGACCTCGCACTCGACGAGCTGATCCCAGACTCCGCGAACCAGCCGTACGACATGCGCGACGTCATCGCCGCCGTCGTCGACGACGGGCACTTCCTGGAGATGCAGGAGCTCTACGCGCCGTCGGTGATGATCGGCTACGCCCGCGTGGAGGGCCACACGATCGGCATCGTGGCGAATCAGCCTATGCAGTTCGCCGGCACCCTGGACATCGCCGCCTCGGAGAAGGCCGCGCGGTTCGTGCGCCACTGCGATGCCTTCAACATCCCGATCCTCACGCTCGTGGACGTCCCCGGCTTCCTGCCCGGCACGGACCAGGAGTTCAACGGCATCATCCGCCGCGGGGCCAAGCTTCTCTACGCCTACGCCGAGGCCACGGTCCCGCTGATCACCGTGATCACGCGCAAGGCCTACGGCGGCGCGTACATCGTGATGGGCTCCAAGAAGCTCGGTGCGGACATCAACCTGGCGTGGCCCACGGCCCAGATCGGGGTCATGGGCGCTTCCGGAGCCGTGGAGATCCTCTACCGCCGCGACCTCAAGGCCGCCGCAGAGGCCGGCGAGGACGTCGAGGCCAAGCGCCAGGAGCTGATCACCCAGTACGAGGAGCACCTGCTCAACCCGTACCAGGCCACGCAGCTCGGCTACGTGGACGCGGTGATCGCCCCGTCCGAGACTCGCGAGAACATCGTGCGCGGCCTGCGCGGCCTGCGCGACAAGCGCGCCTCCACGCCCGCGAAGAAGCACGGGAACATCCCGCTGTGAGCGCCGAGCAGACGGACGCCCTGGGCACCGGGCAGGACGAGCAGCAGGCTCCCATGCTGAAGTTCGTGGGCGGGAACCCCACCCCGGAGGAGGTCGCGGCGGTCACCGCCGTGGTGCTCTCCGCCACCGCGGAGACGGAGACGGCCGCCGGCGGCACCGCTGGACGACGCGCCCAGAACCGCCGGGCCCGCCTCGGCCTGCGGCTGCGCCCCGGCCGCGGGGCCTGGCGGCGCACCCTGCCGTTCCGGTGACGTCGGGGCCGTTGCGCACCGCGGCCTAGACTCGGCCCATGGCTTCCGCATCCTCCGACTCCGCGTCCTCGCACCACGAGCAGGAGGCAGCGCAGCAGCCGCGTCGCCGCCCCACGCCGCTGGACGCCGTGGCCGAGGAGTACTTCCGCTCCAAGCTGCGGCTGAATCCCGCGTGGGCCATCGAGCTGGGCGCCCCCGACCACGGCTGGGGCTACCGCGATGTGAGCCCCGAGGGCCTGTCGGCGGAGTTCGACGTCACCCGCGCGGCGGCCGCCGCACTGGCGCGCACCGAGCCCGTCGACGACATCGACCGCGTGACCGCCCACGCCTTGGACTCGCATCTGAGCCTGGAGACCCGCCTGCACGAGGCCGGGCTGGACGGATCGCGCATCAACAACATCTCCTCCCCCGTGCAGAAGATCCGCGAGGCCTTCGACAACCTGCCCAAGTACACGGAGCAGGACTGGGAGGTCATCGAGCATCAGCTGCGCTGCGTGCCCGAGGCCGTGGACTCCGCGATCGTCGCAGCACGCCATCAGCAGGCCCACGGGCCGGTCACCGCCGCGGCACAGCTGGCCAACGCCGCTTCGCTGGCCGACGGCTATGCCTCCGCGAACGGGTCCTTCATGAACCTGTCCCGCTCCTCCCGGGTGACCCAGCTGCCGCCCGAGCTTCGACGCAGCGTCTACTCGGGCGTCGATCGGGCCCGTCAGGCCTACGTGCGCTTCGCCGACGAGCTGCGCGAGCTGAGCCGCGAGGCGCCCGAGGAGATGGCAGTCGGACCCGAGGAGTACCGGCTGCGCCTGCGGCAGTTCACGGGACTGAGCCCCGATCTGGCCCAGACCTACGAGTGGGGCATCGACCTGCTGCAGCGCATCGTGGCCGAGATGAGCGCGACCGCCGAGCGGATCCTCCCGGACCACGCCGGCGACGACCGGATCCAGGCGGCCATGGACGCCCTGGACGAGGATCCCCACCGCCAGCTGCACGGCCGCCACCAGCTGCTGACCTGGATGCAGGGCGTGAGCACCCACGCCATGGACGCCCTGTCCGGAAGCCACTTCGAGATCAGCGACGAGATGCGCCGTCTCGAGTGCCGGATCGCACCCACCTCCGACGGCGGCATCTACTACACGCCGCCCTCGGCCGACTTCCGCCGTCCCGGGCGGATGTGGTGGTCGGTGCCGGAGGGCAAGGAGGTGTTCCGCACCTGGGGCGAGCGCACGACCGTCTACCACGAGGGCGTCCCCGGGCATCATCTGCAGTTCTCGCACGTGGTCGCCCACGCGCAGGAGCTCAACCTGTGGCGCCGGCTCGGACTGTGGGTCTCCGGGCACGGCGAGGGCTGGGCGCTGTACGCGGAGCGCCTGATGTCCGAGCTGGGGTTCTTCGAGGACGACGGCGACCGCATGGGCATGCTCAATGCGCAGCGGATGCGCGCGGCCCGCGTCGTCTTCGACATCGGCTTCCACTGCGGGTTCAGGATCCCGGGGCGCCTCGGCGACATCCTGGGCGGAGCCGAGCCGGGCCGGGCCTGGACGCCGGAAGACGGCTGGGCGTTCCTGCGCCGCAACATCGTGATGGACCCGGACAGCCTGCGCTTCGAGTGGATGCGCTACATGGGCTGGCCGGGTCAGGCGCCGTCGTACTCGCTGGGGATGGAGGCCTGGGAGCGCTCGCGCCACCATGCGGCCGCCCAGGCCGGTGCGGACTTCGATCTCGCCCGCTTCCACTCCCGCGCCCTGGGCATCGGCTCCGTGGGTCTGGACACCCTGGACTACGCGCTGAGCCTGTAGGCCGTACCCCGTCGCGCCGACGTGCCTCCGTGCACGGATAGCGCGACGTCGCGCACGCAGGCACGGCAGATGAGGCGCGAGGTCAACGCACCGCGCGGAGCTGGTGTTCCCCTGGGAGTCGGTGGGGAACATCACCGGGATTTCGGGTAACAGACTGTCATATTCCCTCGCGCGACTTGCATCGAGCGTCCTAGCCTTTCATGCATGTCCACCTCGTCCTCCGCGGCAGAGTCCCGCACCGCCAGCGCGCCCGAGCACGACGGATCCCGTCGTCGTCTCCCCGCCCTCCTGTCCAACTTCTCCTTCCAGGTCATCGCGGCCCTGGTTCTGGGTCTGATCCTGGGCCTGATCGCCCGAGCCATCGGCGGCGATCCCGAGACCTCGCCTAACGCCCTGATGTCGGTGCTCGACATCATCGGCAGCACCTATGTCACGATCCTCAAGGCGGCCGTGGTGCCGCTGGTGGTCACGGCCGTGATCGCTTCGATCGCCAACCTGGATCAGGTCACCAACGCCGCCCGCCTGGCGTGGAAGACCCTGCTGTGGTTCTGCATCACCGCGCTGATCTCCGTGGTGATCGGCATGGTCCTGGGCGTCGTCGTCCAGCCCGGGTCGAACCAGTCGATCGAGGCTCCCACCGAGCCCTACTCCGGCACCGAGGGCTCCTGGCTGGGCTTCCTGCAGTCGATCGTGCCGGTGAACTTCCTGGGCCTGGGCGTGGACGCCGAGCTCACCGACTCCGGAGCGATCGACGCCGCCGCCAGCTTCAACATCCTGCAGATCCTGGTGATCTCCATGGTCGTGGGCATCGCCGCGCTGAAGGTCGGCGAGCCGGCCAAGCCCTTCCTGGACGTCATCCGGTCGCTGCTGGCGATCGTGCAGAAGGTGCTGTGGTGGATCATCCGCCTGGCTCCGATCGGCACGCTGGGCCTGATCGGACGCGCCGTCTTCGAGTACGGCTGGACCTCCATGGGCTCGCTGGCCGTGTTCGTCGTGACCCTCTACGTGGGCCTGGCCCTCGTGCTGTTCGGCGTCTACCCGCTGCTCATGCGCCTGAACGGGCTGAGCATCCGGCAGTGGCTCTCCGGCGCCTGGCCCGCGATCCAGATGGGCTTCGTCTCGCGCTCATCGCTGGGCACCATGCCGCTGACGCAGCGCGTGAGCGAGCGCAACCTGGGAGTGCCCTCCAGCTACGCGTCGTTCGCGATCCCGCTGGGCGCCACCACCAAGATGGACGGCTGCGCGGCGGTCTACCCCGCACTGGCGGCGATCTTCGTGGCGCAGTTCTACGACGTCCCCCTGGAGCCCATCCACTTCGTGCTGATCGCGCTGGTCTCCGTGCTGGGCTCGGCGGCCACCGCCGGGACCACGGGCGCGACGGTCATGCTGACCCTGACGCTGTCCACCCTGGGCCTTCCACTGGCCGGCGTGGGTCTGCTGCTGGCGATCGAGCCGATCATCGACATGGGCCGCACTGCCACGAACGTGGCAGGTCAGACGGTCGTGGCCGCGATCGTCGCCAAGCGCGAGGGCATCCTGGACCGCGGGCTCTACGACGCCCCCCGCAGCGGCGGCGACCCGTTCGTCGAGGAGACGACCTCCTCGCAGCAGGCCGTCGCAGCCTCGGACCAGCCCGGCGACGCCGAGGCCCGCGTCCCCGACGAGGACGCCTCCGCACACCGGGCCACCGCCCCCGATTCGGCCGCGGCACACGCCTCCGGTCGGGCCTCGCGGGCCTGACTCCCCTTCCGGGACTCGCCGGGGCTCACCGCTTCCGGGAACCCCCGGCCGGACGACGACGGCGGGCATCTCCTTCTGCAGGAGGTGCCCGCCGTCGTCGCATGTCCACGCGCGTCGAGATCCCGCTTCCGTGCACGCGTGGCGCCGAGATCTCGCTTCCATGCGCTGAATCGCGGAATCTGCGCACGGAAGCGGGATCTCGGAGAGGTCGGTGCATTTCGGCGCGATCTCGGCGCAGGCAGCTGGGCAGGTCAGTCCGCCGAGCGCCGTGCACCGCAGATCTGACGCCGGCTCCGCCTCGTGACCAGGCCCGCTCCCGTCACAGCCAGGCAACTGACTCCGAACCTGCGTCATGCCATGGCGACCCGTCGGCTCGGGATCTACAGTGTGTAAATGTGCTGCAGATCACATCGGCGATGCCTCGTCGTCGCGCAGCCCACCGCGAGAGTCGAAGGAGCCTCCCATGACGGTCTACGCCCACCCCGGACAGCCCGATGCCAAGGTCGAGTTCAAGTCCCGCTACGAGCACTTCATCGGCGGGAAGTGGACCCCGCCGGTCAAGGGCCAGTACTTCGAGGACATCACCCCGGTGACCGGCAAGGCCTTCGCGGAGGTCGGCCGCGGCACCGCTGAGGACATCGAGGCCGCGCTCGACGCCGCCTGGGCCGCCGCCCCGTCCTGGAACGCCTCCACCCCGACCCAGCGCGCTCTGATGCTCAACCGCATCGCGGACCGCATGGAGGAGAACCTCGAGAAGATCGCCGTGGCGGAGACCTGGGACAACGGCAAGCCGGTGCGCGAGTGCCTCAACGCCGACATCCCGCTGGCCATCGACCACTTCCGCTACTTCGCCGGCGCGATCCGCGCGCAGGAGGGCTCGCTGTCCCAGCTCGACGAGGACACGGTCGCCTACCACTTCCATGAGCCGCTGGGCGTCGTGGGCCAGATCATCCCCTGGAACTTCCCCATCCTCATGGGCGTGTGGAAGCTGGCTCCGGCCCTGGCCGCTGGCAACTGCGTGGTCCTCAAGCCCGCCGAGCAGACCCCGGTCTCGCTGCTGGTCGTGATGGAGCTGATCCAGGACCTCGTGCCGGACGGCGTCATCAACATCGTCAACGGCTTCGGCGTGGAGTGCGGCAAGCCGCTGGCGTCGAACCCGCGCATCCGCAAGATCGCGTTCACCGGCGAGACCACCACCGGCCGGCTGATCATGCAGTACGCCTCCGAGAACATCATCCCGGTGACGCTGGAGCTCGGCGGCAAGTCGCCGAACATCTTCTTCGAGGACATCGCCCAGGAGAAGGACGGCTTCTACGACAAGGCGCTGGAGGGCTTCGCGTTCTTCGGGCTCAACCAGGGCGAGGTCTGCACCTGCCCGTCGCGCGCGCTCGTGCAGAAGTCCATCTACGACGAGTTCGTGGCCGCCGGCGTGGAGCGCGTCGAGAAGATGGTGCAGGGCGATCCGCTGGACACCGATACCATGGTGGGAGCGCAGGCCTCGACCGATCAGCTCGAGAAGATCGTCTCCTACCTGGACATCGGCAAGAAGGAGGGTGCGGAGGTGCTCACCGGCGGAGAGCGCCTGGAGCTGCCCGGCGATCTGGCCGATGGCTACTACGTCAAGCCCACGATCTTCGCCGGCACCAATGACATGCGGATCTTCCAGGAGGAGATCTTCGGGCCGGTGCTGTCGCTGACGTCGTTCCAGGACTACGACGACGCCATCCGCATCGCCAACGACACCCTCTACGGGCTGGGCGCCGGCGTCTGGGCCCGCAGCGCCAATACCTGCTATCGCGCCGGTCGCGCCATCCAGGCCGGTCGCGTGTGGGTGAACCAGTACCACAACTACCCGGCGCACTCGGCCTTCGGCGGGTACAAGTCCTCGGGCATCGGGCGGGAGAACCACCTGATGATGCTGGATCACTATCAGCAGACCAAGAACATGCTGGTCTCGTACTCCGAGAAGGCGCAGGGCTTCTTCTGATGGGCGCGCAGGACGAGACGGACGTCGCCCTGCAGGCACGACCCGGACCGGAGGACGACGTCGCGCGCGTGGGCTACACCCAGGCCGCAGTCGAGCTGCTGCGGGAGCTGTGGGGCGTCCACGGGCCGCTGATGCTCCATCAGTCCGGCGGGTGCTGCGACGGCTCCGCGCCCATGTGCTTCCCGGTCGGCGAGTTCCGCACGGGAGACGCGGACGTCCTGCTGGGCACCGCAACGCTCGACGACGCCTCCGGGGAGGAGCTCGGCGAGCTGGAGCTGTGGATCTCGCGCGAGCAGTTCGGGGCGTGGAAGCACACTCGGCTGCTCATCGACGCGGTGCCCGGGCGCGGCTCCGGGTTCTCGCTCGAGGCGCCGCTGGGTCGGCGCTTCCTCACGCGCAGCGACCTCTGCGCGGTCTGAGGGCTGCGCAGCCCCAGGGCCCCCGTCACCGACACCAAGACCGATACCGAGAAGACGACCGCGGGCATCGAGACCTGCGAAAGGCGCGAAGGCGCCGTCGTCGCACATGAGAGGGCTCCGAGACCGACGAGCGGCCTGGGGCCAGCACCGAGAGGATCTGAAGGATCATGACGGATTCCACCACCGAGAAGATGTCCGCTGCGGTCGTGACCGCCTTCGGCGAGGACCTCGAGATCGAGGACATGCCCCTGCCCGAGCCGGGGCGCGACCAGGCCCTCGTACGGCTGATCGCCTCCGGCGTCTGCCACACGGACCTGCACGCCGCGCACGGCGACTGGCCCGTCAAGCCCGAGCCGCCCTTCGTCCCGGGCCACGAGGGCGTGGGCGAGGTCGTCGCCGTCGGCGAGGGCGTCACCCGCGTGTCCGTCGGCGACCTCGTGGGCAATGCCTGGCTGTGGAGCGCGTGCGGGGAATGCCAGCACTGCCAGGAGGGCTGGGAGACGCTGTGCGAGAACCAGGTCAACGGCGGCTACAGCATGAACGGCTCCTTCGGGCAGTACATGCTCGTGGACGCCCGCTACTGCCCGCTGATCCCGGAGGGAGCCGATCCCTTCGAGATCGCCCCGGTGCTGTGCGCCGGTGTCACGGTCTACAAAGGGCTCAAGGTGACGGGGGTGCGCCCCGGCCAGTGGGTCGTGATCTCCGGAGTCGGCGGCCTGGGCCATATCGCCGTGCAGTACGCGGTGGCCATGGGCATGCGCGTGATCGCGGTCGACGTCGCCGATGACAAGCTCGCCCTCGCCGAGCGCCACGGCGCCGAGATCACCATCAACGCCATGGGCCCGGACCCCGCCGAGGCCATCCAGGAGGCCGTCGGAGGAGCTCACGGAGTCCTGGTGACGGCGGTGCACCCGGATGCCTTCGGCCAGGCCATCGGCATGGTCCGCCGCGGCGGGACCATCGTGTTCAACGGCCTGCCGCCAGGCGACTTCCCGGCCCCGATCTTCGACATCGTGCTCAAGGGGCTGACCATCCGCGGCTCGATCGTCGGCACCCGCAGGGACATGGAGGAGGCCCTGGAGTTCTACTCCCGCGGTCTGATCCACCCGACGTTCAGCAAGCGCCCGCTGAACGAGATCAACGAGGTCCTGGACGAGATGGACCACGGGAAGATCGAGGGCCGCGTGGTGCTCGAGTACTGAGTCGGCATCCGTTCACCGCAGACTCCCCGACGACGCCTCCGCGCCTCGATCCTCCCCGGGCCGGCACGGGGGCGTCGTCGTGCCTGGGCGACGTCGCCCGGAACCGTCGTGCTGTCGCGTCCGAGTTCCTATGCTTGCTGATGAACGACCCTCAAGGAGGCAGCCATGAGCCCGACCAGCAATGCCGACAAGCCCGCCGAGCGCGAGGAGATCCCCTCCACGCTCGAGCGCTCCGATCAGAAGGCGCAGGACACCTACGCCGCAGCGCTCGAGAACGCGCGCGAGGAGTACGGCTCCGAAGCCCGCGCGCACCAGACGGCCTGGGCGGCGGTGAAGCGCACCCATGAGAAGGTCGGCGACCACTGGGAGCCCAAGGACGAGAACGGCCCGTCGGACGAGCGCTCCGAGAACGGCGGGCGCACCGGCGGTGAGTCCGCAGGCGGCGTCGACGCCAACGCGACCAAGGACCACCTCTACGAGGTCGCCCAGCGACTGGAGATCGAGGGCCGGTCGGAGATGACCAAGGACGAGCTCGTCGAGGCCATCCAGAAGGCGAACGACCGCAAGACCGCCCAGGCCCGCGAAGACTGAATCCCGGTCGCCGGGTCAGGGCATCACGGGACCCGCAGCGTCCACTCGTCGGTGCCGAACTTCTCGTCCACGAGCTCCTTCGCACGGGCGAGCTCCTGGTCGGTGTAGTCGCCCTCGTGCGAGCGGTAGTGCGACAGGAAGTAGGAGCGGAAGGACTCGATGATGTCCGCCCGCGCCATGCCGGTCTGGCTGCGCATGGGGTCCACGCGCTTCTTGGCGGACTTGATCCCCTTGTCGGAGAGCTTCTCGCGTCCGATGCGCAGGACCTGCAGCATCTTGTCGGCGTCGATGTCGTAGCTCATGGTCACGTGGTGCAGCAGGGTGCCGTCAGCGAACCGGCGCTGGGCCGCCCCGCCGATCTTGCCCTGCGGGGTGGCGATGTCGTTGAGCGGGACGTAGTGCGCCTCCACGCCGATCTCCTGCAGCGCCCCGAGCACCCACTCGTCCAGGAAGGCGTAGGCACGCTCGTTGCTCAGGCCCTCGACCAGGCTGGCGGGCACGATCAGCGAGTAGGTGACGCAGTTGCCGGGCTCCATGAACATGGCGCCGCCTCCGGTGATGCGCCGAGTGACGCCCACCTCCAGCTCACGAGCCGCCTCGGAATCGATCTCGTTGCGCACCGACTGATACGAGCCGATGACCACCAGGGCGTCGTTCCAGTCCCAGAAGCGCAGCACCGGACCGCGACGGCCGGCGGCGACCTCCTCCGACAGGACTTGATCCAGCGCCACGTGCTCGGCCGGCGGCAGGGTCTTCATGCCGATGACCTCGATGTCGAGATCGTCCCAGGACACCGCCGCGCCCACCGCGCGCCGGGCGGCGATCCCCACGGCCTCGGTCGTGAAGCCGATCAGCTCGACGCCGCCGTCGCGCCGGTCCAGCGCCGCCTGGATCGCCGCGGCGATCTCGGCCACCGACGACGACGCGGTCAGCCCGTTCAGCGCATCGGTGAGGTCCTCGAGGGCGTCGTCGGGCTCCAGGAAGAAGTCGCCCGAGACCACGGCGTCGCGGAAGACCGCGTCGTCTCCGTCGCCGTCGACCTCCAGATCGACCACGACGAGCTTCCCGCCGCGGACCTTGTACTCACCGTGCATGACTGAACCTGCCTCTCCGAGCCCGCTCGAGTCTCCGGGCCCTCGACGTGTGCTGCCAGCCTGGCCCAGGGAGGTCTTCCTCGCCAGGGATCTTCGCCACCCGCCGAACTGACGCCTCCCTGCAGGATCCGTGCCGAGTCGACGCCCACCCGCGCCATTCGGGCCAATCGGCGCAGGGAAGCGTGAGTTCGGCGGGAATCGTGCAGGGAAGCGTGAGTTCGGCATCGGCGATGCGGGTCGACCGCGACCGCTCACGCCGACGCACGGGAAAGCACCTTCCCAGAGCCTCCTACAGTGGGGACCATGACCGACCCGATCCTGCTGCTGGCCTCCACCTCGCCGTCGCGCGCCAAGCTGCTGCGCGATTCCGGCATCGCCTTCGACCAGCTCGGCTCCGAGGTGGACGAGGACGCCGTCGTGTCCGAGGCCGGACTCACCGAGCCGTCGGAGATCGCGCTGGCTCTGGCGCGCGCCAAGTGCGAGGCCGTCGCCGCTCTCCCCCAGGCGGCCGGGCGGCTGGTCATCGGCTGCGACTCGGTCTTCGAGCTCGACGGCCAGCCCCTGGGCAAGCCGTACACCGCAGCGGTCGCCCGCGAGCGCATCGGGCAGATGCGGGGACGCACAGGGCACCTGCACACCGGTCACTGGCTGATCGACACCCGCAGCCCCGACGACGGCGGCACCGGGCTCAGCGAAGGCGCCCTGGCCGGGGCGGATGTGACCTTCGCGGCGATGACCGACGACGAGATCGCCGCCTACGTGGACACCGAGGAGCCCCTGTGGGTGGCCGGATCCTTCACCCTGGACGGGTACGGCGCGGCCTTCATCGAGCGCGTCGACGGGGATCTGCACGCGGTGATCGGGCTGTCGATCAACACCCTGCGGCAGCTGGCTGGACGAGCCGGCGTCCCGGTGCGGCGGCTGTGGGGGCGCGAGGCCTGAGCCGCGGCACGGCCGACGATCGCACCAGGCGCACCGCTGCGTCGAGGGCACGGCCGCGAGCGCTCCAGCACCTGCATCGGACCGGCTCCCTGGAGCCGTTCGTCGTGGTCTGCCCACGGCTAGACTCTCCTGATGACCTCCTCCCGCGGCGCTTCGGAACAGCCGCCCGACGCGCATGCCGGTGCCCGGACCGACGGCATCCGCGAGCAGCTGCGCCTCGGCTGGCTGACGGGTCTGCCTGCCGGGGCGGCGGTGATCCCCGTGGGGCTGGCCTTCGGCGTGCTGGTCATCCAGTACGGCCTGCCCTGGTGGGTCGCGCCGCTGCTGTCTGGAATCGTGTTCGCCGGCTCGATAGAGTTCCTGCTCGCCGGGCTGCTGGCCGCAGGAGCCCCGCTGGTCCAGATCGCGCTGACCGCGCTGATCGTCAACTTCCGCCACGCGTTCTACGCGCTGACATTCCCCCTGCACCGCATCCGCAGCATCCCCGGGAAGACCTACGGCACCTTCGCCCTGACCGATGAGGCCTTCGCCCTCACCTCCGGTCGCGAGGCGCAGCGCTGGTCCGGCACGCGCATCCTGACGCTGGAGGGGACCTTCCAGCTGTTCTGGGTCGCGAGCTCGACCGCCGGCGCTCTGCTGGGCTCGCTGATCCCGCCGTGGATCAAGGGGCTGGACTTCGCGATGACGGCGCTGTTCGTCGTCCTGGCGATCGACGCCTACAAGGCCCGCCGGTCCCTCCCCCAGCCTGTGATCGCGGTGGGCATCGGGCTGGTCAGCGCCGCGCTGTTCGGAGCGAACATGCTGGCCCCTGCCATGGGCGCCTACGTCCTCGTGCTGATCATCGGCTACCTCATCAGCCGTGCTCGCGGGCGGGAGCTGCCGCGCACGGGCGAGCTGGACGTGGTCGATCCCGACGACGGCACGACTGCCGGGCAGGAGCCGCGAGATGTCTGAGCCGAGCTACATCCTGGCCGCCGTGGGCGTGGCCGCGGGCATCACCTGGGCCCTGCGGGCGCTGCCGTTCGCCGTGCTGGCCCCGCTGCAGGAGTCCCGGCTGCTGCCCTACATCGGCGACCGGCTGGGCGTGGGCGTGATGATCATCCTGGTGATCTACACCCTCGAGGACCTGGACCTGGTCTCGCCGAGCGTCTCCGTCCCGGCGGCGATCGCGCTGGCGGTGACCATCGGACTGCACCTATGGCGCGGGAACATGATCCTGTCCCTGCTGGTCGGCACGGTCACCCACGTGGTGCTGGCGTCACTGTGGCAGGCCTGAGGCCAGCCCGGCTCACCACAGCTGCCCCACACCGCGCACCAGCAGGATCACGCCGACGATCCCCAGCCCCCAGGCCGCGGCATCCGGTGCGGTGCGCACCGCCAGCTCCCGCACCGACGACAGCCCACGGCTCACCCGCTCCCCCAGGGCCAGTCGTCCCAGCGCGAGCAGTGCCGCCGGCAGCACCATGACCGCGCAGTACAGCCCCAGCACGATCCCCGAGGCCACCGGCCCCAGGTCGTAGCGCCCGATCCCAGCCATCGCCGCGAGATACGGGATCATGGTGGCGGCCTCGACCAGCCCGGCCGCCATGGCCAGCAGGCCCACTCCGCGCCAGCTTCCGGCCACGCGATCGGCCCGGTCGATCCACCGCCTCATGGAGGCCTGGGGGTCGCCCCCGCGCTTGCGCACCTGCTCCGGATCCAGCCACCAGCTCAGCCACGCCAGTCCTGCGCCGAGCACCACCAGGACCACCGCCCCGGGGCGCTGCTCGAGCAGCTGTCCGAGCGGAGCCAGCGCCGCCTGGAGCCCCGCCAGCAGGACGAGTCCCAGCATCCAGTAGAAGACGGCGATGACCGCCAGATAGGCCAGCACTCGCAGCGCGATCCCCCGCGCGCTGACGCCTCGCGATCTGCCGCTCATCAGCAGCAGGACCGCTGGCAGGGCCAGGGTCCCCATGCTGGTGGCATCCAGCAGGGCCAGCCCGGTGAGCACCATCTGGTCGCCGCTGCTGATCGTCGGGAGCTCTCGCATCGCATCCATGACAACCAGCCTCGCGAGCACGGCCGTGTGCGGGCATCGGCCATCGGGGGCATCTTCCACGCGGGGCGCCTGGACTTTCGGGGGAGATCTCACCACGACATCCCTGCGGCGCGCGGCGCTCGTATAGCGTGAGCGCCATGACCACCGCCGAGCCCCGCACCGCGGAGTGGCTCGAGCCAGGAGCTGAGCCGCCGCCCGAGCATCAGACAGCCGCAAAGAGCACGTCCCGGCCTGCGGGCCTGGCTGTGCGTCGACGCGACGTCGCGGTCGCCTGCGCGTATGCACTGCTCGCCGTCCTGGCGCAGCTTCTGCTGCCTTTCGAACCCGCCACCCGCGTGCTCGGCATGCCCGTGCCCGGCTGGACGGGGCTCGCACTCCAGCTCACGGCGGCCGCCGCTCTGGTCCTGCGCACGACCAGAGCATGGGTCGTCCTGCTGGTCACCGCCCCGGCTGCAGCCGCGTCGGTCGGCCTCGACGCCGGCCCTGTCTCCGCCCTGCTGCTCTTCGAAGCGATCTTCACCTCTGTCCGCTACGGCTCACGTCGCCTCCATCGACTCACGAGCATCCTGTGCCTGGGCGCGACGGCCGCAGCTCTTCTGGCCGCACTGGCCCTGCCCGAGCACCGTGAGCTGTGGACGCAGCTGGCCGTGATGGCCGGCGTCGTGCTGATCCTGCCGCTGCTGTGGGCCGGAGAGGTCCGCGGTCATCAGGAGGCCCGAGCCCAGGCCGAGCGGGCGGCGGAGGCGGAGCGGGAGACGGCCGCTCGTCAGCTGGAGCTCGAGCAAGCGCGCGCCGCGCTGCGCCTCCAGGAGCAGCGCACGCACCTGGCCCAGGAGCTGCACGACGGGGTGACCGGGCACCTATCGGCCGTCGCCCTGCAGACCGGCGCGCTGCGATCGAGCTCGGCCCTGCGCCAGGACCCCGCGGCGCTGGAGCGCTCCCTCGAGGTCGTGCGCACCAGCGCAGTGGAGGCCATGGCCGACATGCGGCGGCTCATCGACGTCCTGCGCACGGATGAGCCCGCCGATGACGACAGCGCTTCCTGGGATGGGCTCAGCGCTCGGCTGCGCGCCCTGCGACCGGAGGCCACGATCGTCGTCCATCCCGCAGCAGCGGCACGACTCGACGCCGCCGGGCTCAGCGGGCAGGCGCTGCGCATCGGCCAGGAGGCGGTCACGAACGTGCTCAAGCACGCCGGACCGGGCCCTGCGTCGCTCCTGCTGACGGACGACGACGGCCGCGTCGTGCTGGAGATCCGCTCGCCCCTGGCCGACCATGCCGTGGCCGACGACGGCTCCGGGATCGGCCTGCCCTCGATGCTCCGACGCGCTCGGGAGACCGACGGGAAGCTGGAAGCCGGTCCGGTCGACGAGCGGACCTGGCACGTGCGCGCGTGCTGGGACGCGCACACGCTCGCATCGGGATCGTCGGAGATGGCGGCCGGACCGACGGAGCCTCACCGACGTGCAGAGGAGCCCGCCCGGTGACCACCGTCGTCCTGGCCGATGACCACGCCGCCATCCGCGCCGGTGTCCGCCTGATCCTGGAGACCGCGCAGCCGCCGATCCGCGTGGTGGGCGAGGCGAGCACGGCGCAGGATGCGCTCGAGCTCGCTGCGCGCGCCCGCCCGGATGTCGTGCTGCTCGACGTCCGCATGCCCGGGGCGAGCGGGCTCACCGTGATCGAGGCCCTGCGCGGCACGGGCGCTGCGATCGTCATGCTGACGTCGTTCGCCCTGGACGACTACGTGCTGGCCGCCCTGCGTGCAGGGGCCGCCGGCTTCCTGGTCAAGACGGCCGAGCCGTCCGAGATCGTCGCCGCAGTGCAGCGCGTGGCGGCAGGCGATGCGGCGCTGTCGCCGGAGGTGATGCGCACCGTGATCGACAGGGCCATCGCCCAGCCGGACGGATCAGGGCAGGCGGAAGATCCGCAGCCTGCGGGGCCTCCCGGGCACACGCAGGCCACGAGCGCACCGATCTCGGCGCAGGCGTCGTCGGTTCGGACGGCAGCGTCTGAGCAGCGGGCTGCCGCGCCGGCGTCGGGCGCATCGGGCTTCACCGAACCGCTGACCGGACGCGAGCGGGAGGTCCTGCGTCTGCTGGCCCAGGGGCTGAGCAATCAGCAGATCGCCGCGCGGCTCGTCGTGGCGGAGTCGACCGTCAAGACCCACGTCTCGCACGTGCTCGCCAAGCTGGGGGCCGCCTCGCGGGTGCAGGCCGCGCTGTGGTGGGGCCGTCACGGCGAAGGATGACGCCCCCGCGACCGTCCCTTGTTGTGCGAACGGCACAGCCCCGCTGACGCAGTCTGATGACCCGCCCGAGCCGTGCAGAGCGCGATCTCGGTGCCGTCGGCCCGTCGTCGGCGTGCCGCACTCCCACCGGACCGCCCACGTCAGAGCCCGCACGCACAGGAGACGTCCTGCCTCGGAAGCCGCCCCTGGCTACACTCGAGGCCATCTCATGTGCGCATGCCGCACGGGCTGAAGGAGCCAGCCTCGGCACCGCCAGCTTTGTCGATCCCCTACATCTCGATCCGCGGGCAGATGTGATCGAATGAGCGTCTGATCCGCCCCCTGCCCAGGGGAACGCCGTACCTGCGCGCGAGCCGCGTCTTTTACAGGAGAGCAACCACAGTGACCGCACAGAAGGCCCCCGAGACCGGCACCTCCGCCGCGCGCAGACCCGTCACCAAGGTGCTGATCGCCAATCGCGGCGAGATCGCCGTGCGCGTGATCCGTGCCGCCCAGGACGAGGGGCTGACCTCGGTCGCCGTGTACGCCGATCCCGATCGCGACGCCCTGCACGTGCGCATGGCCGATGAGGCCTATGGCCTGGGCGGCACCACCGCCGCGGACTCCTACCTGGTGATCGACAAGATCCTCGACGCCGCCGCGCGCTCCGGCGCCGATGCCGTCCACCCCGGCTACGGCTTCCTGTCCGAGAACGCGGACTTCGCCGCGGCCGTGATCAATGCCGGGCTGACCTGGATCGGTCCGCCCCCGCACGCGATCTCGTCCCTGGGCGACAAGGTCGCCGCCCGCCGCATCGCCGAGGCCGTCGACGCCCCGCGCGTGCCCGGCACGACCGACCCGGTCGACAGCGCCGAGGAGGTCGTGGCCTTCGCCGACGAGCACGGGCTGCCCGTGGCGATCAAGGCGGCCTTCGGCGGCGGCGGCCGCGGCATCAAGGTCGCCCGCACCCGCGAGGAGATCCCGGAGCTCTACGAGTCCGCGGTGCGCGAGGCCGTCGCCGCGTTCGGTCGCGGCGAGTGCTTCGTCGAGCGCTTCCTGGACGCCCCGCGCCACGTCGAGACCCAGTGCCTGGCCGATACCCACGGCAACGTGGTCGTGGTCTCCACCCGCGACTGCTCGCTGCAGCGGCGCAACCAGAAGCTCGTGGAGGAGGCGCCGGCGCCCTTCCTCACGGAGGAGCAGAACGAGCGTCTCTACTCCTCGTCCAAGGCGATCCTGCGCGAGGCCGGCTACCAGGGCGCGGGCACCTGCGAGTTCCTGGTCGGCCAGGACGGCGTCATCTCCTTCCTGGAGGTCAACACCCGCCTGCAGGTCGAGCACCCGGTCTCCGAGGAGGTCACCGGGATCGACCTGGTCCGCGAGCAGTTCCGGATCGCCCGCGGCGAGGCCCTGGGCTACGACGACCCCGTCGTGCGCGGCCACTCCATCGAGTTCCGCCTCAACGGCGAGGACCCGGGACGCGGCTTCATGCCGGCTCCGGGCACGCTGTCCACGCTGCGCTTCCCGTCCGGGCCCGGCGTGCGCGTGGACTCCGGCGTGGTCGAGGGCGAGACGGTCTCCGGCAGCTTCGACTCCATGATCGCCAAGCTCATCGTCACCGGCGCCGACCGCGACCAGGCGCTGGCCCGGTCCCGCCGCGCGCTGGCCGAGCTGGAGATCGAGGGCATGGCCACCGTCGTGCCGTTCGACCGCGCGATCGTCTCGGACCCGGCGTTCGCCCCGGCCGACGGGCAGCCGTTCGCCGTGCACACCCGCTGGATCGAGACCGAGTTCGTCAACGATCTCGAGCCGTTCGCCGGTGCCCCGGGCTCGGGCAGCGAGGCCGAGGAGCGCCAGACGGTCGTCGTGGAGGTCTCCGGCAAGCGCCTGGAGGTCGTCCTGCCGGCCACCGTGCTGGGCTCCGGCAAGCCCGCCGCAGCACCGGCGGCCAAGAACCGGCGCGAGCGCGGCCGCGGTGCCGCCAAGGCCTCCGGCGACGACCTGACCTCGCCCATGCAGGGCACCGTGGTCAAGCTCGCGGTGAAGAACGGCGCCAAGGTGTCCGAGGGCGACACGGTCGTGGTCATCGAGGCCATGAAGATGGAGCAGCCGCTCAAGGCGCACAAGGACGGCACGGTCTCCGGGCTCGACGTCTCCCCCGGCGACACCGTCTCCGCCGGCACGACCCTGGCCACCATCCGCTGAGCCGCCGGCCCGCCTGGGCCGCCTCGTGAAGGGGCCGGATCGACGCTTCCCTGCGCCGATCCGGCCCCTGGCCCCGATTCGGGACCGAGTCGACGGCATCAGGACCGAGCAGGTGCAGCGCTGAGTCGTCCCTGTGGATGGGCGCCCCGGCCCCGGTTCCGCCCCTAGCCTGCCGCGCATGCATGATCATCGCGCCCGCGCTCGCTTCTCTCGCCCCGTGCTGCGCACCGCCGCCGCCTGGAGCCGCAGCCCCCGCAGCCTCGCCGGCGACCCGAGCTTCGAACGAGTCACCCGCAGCCTCTGGGCCAGGCTGCCACCCGCTGCGCGTTCACGGACGACGACGGCCGCGGACCAGCTCGTCTCCGTGGGCGAAGGTGAACCACAGCCCATCCTGAGGGTCTGGGAGCGAGCCGCGCTGCGGCAGCTGCACTACGCGGACAGCCTTCTCGTCTCCCACCTGAGTGCTGCGCAGCTGTGGGGCGGCCACTGAGCCCCTCACCCGCGCCCTGGACGCACGGATCACTGGGCGAGGAGTCCCGTTTCCGAGCGCTGGAATCCCGGCCGCAGCTGTCCTGCGTGGAGCAACGGCAGCACGAGCACAGCGGGGCGATGCTCCTCCACAAGAGCCTCGGGCTGCGTTCGGTGCTGCTGAGGCTGCTCGTCGTGCGCACTGGATTCGCTGAGCCATCCATGAACCTGCCGGTCATCGTGCGGGATGGGCCGCGGTTCGTGCTGGACCTGGCCTGGCGCGAGCAGCGCACGGCGCTCGAGTACAACGCCTGTGACTTCGTCTGCTGAATGGCGGGGTTCTTCGGTCGCTTCGTGGCGGGGTCAGGTGACACCGATGACCAGGTTGCTCTGTGCGGCTTCGATGACGTCGTTGGTGATGGTGTCGAGTTCGTTGATCTTCAGGACCCGCTGGATCTGGGGGAAGAGGCGTTCGAGGAGCCGGAAGTTGCCGCGGGTGATCCGTGCGATGGCTGCGATGGCTTGGGCGTCGGTGAAGTCGTCGGGGTCGAGGGTCTTGCCGAGGGATCGCCAGTGTCGCTCGAGGACGAACAGCAGTTCGTCTTGTCCCAGGGGCCGGTACTGGTGGGCGAAGCCGACTCGGCTGTAGAACTGGGGGTAGTGGCTGAACTGCTTCTCCAGGCCGGGCATGCCGATCAGGATCAGGGCGATGTCGTCGCGGTCATAGCGATCGCGCAGCAGTTCCAGAGCGGCGGGACGCAGTCGTTCGGCCTCGTCGACGATGATCAGCTCCACGTAGTTCCTGCCGTGTCGCCATCCCCAGGCCTCGGCAGTGGGCGTGCCGGGAGGTACGAGGTGCTGCTCGATGCACATGTTGGTGCGGGTGATGGCTTGGGTCAGCTCGTCCTTCAGGGTCCGCGGGGTGGTCAGCACGCTGGGGGTGTAGAGCACGGTGCGGCTCCGGTTCAAGGCGGCGTAGATCTTGGCGTCGTTGTCGGAGCGCGGCCCCCAGTAGGTCAGCAGGTCATGAGCCTTCTCGTAGTGTGCGTAGCGGCGCGCGGAGAGTGTCTTTCCTACGCCGGCTGATCCGAAGCACAAACCGATGGTGTGCCCGCGGCGCACGGCCTGGTCGTGGTGCTCTTGGTTGACGGCCTTGCAGACGAATTCGTCGTGATCGAAGACGCGGATCTCGGTGATGTCGCGGGGGTCGTAGCGGATCACGACCGAGCGTCCGACGTAGCCGGCCAGAGTTGGCGAGACGTAGCGCAGGCCCTGGAAGCGGATGCCATCGCGGCGCACGACGCGGGTCTTGGCGACGGTCAACAGCAGTCTGTCGAGGTCTTCCAGGCTCTCGGGCATTCGGGGCAGCCAGCCATCGGCGATCCACGCGCTGCGCGGGGAGGTTCCGAGCTCGCTGTGCGTGCGGTCGTTGTAGGTGGCCACGAACGCCTCCAGGGCGCTATCGAGGGCGGCCAGGGACAGTTTCGGTGTCGGCCAGGGGTGCCCTTCGGTGATGTGTCCGGGCAGGGTGGCGAGTAGCTCGGTGTTGATGGTGCCGGAGAACCGCTCGATCTTGCCCCGTCCCTGGGGTCGGGCGACGGTGGAGTGGATCAGTCGGATGTGGAGGTCGACGGCGGTGTGGGCGAGCTGGTCACTGGTGAAGTCGCTGCCGTGGTCGACGTAGAGCACGTCGGGCAGGCCGCACATCGGCCAGGCCGGGTCGGTCTTGTGCCAGATCGCTTGGCGCAGCGCCAGGGCGGTGTTCATCGCCGACGGTGCGCCCAGGAAGACTGTGTAGCCGCAGACCGCCCGGGAGCAGTCGTCGATGATCGTTGTCAGCCATGGCCGTGCGGGCTTGCCGTCGGTGCCCACCACCAGGATGTCGAGCATGGTGTGATCGGATTGCCACATCGCGTTGGGCAGCTCTGCTTGCCGGCGTAGCACCAGCTCGTGCTTGTCGCGGTAGGACGCTGCGCCCTCCAGGGCGAGGGTGACCATGCCGGGATCCAGGGTCCGCACGATGTCCCACACCACCGAGTAGGAGGGGACCGGCCACCTCCGGGCGGCGCAGATGCCCGTGACTTTGCGATGGATCGTGGCGATGGCCGGCCGCGGCTTGCCCAGTGCCAGGCCCTCGATCAGGTCGACGAGGTCGGGCGGAAGGCGGCGGGAGCCGGCGTCCGCCCGTGAGGCCGTCTCCAGTCCGGCGTAGCCGTCGGCGCGGTAGCGGGCGTGCCAGCGCTCCAGGGTCCGCAGCCCTACATCGGTCTCGCGAGCTAAGCGCGCGAGGGGCACCTGGTCCTCGACGTGGAGCCTGAGGATTCGCCACCGCGCTCGAGCGTCCACGACGCACCTACTGCAAGGCGTTCTCGCGCCCGCGCTCGGCGCGCTGAAGGGCGCGGTAGACCGTGGAGCGGCCCACGCTGAACAGCTCGGCCAGCTCGCCCACGGTGTGCTCGTCGGCAGCATGTAGCTGGACGAGGTGAGCTTCTTGCCGGGTGGTGAGTTTCGGTGACTTCCCGCGCAGCCGGCCCTTGGCCTTGGCGACCTTCATCCCCTCGCGGGTGCGGGCACGGATGAGGTCGGCTTCGAACTCGGCGACCATCGCCAGCACGTTGAACAACAGTTTCCCCATCGGGTCGGTCGGGTCGTACACCGATCCGGCGATGCTCAGCTTCACTTCCCGCGCCGCGAGGTCGTCGGCGATCTGGTGGGCATCACGGACTGAACGCGCCAGCCGATCGAGCTTGGTGACCACGAACGTATCGCCGTCCCGACAGGCAGCCAGCGCCTGCCGCAGGCCCTCACGGTCGGCGTTGCGGCCCGTGATCGCCGTAGATGCGCTTGGGATCGACGCCGAACTCCGCGAGTCCGTTACGCTGCGCGGTCAAGTCCTGCTCGTCGGTGGAGACTCGGGCATAGCCGACCTTCAAGGGGGACATGCTCCCCAGTGTGTCATATAGCCTCCCTTCACCGGACAGTTCACCGGACGGGTCTTACGGGACAGCCCGCCAGGCGTGCCGTCTTTCCTCTCGATAAGTAGCGGTGGTGTCCGGTGAGGGTTCCCCTTACGGGCATGCGATCTGGGCTGACGCCTGTGACCGAGTGTTCAGTGCGCGCTGTATAGTTCAGTCCATGCTGACTATTGCTTCGCGTCTCGACGTGATGAACCGCCTGGGTCGTGCACTGGCCGACCCCACTCGATCCCGGATCATCTTGACCCTGCTCGACCATCCCGCTTACCCGGCGGAACTGGCCCGAGATCTGGACCTGACACGCCCGAACGTGTCCAACCACCTGGCATGCCTGCGCGATTGCGGGATCGTCGTCTCCGAGCCCGAGGGTCGTCGGACACGATATGAGATCGCCGATTCGCACCTGGCGCAGGCGCTGACGGCACTGGTCGATGCCACCCTGGCAGTGGACGAAGACGCCCCGTGCATCGATCCCGCCTGCTCGCTTCCCGGATGCGACGCAGCTGGGGAGGGCGCATGATCCTCACCTCGGTCTTGCAGGCGATGGGCCTGTTCGCAGCGACCAACATCGACGACATCATCGTGCTCTCCCTCTTCTTCGCGCGAGGGGCAGGCCAGCGCGGCACTACCGCCCGCATTCTGGCCGGCCAGTACCTCGGATTCGCCGGCATCCTCGGTGCCGCGGTCCTGGTGACCATCGGTGCCGGAGCATTCCTGCCCTCGGCAGCCATCCCGTACTTCGGTCTCATCCCTCTGGGCCTCGGCCTCTGGGCCGCATGGCAGACCTGGCGCAGAGACGATGACGACGAGGCCAAGGTTGCCGGCAAGAAGGTCGGCGTGTGGACAGTCGCAGGCGTCACCCTTGCCAACGGCGGCGACAACATCGGCGTCTACACCCCTGTCTTCCTCAGCGTGGAACCTCTCGCAGTAGTCGCCTACTGCATCGTCTTCCTCGCGCTCGTCGCGGTCCTGGTGGCCCTGGCAAAGTTCGTCGCCACCCGCCCCCCGATCGCCGAAGTGCTCGAACGCTGGGAGCACATCCTCTTCCCCATCGTTCTCATCGGCCTCGGCATCGTGATCCTCGTCAGCGGCGGAGCCTTCGGACTCTGACGTAGCGGCAGCGATCCGAACGGCCCCGACCGGGCGCACCCCTCTCGGTTCAGACCGCGACACCTACCTGCAGCCAGTCCTGCGTGATCGCGGCAACAAGACCGCCACGGAGCGCTGCAAAAACCCCGCCACCAAGCGAACGAAGCCACAACAACGCCCGCGTCCATGACGAGGACCGGAAGACCTACGGCGATGAGCAGCACCGGCTGCACCTCCTAGCCGATGCCGGCTGGGACGTCCGCACGGTGGTCGCCGCCGACCTCAAGGATCCGCAGCGCACGGCCGCCTTGCTGTACTGGCTGCGCACGCACCTCGCCTGATCAGCCCTCCTCGCAAGCCCGCGAGCCTGTGCCCTGCGCCTGCATCGGGGGTCGAGATCCCGTTTCCGTGCATCCGCGCCGCCGAGATCCCGCGCAAATGCGGCAGATCGCCGAATCCGCGCACGGAAGCGGGATCTGGACCAGACTGCTGCACGGAAACGGGATTTCGGCGCGCGCGGTGCGGAGAAGCGTTGGCTCGGCCCGCGTGCAGGCGTGCGGGGGCGTGGCGGTCAGCAGACGACCACATAGTGAGACCGAATATCACGATACGGTCACGGCTCAGTAGCCTGTCGGGCGTTCCCATCACCTCGTGGAAAGCACCGCCATGTCCTCCTCCGCCGAGCCTGCCGCGCCTTCCGCCGCAGCCGTCGACAGCACGCCCCCGGTCAACCGCAGCAAGGTCGTCCTGGCCTCGCTGATCGGCACGACCATCGAGTTCTACGACTTCTACATCTACGCCACCGCCGCCGTGGCGGTCTTCCCCGTCCTGTTCTTCACGGGCGAGAACGACACCGCCAAGCTGCTGGCCTCCATGGCGACCTTCGGCGCCGCGTTCGTGGCGCGACCCATCGGCTCGGTGCTCTTCGGCCACTTCGGCGACCGCGTGGGGCGCAAGGCCACGCTGATCGGCGCGCTGCTGACCATGGGCATCGCCACGTTCCTGATCGGCCTGCTGCCCACGTTCTACGCGATCGGCATCTGGGCGCCGCTGCTGCTGACGATCCTGCGCTTCTGCCAGGGCCTGGGCCTGGGCGGCGAGTGGTCGGGCGCTGCCCTGCTGGCCACGGAGTACGCCGAGGAGGGCAAGCGCGGCCGCGCGGCCATGTGGCCCCAGCTCGGTGCGCCGTTCGGATTCATCCTGGCCAACGGCTTCATGCTGCTGCTGACCATGGCCATGGGCTTCACCTCCGGCGCGGTCGACGGCCTGGACCACGGCTTCCTGGCCTGGGGCTGGCGCATCCCGTTCCTGGCCTCGATCGTCATGGTGGCCATCGGCCTGTACGTGCGCTTCGCGATCGCGGAGACCCCGGTCTTCCAGCAGGCGCTGGACGCCAAGCAGGATGTGAAGTCCCCGCTGGGCGAGGTCTTCCGCACCTCCTGGCTGCAGATGATCCAGGGCACCTTCATCATGCTGGCCACCTACGTGCTCTTCTACCTGATGACCGCGTGGATCCTCTCCTACGGCATCGGCTCCCCCGACGCCGGCATGCTCGGCATCCCCTACCGCTCGTTCCTGGTGATCCAGCTGATCGCGGTCCTGCTCTTCGCCGGCATGGTCCCGGTCTCCGGCTGGCTGGCGGACCGCTTCGGGCGCCGCTCCTCGCTGCTGGTGATCACGGCCGCCATCGTGGGCTTCGGGCTGATCTTCGGCTGGTTCATCGCCCCGGAGAACCTCGGCACCGGCACGGAGATCAACATCATCCGCCTGCTGTGCTTCCTGGCGCTGGGCATGGCGCTGATGGGTCTCACCTTCGGCTCCATGTCGGCGGTGCTGCCGGAGCTGTTCCCCACGAACGTGCGCTACACGGGCTCGGGCATCGCCTACAACGTGGCCTCGATCCTGGGCGCTGCGCTGACCCCGTTCGTGGCGGTGTGGCTGACCTCCCGCTTCGGCGTCTCGGCGGTGGGCATGTACCTCTCGCTCGCCGCGGTCATCACGTTCATCGCCCTGTGGTGCTCCCCGGAGACCAAGGACGTGGACATGCGCTCCGTCGGGACCCGCTGAATCCGCCGCCGGCACGACGGGGGCCCTGGAGCTGTCAGCTCCAGGGCCCCCGTCGTGCTCGCCGAAGGGCTCACAGGCGCTGGTGCAGGCGACGGGCGGCCTCCGAGATCGTGCCGGACAGCGACGGGTACACGGTGAAGGTCTCCGCCAGGTCATCGACCGTCAGCCCCTTGGACACGGCCACGGACAGCGCGAAGATCAGCTCCGAGGCGCGCGGACCCACGACCACGCCGCCGAGCACCGTGCCGGGGCCCTTGCGGGCGATGACCTTCACGAAGCCGTCGTCCACGGCCATCATCTTGGCCCGCGGGTTGTTCGGCAGCGGGATCTTGTGGACGTCTGCCGCGTAGCGCCCGGAGCGGACATCGCCCTCGGTGATGCCCACGGAGGCGATCTCCGGGGAGGTGAAGATGTTGGAGGCCACGGTGGACAGCCGCAGCGGGCGCACGGCATCGCCCAGGAAGTGCGAGACCGCGATCCGCCCCTGCATGGCCGCCACGGAGGCCAGCGGCAGCTTGCCGGTGCAGTCGCCGGCGGCGTAGATCGACGGCACGGTGGTCCGCGAGACGCCGTCGACCTCGATGTGCCCGGACTCCGAGACGTGCACGCCGGTGTTCTCCAGCCCGAGCCCCTCCGTGTTGGGGACCCCGCCCACGGCCATGAGGCAGTGCGAGGCGGAGATCTTGCGGCCGTCGTTCAGGGTGACCACCACGCCGTCGTCGACGCGCTCCACAGAGGCGGCGCGCGAGCGGGACATGACGTTGAGCCCGCGGCGCTCGAAGACGTTCTCGAGGACCTCGGCGGCGTCGGCGTCCTCGCCGGGCAGCACCTGATCGCGCGAGGAGACCAGGGTGACCTTGGCGCCCAGCCCGTTGTAGGCGGAGGCGAACTCGGCGCCGGTCACGCCCGAGCCGACCACGACCAGGTGCTCGGGCAGGTCCGTCATCGAGTAGAGCTGCGTCCAGTTGAAGATCCGCTCCCCGTCCGGGCGGGCGGAGCCGAGCTCGCGCGGGTGGGCGCCCACGGCGATCAGCACGGCGTCGGCCTCGAGGTCGTACTCCATGCCGTCGGCGGCGACCACGTGCACGGTGCGGTCATCGAGCATCGAGCCGCGGCCCTCGACGATGTGCACGCCGTCGCGCTCCAGCCCGCGGCGGATGTCGCGGGACTGGGTCACGGCCAGGCGCAGCAGCCGGGTGTTGACGACCTCCAGGTCGACCTCGAGCCCGTTGAGGCTGTCGTCGTCGCTGGTCGCCCCGGCCACGTGGACGCCCAGGTCCTGCGCCTCGGTGAAGCGGTTCATGGTGTCCGCCGAGGCGATGAGGGTCTTGGAGGGGACCACATCGGTGAGCACGGCGGAGCCGCCCATGCCCTTGTCCTCGATGATCGTGACGTCCGCACCCAGGGTCCGCGCATGGAGAGCGGCCTCGTAGCCTCCCGGGCCTCCGCCGATGATCACGAGTCGTCTGGTGGGCTTGCGCTGAGAGTCCTGGGATGAGATCACGAGGTCATTGTGCCAAAGACGACGGCGACGCCGGGTTCGCGCGTGAGCGCCCTCACCGCCGGCGACAGGCCCGAGCGGTGTCACAGTTCCCGCACCTGCGCGCGTGCCGATATATTCGCGGTCGTGAAGACGGGTGCGGCGCGCCCGTCGATGACGCGACCTGGAAGGCCTCATGCACCCCCTGTCCCTGGACCTCGCAGGTCAGAACCGACAGCTCGACCCCCGGCGCCCGTGGACCGTGGGCTCCTCCCAGTTCGCCGATGTCCGCATCGATCACCCAGGCGTTCAGGACATCCACCTGATCCTGCGGTGGTCCGGGGCCTCCTGGACGATCGAGGACCGCGGCTCGGAGACCGGCACCGCGTTCAACGGCTTCCGCCTCCACGCCCACATGGCCGCTCTGCTCGAGTCCCCCGCCCAGATCACCCTGGCCCCGGACACCGGGCGCGGCTTCGTGATCTCCATGACGCCGCAGCGCCCGAGCGCACCGGCGGCCGGGCCGGGTCCGTCGGGCGCGGGTGCCGCGGGCCCCTCGTCGACGACGGCCCCCGGCGCGCGGTCCGCGAGCGCCGCTCAGGCTCCGGGTCAGCAGGGCTCCATGCAGCAGGCCACCGGGCAGCACGGCTCTGCGCAGCGAGCTCAGGACCAGCAGGGCCCCGCGAACCGTGCCCCGTCGCACCAGGCGCCCGCACCCCAGCCGCCGGCGGCCGATCCGGCCCAGGCGCGTCCCGTCGATCTGCACTCCGAGGACATCCAGCTGGCCTCGGTCGAGCCGACCGTGTTCGCCCTGCCCGTCGAACAGGCCGCCCAGGACCGACGGAACCGCGAGCGCAGCACTGAGCAGAAGCGCCCGGCCCGGGATCAGTCCGGCCCGTCGCTGGATGACATCCACTCCGCCGAGATCCCCGCGGCCTCGGCCGAGCCCACGGTCTTCGCGGTGTCGATGAACCGGGAGCTGGCCCCGCAGAGGGAGCAGGGCCCTGATGCCGAGGACGCCTCGGGCGCGGATCCGGCCGTGCAGATCGAGCAGCGCTCGTGGGTCAACCGCCCCGAGGCCGCAGAGATCCTGCGCGCCCCGGAGGAGGACGCCCAGCTGCGCTCCGGCATGCGCCTGTCGCCGGCGTTCCGGGCCCGTGAGATCGGAGGGACTCTGACCGTCGGACGCGATCCGTCGGCGGACGTGCTGATCGACGGCCTGCTGGTCTCGCGCCGCCACGCCCAGGTCAAGCGCACCGAGCGCGGCTCGATGCTCACCGACCTCGGCTCCACGAACGGCACGTGGGTCAACGGCCAGCGGATCTCCGGGACCGTCGAGCTGCTGCCGGGCGCGCAGGCCGTGATCGGCGGCGTCCCCTTCCGCCAGACCGAGGTCGGCCTGGCGGAGGTCGTGCGCACCGAGGGCAACACCTCGATCATGGTGCAGGACCTGACCTACACGGTCCCCGACCGCAAGAACCCGCGCCAGCGCAAGACGCTGGTCGACGACATCACCCTGGAGATCCCGGACCGGTCGCTGATCGCCGTGATCGGCCCGTCGGGCGCCGGCAAGTCCACGTTCCTGAACTGCATGCTCGGCGACGTCAACCCGGATCAGGGCCGTATCGAATACCACGGTCTGGACATGGCCCAGTTCGGCTCGGCGCTGTCCTCGCAGATCGGCATGGTCCCGCAGGAGGACGTGCTGCACCGCGAGCTGACCGCCCAGCAGGTCCTCGAGTCCACAGCCGCGCTGCGCCTGCCCGAGGACGTCGATCGCAAGGCCCGCAAGGCGCGCATCGCCTCAGTGCTCGATGCCCTGGGCCTCACCGAGCACGCGCGCACCCCCGTCTCGCAGCTCTCCGGCGGCCAGCGCAAGCGCGTCTCGACCGCCATGGAGCTGCTCACGGGCCCGCGCTACCTGTTCCTGGACGAGCCGACCTCCGGACTGGACCCGGACATGGACTTCGAGGTCATGGACCTGCTGCGGCGCATGGCCCACGGCGAGGTCGGCGGCGCGGACGGCTCGACCGTCGTGGTGATCACCCACTCGACCGCGAACCTGGACCTGGCCGACCGAGTCCTGGTCCTGGCCCCGGGCGGCTCGGTGGCCTACTTCGGCGAGCCCGCCGGGATGATGCCGTACTTCGAGCGCTCCCAGGGCCTCGGCCCGCAGGTGCGCGAGGTCTACAAGGGCCTCAAGGACGACCCCGCAAGCGCTGCGGCCGCGTTCCGGCACGAGAACGACGACGACGCCCCCCGCGAGCGCGTCCGCGCCCAGACGCCCACGGCCGCCCCGCATGCGTCGTCGCGACGCGGCCTGTTCCAGCTCTCGGTGCTGCTGCGGCGCCAGATCCAGCTCATGCGCACGGACGCCATGTCGGTGCTGATCACCACGGTGCTGGCGCCTGCGCTGCTGGCCCTCCTCGTGCTGGTGGTGCCCGGCGATCACGGCCTGACCATGCCGGAGTCCACGGACTCCGAGGTCAACCAGCCGCAGATCCTGCTGATCGTCATCCTGCTGGCGGCGGTCGCCCTGGGCCTGTTCCCCGCCTGTCGCACGTTCCTGGACGAGAAGCGGATCTTCCTGCGCGAGGCCCGCACGGGCCTGGGCGTGTGGCCCTACGTGGGCGCCAAGACGCTCGTCACGATCTCCACGTCACTGGTGCAGTCGCTGATCCTGGTGCTGGCCGTGCTCGCGCTGATCCCGAATGAGCCCATGGGTGCCTGGGGGCCCATGTGGCTCGAGCTGTGGATCGTGACGTTCCTGCTGACCATGACCTCGTGGCTGCTGGGCTTCCTGGTCTCGGCCATGGTCTCGCGCTCGGATGTGGCCATGAACGTGGCCTCGCTGCTGGTGGTCGTGCAGCTGATCTTCTGCGGCGGGCTCTTCGCAATGGACGGTGCCACGGACGGCATCTCGCGCGCCGTGCCCACCCGATGGGCGTACGCGGCCATGGGTCAGACGGGCGATCTGAACGAGATCGTGCGCGTGGCCGCGGTGACCCTGCCGCAGGAGGAGGCCAACGCCGATCTGCAGGAGGAGCACGACGAGGCCGCCCAGAAGGCGCGCGATGCCGGGACCCCCGAGCCGCCCGCTCCGCAGATCCCCGAGGTCGATGACTCCAGCGCCGTGCTCGACCCGCTGTGGAAGCGCAGCACGCTGAACTGGTGGGGCTCCACGGGCATCACCGCCGGCTTCGGGATCGCCTTCCTGCTGCTGTCCGTCTTCCTGATCCGCAGGACCAAGCAGCGCAAGCGCTGACACGACTGGCCGTCGCGCCCGTCCCGCCTCGCGGCGGGGCGGGCGCTGCGCTTCTCGGAAGGACCCCGCGAGGTCATCGCGCTGTCGCTGCGAGCTGTCGTCGCGACGGGTACGGATCTGCTTTGCGGCGTCCGAGGCCGCTGGCAGGATGAGTGACGACGAGGGCGTCGACAGCCCGGTCCGCGCACGCACCGGGACGCGGTGCGCCGCAGGCCGGTCGACGCCAGGACGAGCACCGATCCCGCCTCTGGAGGCCCGCACCGTGACGCAGCAGCCCGCATCCGCCGATCCCTTCGCCCAGACCGACCCGTTCGAGCTCGCCCAGCGCGCCGCCCAGGCCCTGCGCGAGCGCACCGGGGTCGAGACCCACGAGATCGCGCTGACCCTGGGCTCCGGCTGGGGCGGAGCCGCCGATCTGCTCGGCGAGACTGTCGCGGAGATCCCCGCCCCGGAGATCCCCGGCTTCTCCAAGCCCGCGCTGGAGGGCCACGTGGGGACGCTGCGCTCGATCCGCCTTGCCGACGGCCGCCACGCGCTGGTCATCGGGGCCCGCACCCACTACTACGAGGGCCGCGGCGTGCGCGCCGTCGTCCACGGCGTGCGCACCGCAGCCGCTGCCGGAGCCTCCACCATGGTGCTCACCAACGGCTGCGGAGGCCTCAACCCGGACTGGGCTCCCGGGACCCCGGTGCTGATCTCGGATCACCTGAATCTCACCGGGCGCTCTCCGCTGGAGGGCGCCACCTTCCAGGACCTGACCGATCTGTACTCCTCGCGCCTGCGCGATCTGGCCCGCACCGTGGATCCCTCGCTGCCGGAGGGCGTCTACGCGCAGTTCCCCGGCCCGCACTACGAGACCCCCGCCGAAGTGCGGATGGCCGGGGTGCTCGGAGCGGACCTGGTGGGCATGTCCACCGCGCTGGAGGCCATTGCCGCCCGCCACGCCGGCCTGGAGGTCCTGGGGCTGTCCCTGGTCACCAATCTGGCCGCCGGCATCCAGCAGACGCCGCTGTCGCACCAGGAGGTCGTGGAGGCAGGACAGGCCGCCGGACCGCGCATCGCCGAGCTGCTCGCGCGCATCGCGGGTGAGATCCGATGAGCGCCGAGCACAATCCCGACGGCACCGCCGAGGTCCAGGCCGCCACCGAGGGCGCCAAGCTCCTGCTGGCCGTGCGCGAGTGGATCGAGCAGGATCCGGACCAGCATGATCGCGACGAGCTGCGCGGGCTGCTTGAGCAGGCCCAGGACCCGTCGGCCCCGGAGGATCAGGCGCGGGAGGCCGTGGCCACGCTCGCCGAGCGCTTCAGCGGGACCCTGCAGTTCGGCACGGCCGGTCTGCGGGCCGCGATCGGCGCCGGACCCATGGGGATGAACCGCGCCGTCGTCCAGCGCGCGGCGGCCGGTGTGGCCGCCCACGTGCTGGCCGTGGCTGGAGCCGAGCCGGCGCCGAAGGCCGTGATCGGCTTCGACGCCCGCCACCGCTCGGCGGACTTCGCCCGCGACACCGCCGCGGTGCTCACCGCCGCCGGGCTGAGCGTCGAGCTCATGCCGCGCCCGCTGCCCACTCCCCTGCTCGCCTGGGCGGTGCGCGATCGCGGCGCGGAGACCGGGATCATGGTCACCGCCTCCCACAATCCGGCCACGGACAACGGCTACAAGGTCTACCTGGGCGGGCGCTGCGTCGAGCCGACCGCCCGCGGCTGCCAGATCGTCCCGCCGCACGACGCCCAGATCGCCGAGCGGATCGAGGCCGTGGGCGATCTGCGCGAGCTGGAGCTGGCCGAATCCGGCTGGCAGATCCTGTCCGAGGACATCGACCGGCAATACCTCGAGGCCGTCGCCGATCCGGAGGCTGAGCGCAGCAACTCCCCGCGGATCGTGCTCACCGCCATGCACGGCGTCGGCGGCCCCACCGCCCTCGCCGCGCTGGAGCGTGCCGGCTTCGATGACGTCCATCCCGTGGCGGAGCAGTTCGAGCCAGATCCCGGGTTCCCCACCGCGCCGTTCCCGAACCCCGAGGAGCCCGGGGCGCTGTCGCTGGCGCTGGCTCTGGCCCGCAGGCTCGACGCCGATCTGGTGCTGGCCAACGACCCCGACGCCGATCGCTGCGCTGCAGCCGTCCCCGACACGGAGGACCCCCGTGCCGAGGGAGGCTGGAGGGCACTGAGCGGAGACGAGGTCGGTGCCCTTCTCGGGGTGACCGCCCTGCGTCGCCTGGCCGGGACCGCCGGCTCCGCCTCTGTCGCGGGCCCTGCGCAGGCCGCAGATCCGGCTGCCCCCGCGCCGCCCTCCGAGACAGCGCAGGCACAGCCGTCCGAGCCGGTCCTGGCGAACTCGATCGTCTCCTCGCGCCTGCTCGGGCGCATGGCCGAGGCCGCCGGGGTGGCCCACCGCGAGACGCTGACCGGCTTCAAGTGGATCGCCCGCGTGCCGGGGCTGGTCTACGGCTACGAGGAAGCGCTGGGCTACTGCACCGCTCCGGAGATCGTGCGCGACAAGGACGGGATCACCGCCGCCGTCGCGATCGCCGAGCTGGCCCGGGCGGCTGCCGCCCAGGGGCGCACGCTGGTCGACGAGCTCGACGACCTTGCCCTGCGCCACGGCCTGCACGCCACGTCGCAGCTGTCGATCCGAGTGTCCGATCTGGAGCTGATCCCGCGGATGATGACGAGGCTGCGCGAGGACCCGCCCCTCGAGCTCGCGGGCTCCGCTGTGGCTTCCGTCGAGGACCTGGCGCACCCGGAGCCGGACTCGGACCTGCTGCCCACCGAGGGCATGCGCCTGCTGAGCGAGGACGGAACCCGAGTCATCGTGCGGCCCTCGGGCACGGAGCCCAAGCTCAAGTGCTATCTCGAGACGGTCATGCAGCTCGAGCACCGAGACGAGCTTCCCGCCGCCCGACGCCGCGCACAGGATCGTCTGGAAGCGCTCACGGAGCAGCTGCGGGCCCTCTTCACCGCCTGACGGCTCGACCCAGCACGTCACCCTCCCGCGCCTGCGTGCCCGGATGCCCTTGCAAGCTGCGAAGCCGCATCGAGGCACGCAGGCGCGGGTTGGGGTCGGGCAATGCCGGATCAGCTCACGGCCACATGCGCGCAGACCAGCGCGAAGCTGATCAGGAACAGCCACGAGCGCACGCCCTGGAAGACCTCCCAGAGCCGTCGCATGCCGGACCAGGCTCCTGCCGTGGACTCGTCGTCCTGCCAGAAGTGCGTCCGGAAGTTGATCGGCACGTTCACGATGATCGTGGTGACCAGCGCGATGCCCCAGAGCACAGCCGCCAACACGGGCAGGGTGGCTCCGCCCAGGTCGACGGCCCCGGAGATCAGCAGCACGAGCGAGGCCGTCATGAGCACGGGCATGATCCGCCCGAAGGTCTTCACGAGCCCCTTCTCGGCGATCACGTGGTTCTGCCGGTCGAGCTGGCGCAGCACCGGGTGCACGAACGCGTAGGAGCCGAACTCGGCGCAGGCGGTGAAGCCCGGGACGAACAGCCAGAGGAAGGCCAGCCAGGCCGTCATCGGCGCTTCTTCAGGCGGTCGGACAACCGCGTGCCGAAGGACATGGCGTAGGCCATCGGCTTGGGCATGGAGCCCGAGGGCATCATGCCGATCGACTGGGCCATGCCCATCTGATCGGCCTCCTGCCAGCCCTCGATGATCTGGCCCTCATCGGACCAGCGCACGATGCTGATCGAGTCGAACACGACCGGGCGGCCCGTGGCCGGGTAGCCCATGAAGGTGCCGGTGTGGGTGCCGGAGCCGTGGAAGACGACCGTGACGAGGTCGCGCTCGCAGATCATCTCGGTGATCTCCACGTGGAAGTCCGGGACGGCCTCGAACACGCGGTGCATGGCCTGGAACATGCCCTCGTGCCCGGGCGGCAGCCCCTCGCGGATCTGGTCGTGGAAGACGACATCGGGGTGGACGGCGCGCTTGGCATAGTCCCAGTCCTGGCGGTTCCAGGCGTTCTCGAGGTAATCGACCATCAGCATGCGGTTGCGCTCGATGTCGAGTCCGGGCCGCGACGGCTCGGCGGGGGTCGGGGCGGGCTGGGCGTCGGTCATGGTCTCGCGCTCCTCGGGGTCGGGGTGGTCTCGGTGGGGTGGATGGGCTTGGCTGCCTCATCGAGGTCGGGTCGGGCGGCCCGTCGGGGTCCGTCGTCTCGACGACGGACCCCGACGGCCGGTCCTGCTGCTCGGTGGCGGCCCATCAGTGCTCCTGGTGCGCCGCGCTCAGCGGCTGGACGGGGCCCAGCGCCTTGAGCTGGGCCTTGGCATCGGCGGCGAAGATCCGGGGCGTGACGGCCGGGCCGAAGCGCTTGAGGAACTGCGCGTTCAGTGCCGAGCCGATACCGGGGCGGTGCGCCGAGGCGCCGACTCCGCGCGAGGCCCGGGCGATCATGTTGGCCGTGGGCCGGCGGGCGGACTCGTAGGCGCGCAGCGCCTCGGTGATGCCGCGGTCCTGAGCCAGCAGGGAACCCAGGACCACGCCGTCGCTGAGCGCGGTGCCCGCTCCCTGGCCGAGGTCGAAGGTCATGGCGTGGGCGGCGTCGCCGGCCAGGGTGATGCGGGCGCTGCTCCAGCGCCGCAGCGGCGACTGATCCATCGTGTCACGGCGGGTGATGACCTCGGTGCGCGAGACCAGCTCGGCGGCCACGGGATCCCACTCGGCCAGCAGCGTGGCCATGGACAGCTGCGAGCCCAGGCTGTCGCCCTCCGGGGAGGGCCCGGAGGGGCGAACGCACCACCACACGATGGTCTCGTCGTCGAGCCAGAAGTGCGCGAAGCGCACCGCCGAGCCGTGCATGATGCGGAACGTCCCGGGCATCGCACCGGTCACCGGGGCCTGGGCCATGCCCCAGAAGTGGGCGTAGCCGGGATGGCGCGGCGGATCCGCGTGGTGCAGGGTCGCCCGCACCGCGGAGTTGATGCCGTCGGCGCCCACCACGGCGTCGAAGCGGTCCTCGGTGCCTTCGGTCAGCACGACCCGCGGCCCGCCTGCGGCGTCGAGGACCTCGCGCACGTTCGTGCCGCGATGGAAAGTCATCTCGGGCGAGCTGTCGGCGATCACATTGACCAGATCGGCGCGCTTGATCGCGATCGGCACGGAGTCGTCGAACTGCCGGCCCTCGGCCACCGTGTCGATCGTGGTGAACTGCTCGCCGCGGGCTCCGGACATCTCGAAGCCGGTGATCGGCGAGCTCACCTCCCGCGCCCGGTCCATGAGCCCCATGCGCTGCAGGGCCATGACCCCGGCGTACCACAGCACATAGCAGCCGCCGTCCCTGGACTCCAGGGTGGGGCGGGCGTCGAAGACGTGCACGTCCCAGCCCCTGCCCTGCAGGGTGCGCGCGGTGGCCAGACCCGCTGGGCCTGCTCCGATGATGGCCAGTCGACGACGTTCCAGCACTGTCCTCACCTCTTGACGGCTGATGCGACGAGCGCTCCGCCCAGGGTCACGAGCCCGGCCGCCAGGGTGACGGCGCCCGCCTGGACGAGGACGTAGAGCTCATTGGGCTCCTCGCGGTTCTCACCGTTCGAGGAGAGGAAGAATCCGGCCGGCATGAGCACGGCCGAGGCCGGCACGGCCCAGCGCGCCACCTGAAGCGCGGGGCCCTTCAGCTCGGTCTGCTCGGCCAGGATGACGGTGACGGCTCCCAGCGTGGCCAGGGATCCGGCGTGGCCGTGGCCCGAGCGCGCGAAGGTGCGCTGGAACTCGGTGCCCTCGGCCTCGCCCCGGGTCAGGGCCAGGACGTAGTTGCCCCCGGCCTCGATTCCGATCGTGGCCAGCAGCAGCAGCCCTTCAGCGGCGCGGGCTCCTCGGCGCAGCGGCTTCATGGTGGTCTCCTTCATGGGGTCGTTGACTGTCGGTCGGCTCGTCGAGCCGGTATCGGCGACGACGTGCGAGGCGGAGGCACAGGCATCCGGTCTCATCACATCAGCCCTGGTCAGCTGGGTCTATGGGGATTCCGTCGATTCCCCGTGCGCTGTCCTGCCCGCCCGCACCCCCGACAGATGTCACGGGTGGGCGGGCGGGTCACAGCACGGGGATGATCTCCTTCTGCGCGGTGCCCCAGGGATGCGTGCGGTAGATGGCGCGCAGGACGATCTCGTTGCGGACGGCGATCATGGGCTTGGCCGTGAAGGTGGAGACGGAGGAGACCTGGCGGGAGGACTTCACGAAGCCGTTGGCCCGGTCCCTGCGCCGCTCCTCGAAGCTGCGCAGCGCCTCGGCCACGGAGGCCTCGCGCTGGAAGGCCAGGGCCACGCTGAGCCCGTCCTCGATGCCCTGACCGGCCCCCTGGGCCATGTCCGGCGTCATGGGGTGTGCGGCGTCGCCGATGATCGTGGCGCGGCCGCGGCCCCAGTGCTGGAGCGGGTCGCGGTCCAGGATGTGGTTGCGCAGGATGCGCTCCTCCGGGGTCGAGCGGACCATCGACTGGACGTGCGCGGGCCAGCCCCGGAAGCGGCGGATCGCCTCGGCCTGACGTTCCCCCGGCACGTCCGGATACCGCGGCGGCGCCTGCAGCAGCGCCAGCCAGTACAGCTCGCCGTCGCTGACGTGGTAGTGCAGGATCCGCCCGGTGGGGCCCCAGTAGATGGCCATGTCGCCGGGGACCAGCTCGGGGTGCTGGTAGTCGGTCGTGCCGTGCCAGGCGGTCAGCCCGCAGTAGCGCGGCTCGGCGGGGCCGTGCAGCTGGCGGCGGATCACGGAACCGATGCCGTCGGCGCCGATCACGGCATCAGCGCGCAGGCTCTGGTCGTCGCCAGTGCGCACGATGACACCGGAATCCGTGCGGTCGAAGCCGGTCACCGAGATGCCGAAGCGCACGGTGCCCGGCTCCAGGGCCTGCAGCAGGGTCTGGTAGAGGTGCGTGCGCGTCACGCCCACGGCCGGGCAGCCCGCGCCGGCGGCCAGCTTCTCCACGTCCAGGGTCCCGATCTGGCGCTCGCGCCAGGTGAGATAGCGGTGGCGGCGCACCACGGTGCCGCGCTCGATCACCGGCTCGGCCAGCCCCAGCCGGTCCAGGCAGTCGATCACGTTGGGCCATAGGTGGATGCCGGCGCCCAGCTCGGCCGTCGAGGCGGTCTCGCGCGCTTCGAGCACGCGCACGCCGAAGCCCGCCTGCTGCAGCGCGTTGGCCGCCGTCAGTCCGGCGATGCCGCCGCCGACGATCACGATCTCTGCTCTTCTCATGGCTGCTCGATCCTGTCCTCGTCCCGTGCGGCACCCGAGGCCGCAGCCCCGGAGCCCGCGTCCTGAACCCTGCTGCCGACGGCCTCCGGCTCCCTCGCCGGAACGGTGCCGACGGCGTGCGAGCCGCGGCCCTCGTCGAGGATCTTGAGGAAGCCGCGCAGCTGCTCGATCAGTCCCGTGGAGTCCTCGACCTGCACGGCGTGGCCGATGCCGTCGAAGGCCACGTGGTGCAGGCGCGGGTGCGCCTGTCGTGCCCTCTGCACGTCCTCGGCGGACATGAGCCCGCCGCGGGCCTCATCGGCCTGCAGCAGCGCCACCGGTCCGTCGAAGCGCACGAGCAGATCCTCGGCCGGGCACGGGGCGGCGAACTCTCCGTCGTGGTAGGCCTCCAGCACCGCCGGGTCCAGCTGCTCCGGCGAGCGCGACACCGCTCGCAGGACCAGGGGCGCGTCCGCGAGGTAGGACCGCGTGATCGAGGGATCCGGTCGCCGCGAGTGCAGCGGCGAGTCGATCACCACGAGCCCGTCGATCAGCTCGGGTCTGCGGGAGGCGGCCGCCATCGCGACCCAGCCGCCCAGCGAGTGGCCGCTGAGCACGACCGGCTCGGGGCAGTGCGCCTCGAGGAGGTCGATCAGGTCCCCCGCCATGGCCTCCACCGAGTAATCCCCTGCCGCTCTCCCGGAGAGCCCGTGTCCGCGCAGGTCGGGGGCCAGCTGCGTGTGCTCCTGCAGACCGGCCATGACCGGCTTGAAGATCTGCCAGCGAGCGCCGAGACCGTGGACGTGCACGATCCGCGGCACGCCCCGGCCCAGGCTCCCGTAGGCCAGGACCGGTTCGTGCGCGCTCCACAGCTGCGGCAGCGGGCGAGCCTTAGGAGGCACCGTGATCCGCCTCGGCCACGCCCAGCACCAGGGCCAGGTGAAAGCCGTTCGAGCTGGAGGTCGTCACGACGACGGGGCCTTCGGTCTCGCCGCGCGAGATCGCCCCGGCGGCCAGGACCACGTCCAGCAGACCGCCCACGGCGAAGGAGTCGCCCAGCACCGGGCGGCTGGCGTGGCGCTGCGCCTGCGGCAGAACACGGCCCAGGGCCGACTCGGCGGCGGCATCGGAGCCTGCCGAGCCCTTGAGGTCGACCCACACGTGGTGCACGTCCTGCGCCGAGACGCCGGCGCGCTGCAGGCCGTCGCGCACGGCGCGCTCCAGGCCCTCGCCCTCGGCCGAGACCGAGCCGATGCCCAGTCCGTCGGAGGCCATGCCCGTGCCGAGCAGCTCGGCCAGCGGCTGGGCACCGCGCTCCAGGGCGGAGTCCCGGTCCTCGATCAGCACGCTGGCAGCGCCCTCGGCGGCGTGCCAGTCGCCGCCGTCGAACAGGCCCAGGTCCCGCAGCCCGCGCACGACCGACGGGGTCAGCGCCTCGGCGGAGGTGCCCAGGATCGCGTCGGCGCGACCGCGCCGGATCTCCTGGGCGCCCATGCTCAGCGTGAGCGCCCCGGCGGCGCGTCCTGCGGTCAGCGTGGTGGTGGGGCCCACGCAGCCCAGGTTCATGGCCACCTGGCCGGCGGCGGCGTTGTAGACGGTGTTCGGGAACAGCGCCGGATTGGCCGCGGAGGGGTCCTCGTCGAACAGGGGCTGGGCGAAGCGCTCCATGACGTCCATGGGCCCGATCTCGGTGCCCAGGATGATGCCGGTGCGCTCGCCTGCGGTGTGGTCGGCGTGCTCGAGCGCGGACTGCGCGGCCACGACCGAGCCGATCGCCAGGCGATCCATGCGCCGGCGCACGCGGGGGGCCAGCTGCTCCTTGCCGGTCGCCGTGAACAGCCCGACCTGCTGGCCCTCGACCTCGGTGAAGGCCTGTTCGCCAGCGGCCACCGCCTCCTCGAGCGCCGACACCGTCTCCCCGGCGGAGGTCACCGCACCCAGACCCGTGAGGACGATCCGGCGATCGCTGACCGGCAGGCGCGTGTCCTCGTGATCGCGGGTGAGCACGAGCGAGGCGTTCGCCCCGCCGAAGGCGAAGTTGTTGCAGATCGCCGCGTTCGTCTCCATCGGCTGCGCCTCGATCGGCACATGGCGCAGGTCGCAGACCGGGTCGGGGGTCACGAGCCCGGCGGTGGGCGGCGCGGTCTGGGTCTGCAGCGCCTTGACCGTGACCATGGCCTCGGAGGCCCCGGCCGCACCCAGCAGGTGCCCGATCATGGACTTCGTCGACGACACCCGGATCTGGTCCAGGTCCTCCCCCAGAGCCCGTCGCATGGCGGCGGTCTCGGCGGGGTCGTTCTTGGCGGTGCCCGTGCCGTGGGAGTTCAGGTAGCCGACCTCGGAGGCCGAGACCCCGGCCTGGCGCAGCGCCTCCTGGATGGCCCGGGCCGCGCCGCGGCCCTCGGGCTCGGGGGCGGTCGGGTGGTAGCCGTCGGCGGACAGGCCCAGCCCGGCGAACTGCGCCAGGACCTCCAGGCCCAGCTGCTCGGCCAGGTCCTCGCGCACGAGCACCATCATGGCCGCGCCCTCGCCCAGCGAAAGTCCTTGACGGTCGGCGGAGTACGGCTTGGCCGGCTCCGGCGACAGCGACTCGAGCGAGTTGAACCCGGCGAACAGCACATCGGACAGGGCATCGGTGCCACCGGTGAGCACGGCATCGGCGCGACCGTCGGCGATCAGCTCGGCGGCATAGCCCACCGCGTTGGCGCCGGCGGCGCAGGCGGTGTTCAGCGACAGGACCGGGCCGCGGATGGCGTGGGCTCCTGCCACGGCCTCGGCCAGGCCCTGCGGGGTCGAGTACGCCAGAGCCTCGCCCTTGCCCTCGCGCCCGGCGCGCTCGTCGAGGTACCACTGCTCGACCGAGAGAAGCCCGGCGTTGCAGGTGCCCAGGACCAGGCCCCAGCGCTCCGGCTCGATGCCGAGTCCCTCGGCTGCGGCCATGGCCTCCTCGGCGGCGATCAGCGCGAAGTCCAGCGCCGGATCGTCGTAGCCCTCGGGGTAGCCGGCGCGATCGGCGGGCTTGTCCAGCGGGGCGACCTCGCCAGCGATGTCCGTGCGGATGCCCTCGGTGGACAGACGCTGGACGGTGCGGATCGCGACGCTGCCGTCGCGCACGCCCTCCCAGGTGGCCTCGGCGCCGCGGCCCTGCGAGGTCACCGCGCCCACGGCCACCACGACGGGACGGGGCTGAGCTGCTGCGTGCTGCTGGTTCATTCGGATCGTTCCCCCTGGTCTGCGGTCTGGTCGGCGGCGCCGGTCCCGGCGGCGCGCGAGGTCTGGGCGCGGCGCAGCACGGCTGCGCCGGACTGGCCCTGGAAGCCCTGGGCGAGTGCGAGCGCACCGGAAGGGCCGTCGTCGGACAGCGGCAGCGGCCGGGCGCTGCCCAGCACGAGATCGAGCTCGGGCTCGCCTGCCTGCTCGGCGGCGGTCCCGACGATCGCCGGAACCGTCCCGGCCTCCAGCACCAGCGCGGCCACGGCCACGTTGAGCAGCCCGGAGGCCGCCGTCGTGTGCCCGGCAGCGCCCTTCACCGCCGTCACGGCCGGACGGGCAGCGCCCAGCGCCTCGCTCAGCGCCTGGACCTCGCGGGCGTCGCCATCAGCGGTCGCGGTGCCCTCGGCCACGACGGCTGCGATCTGCTCGCCGTCGATCCCGGCCCCGGCCAGCGCGGCGCGCACGGCGCGGGCCAGTCCGTCGCCGTCGGCCAGGGGCGTGAAGACCCTGGCGCTGTCCTGGCGGGAGGACACGGCCTCCAGCCCCGCGTAGACACGGGCCCCGCGGGCGGCGGCGTGGTCGGAGGATTCGAGCACCAGGAACACCGAGCCCTCGCCGAGCACCGTGCCGGCGCCCTCAGCGGCGAACGGGTGCGGCTGGTCCTGCCCGTGCTGCAGCAGTCCCCAGTCCTGGTACTTGGACTGGTTCCACCATGACGTGGAGTCGTCGAAGCCCCCGACGATTACCACCTCGGCCTCGCCCCGGCGGATCGCGCGCAGGCCCATGCCCAGGGCGGACATCCCGGCCTCGGCGGCGCCCGAGACGTAGGCGTTGATGCCCTTCATCTCGAGCACCTTGGAGATGTAGAACAGCGAGGCGGCCTGCAGGCCCTCGACGTAGAACAGCGGGTAGAAGTCGGCGGCGCCCTCGGCGCCCATGACCTGGTAGTCGACCGAGCCGTCCTCGTCGCGGGCCAGCAGCACGGCGTCCATGACCTTGTCCGGCTCGGAGATCTCCTTGGCGCTGGCCAGGTACAGCCCGGCCTGCTCCAGCTGGCCCTCCAGGCCCGCATCGCGGACGGCATGCACGGCGCCCAGTGCGGCCAGGCGGTCGTTGCGGATCATGTTGCGCAGCATGCGCCGGTCCACGAGCGGCTTCAGCGCCGACTGCAGCTCCGCGACCTCCGCGCTGGCGCGGCAGTCCAGCGACGAGGCGTCGAAGGACTGCGTGGGGGCGACCGCGCTGCGTCCCTCCAGCAGCGCCTCCCAGTTCTGCTCGGCGCTGTGTCCCAGGCCCGTGACGGCGCCGATGCCGGTGATGACGACGTCGCTCATGCGCCGACCTCGCTTCCCTGTCCGGTGCTGTCGGCGCCGTCGACGGTCCCGCGCGCATCCGGCGCGCCGATCGGGGCCACGCGCTCCAGGCGCAGCGCGTTGACCTTCATGACGGACTTGCCCTCGACCGAGGCCGAGGCGCGGTAGGTCTTCTCACCGGTGCGCTTGACCTCCAGCTCCAGGACGTCGCCGGGGCGCACGAAGGTGCGGAACTGCACGCGGGTGGCCCCGCCCAGCTGCAGCGCCGGCGCCGCGGCCTCGGCGGTCTCGTCGGTCGTCGACTCCTCGACGATCGCCGCGAGCTCGGCCAGCGAGCCCAGCAGCAGGACGCCGGGAAGTACCGGGAAGTCCGGGAAGTGGTCGTCGAGCAGGTCCATGGTCCCGCCGACCCCGCGCACGCCGCGGGCGCTCACGCCCGGGACGAGCTCGGTGACGCGGTCCACGCCGGTGAGCTGGGGCATGCGGGTGGTGCTGCGCCGCGTCATCGTGCGGCCTCCTCATCGGCGGGTCGGGCGGGCTGCGCCGCGTCGTCGACGTGGCGGGTGATCACCGTGCAGGCGTTCGTGCCGCCGAAGGCGAACGCGTTGACGAGCACGGCGTCGGTGTCCAGGACCCGGCCAGGCTGCGGGGCGTAGTCCAGGTCGCAGTCCGGATCCGGGTTCTCCAGGTTGATCGTGGGCGGGACGCGGCCATCGGCCAGCACCCCCAGGGCTCCGAGCGTTCCGAGCGCGGAGGCCGCAGCTGTGAGGTGACCGCTCATCGACTTCACGGAGGTCATCACGAGCTCGCCGGCGTGGGCGCCGAAGACCTCGCGCACGGCCTGGGACTCGCTGACGTCGTTGCCCGGAGTGGAGGTGCCGTGCGCCGCGATGTAGCCGATGCGCTCGGCGGGGACCCCGGAGTCTTCGACGGCCCGGACCATGCACTGGGTCACCCCTCCCCCGGGAGGCGGCGGATCCGTCATGCGGTAGGCGTTCATGGTGGCGGCGTAGCCGGCGATCTCACCCAGGATCGGGGCGCCGCGGCGCAGGGCGGACTCGCGCTCCTCGAGCACGAGCATGATCCCGCCCTCGCCGAGCACGAAGCCCGAGCGGTCGTCGCTGAAGGGCCGGGAGGCGCGCTCGGGCTCATCGGCGTGGTCCTTGGTCAGCGCTCCCAGCAGGGAGAAGCCCAGGACGTCGAGCCAGGTCACGAGCGAGTCGTAGCCGCCGGCCAGGGCCGCATCGGCCTCGCCCTCCTGGATCTGGCGGAAGGCCTCGCCGATCGCGTGCCCGGAGGCGGTGCAGGCCGTCGAGACGGACTCCACCGCTCCGCGGAAGCCGGCCTCTCGGGCCAGCACCGCGGCAGGGATGTTCTGGTCTCGGCGCAGCACGTCCTCGATCAGCGGCCTGTGCAGGGGCAGCTCGGACTTGACCCGGTGGAAGAACTCGGCCATCTCCTGCAGGTCGGGACGCCCGGCGGTGGCGCCGACCACCACGGTGCGGCGATCGGCCTCCTCCTCGTCGCGGGCGGCGGGCAGCCCGGAGCGGCGCAGCGCCTCGAGCCCGGCGGCCACGCCGAAGGCGCCCTGCCGGGAGAGCAGCTCGGCCTCGGCGACGTCGGGCACCAGCGTGCGGGCATCCTCCACGGGCACCGTGCCGGCGATGCGCACCGGGTAGGCCGAGGCGTCGAACTGGGTGATCTCCCGGACGCCGCTGCGCCCGGCCACCAGGGACTCGAGCGTCGACTCGGCGTCCAGGCCCAGCGGGGTCACGGCACCGGCGCCGGTGATCACCACGCGGCGGCGGGCGGTCTGGGCGGGGCTCATGCGCGCACCAGCGTCTCGTAGAGCCGGCGCGAGGTCTCGCGGTCCTGCAGCGTCTCGGCGTCCATGAGCGAGCACATGATGTCCTCGGCCTCGAGCACCAGCTCGCCGTCGGCCGCGGCGCGGCCGCTGAGCACGGCGATCTCCTCAGTCCAGGACACGACCGTGCCGGTGAGCTCCAGGCGCTGGCCGGGGCGGACCAGCCCGTGGGTGCGCAGCTCGCCCACCTGCAGCAGCGCCGCGCGGCGGGTCAGCTCGGTCGAGCCCATGATCAGCCAGGTGCCGGCCTGGCAGATGCTCTCGAGCACGAGGCTCGGCGGCATCACGGGCGGCTCGCCCTGCCAGTAGGGCTCGGCCAGCGAGGTCGCCTTGACGGCGCGCACCGACTCGTGCGGCCTCAGCTCCTCGATCCGATCCACGAGGTGGAATCTCATCAGTGCTCCTGACGATGGTGTGTCAGCTGGTGGTGGTCGCGGGCGGCGCGTGCGGCTCCGGGGCGCCCCAGCGGCTCGGGCCGCAGGGCGGTGCCGGCGCCGCCGTCGTGCCGCGGGTCGGAGGCGGCCGCGTAGAGGACGACGTGGGCGATCGCGTAGTCACGGGTGTGCGAGAGGCTCACGTCCGCGCCGGTGAGGCCCAGCCGGGCAGCCGTCTCGGCGGCGCGTCCGGTGAGCTCGAGCCGGGGCCGGCCGCTGAGCTCGCGCTCGATGCCGATCTCGGTCCAGGCCACGCCCCGGCTCATGCCGGTGCCCAGGGCCTTGAACGCGGCCTCCTTGGCGGCGAACCGGGCGGCGAGCCGCTCACCGCTGCGCCGTCCGCCGCGCAGCGCGTAGGCCAGCTCGGCGGCGGTGAACAGATCGGGCAGTCGGTCAGGGAACCGCTCGGCGAGCCGAGCGACCTTCTCGGTCTCCACGAGGTCGACCCCCACCCGCACCAGCGCAGCCTGCGGTTCCCGGACCCTCATGATCAGGCCCGGGAGGCGACGAGCTCGGTGAGGTTCGCCACGGTGAAGTGGCTCATGACGTCCTCGGGCGAGAGCTTGCCGTCGAGGTCCTTCTCCGCGATCTGCGGCATGACCTTCTTGAGCTGCTCCATGCCCTTGGGGGTGATGACGTCGGCGTCCTCGTCGCCGAACTCCTCGTCGGGCATGCCGCCCTGGACGTAGGAGGCCAGCTCGTCGGACTGGATCTTCACGCCGGTGGCGCGGTCGATGCGGAAGAGGATGTCGAGCAGGTCGATGGACTCGGCGCCCAGCTCGTCGAGCAGGGTGGACTCGGGCGAGATCTCGTCCAGGTCCAGGGCCAGGGCCTCGGCCACGCAGTCGCGGACCTTCTCGTAGAGCTCGGTGTTGGTCTCGGCGATCGAAGCGGTCATTGCGCTCTCCTTCTTCGTGTCGGTCCGAGCGGTGTGCTCGGCGGATCCTTCGGGGTGGTCGGGTGGTTCGCGGCGCGCCGGTCGGCGCGGGTCACTTGGGCCGGCCGAGGCCGAGCTGGGCGGCGGCGCCGCCGTCGACGGCCAGGCACTCGCCGGTCATGTAGGCGGAGTCCTCGCCTGCCAGGAAGGACACGACGCCGGCGATCTGCTCCACAGCGCCGAACCGGCGCATGGGCAGCTGCCTCTTGATCCCCGCGCCGGACTTCGTCACGAGCTCCTCGACGAGCTCGGTCGGCACGAAGCCGGGCATCACGGCGTTGACGCGGATGCCGAAGCGGGCCAGCTCGACGGCCGAGCAGCGGGTGAAGGCGTTGATCGCGCCCTTGGAGGCGGAGTAGTTGGCCTCGCCCACCCAGCCGCGCTCGCCCATGACGGAGGACATGTTGATGATCGAGCCGGTGCCGCGGGACATGAAGTGCTCCAGCACGGCCTTGGTGCCGTTGAAGACGCCGCCGAAGTTGACGTCCATGACGGAGCGCCAGTCCTCGGTCTGCATCGACGAGATCAGCACGTCCTTGGAGATCCCGGCGTTGTTCACGACCACGTCGAGCTGCCCGAAGGCCTCGATCGCGCTGGCGGCCGCGGCCTTCATCTGCTCGAGGTCGGCCACATCGCCCTGCACGGCGATCGCCTCCACGCCGAGCTCGCGGAGCTGCTCGACGGTCTCCTGCGCGGCCTCGGCGCCGGAGCGGTAGTTGACCGCCACGTCGAAGCCGTCCTGGGCCAGGCGCAGGCTCAGCGCGGCGCCGATGCCGCGGGAGCCGCCCGTGACCAGGGCGGCCCGGCGCCCGGCGCCCTCGGTCTGGCTCTGCTCGCTCATCTGATTCCTCTCGGTTGCAGCTGACATGTGCTTCGGGTCCGGTCTTTCAGGAACCGGCCCGAGCGGCTTCGCGCAGCGACGACGGCCCGCCGAACGACGGCACGGCCCCGGGGAGCCCGTGGCGCTCGGCGGCCAGCTCGGCGACGGCTCGGCCCGAGGTCAGGGCCCGCAGCGACGACTCGCCTTCCTCCGACCAGTGCCCCGCCAGCAGCAGGCCCTTGAGCGGGGTGACGTGGGGCAGGCGCTTGGAGGCGGTCTGCGACGGGGTGTTCTCCCAGCCGTAGGCCGCTCCCCCGCGGTTGCCCGTCCAGCGCGCGTAGGTGGCCGGCGTGGCGGTCTCCATCAGGTCGAATCTGTCGCGGAATCCCGGGAAGGCCGTCTCGACGGCGGCGATCATGTCCTCTGCCAGCTCGGGCTTGGCCGCCGACCAGTCCCGGGACAGCTCGGCCGGCACCAGGCCGGTGATCGTCACCGAGTGCCTCCCGGCCGGGGCCATGCCGGGATCCACCAGGGTGGGCACCGAGGCCCAGAGCCCGCCGGGGCGCCCGTCCTGCAGCTCGGCCCAGGTCCGGCGGTGATCCCAGTGGCGGAAGACGATGTTCTCGTCGACCATGCCCAGCTGCTGCGGGTCGCCGTCGAAGCCGCCGAACAGCGTCACGGCGGAAGGGGCCAGCGTGTAGCGCTCCACGCGCCGCTTCCAGGACGCGGGCAGGGCGTCCCAGCCCACGAGCTCTGCCAGCAGCGCGGTGCCGTCGGAGGCGCCGATCACGGTCTCGGCCAGGATCTGCTCGCCGTCGGCCAGCTCCACGCCGGTCACGGCGCCGTCGGCGCTGAGCACGCGGGTGACCTCGGCGCCGGTGCGCAGCGTGCCGCCGGCCGATTCCAGCCCGCAGACGATCGCATCCACGAGGGACTGGAAGCCGCCGCGCGGGAACCATCCGCCGGTGTGGAAGGTCTCGAGCATCTGGTTGAACAGCAGGAAGGACAGCCGGTCGGGGCTCGAGCCCAGGTACGGCCAGATCGCTCCCATGACGGCGCGGGCGCGCTCGTCGTCCAGGTACGGCGCGATGGCCGACTGGACGGTCGAACGACGGTGCTCGAGCACGCGCGGGACGCGGGCCATCACCGCCTCGATGTCCTCGGCGAGATCGAGGCGCTGAGGCATGGACGAGGTCTGCTCGTAGAGCTCGTGGCGCATCTCGAACAGCTCGGCCAGGCCACGGGCCTGAGCCGGGAACGCGTCCTGATGCGCGGCCAGGAAGTCCTCGCGCCCGGTGGGGGCGACCATCGAGAAGCCCGGCAGATCCACCCGGTAGATCTCGCCGAAGCGCTCGAAGACGACCTGATCGGCCACGCCCAGGTGCTCGAGCAGCAGGCCGATATAGGCCTCCGGCCGCGCCTCCACGGTCACGTGGACGGCCGGGTCGAAGGTGAAGCCGTCGCGGGTGAAGGAGCGGGCGCAGCCGCCGGGGCCGTCGGCCTTCTCCAGGACGACGACGTCCAGCCCGGCTCGGGCCAGCAGGGCTGCGGCGCTGAGCCCGGACAGGCCCGCGCCGATCACGATCGCATCGTGGCGGGCGCTCATGCGTCCCGCCAGGTGCTCGCAGGAGCCGGCGCGGTCCAGTCCAGAGTGATCCCGGCCCAGATCCACTTGGTGGCCTCGACGCCGATCAGGCTGACGCGCTGGCCGACCTCGATCATGCCCGAGCGCCAGGCGTGATCGAGGAACAGCGGGACGGCGGCCGAGCCGCAGGCGCCGGTGTCGGCGAGGTTGTCGAAGACCTTGCCCTCGAGGGCCTTGAAGTCGGCGTTGAGCGTGCCCTGCTCCTCCATGGAGTCCAGCAGCCAGCCCACATTGCCCTCGGGGATCAGGCACCAGTCCAGATCGGCCGGTGTCGCCCCGGCGGCGGCCAGGGTCCCGGACAGCGCCTCCAGGACCATCACGGGGGTGAACTCGCCTGCTCCGACCACGTCCACGCGCAGATCGACCAGGCGCTCGGCGCGCTGCTGCTCCACGAGCGGCTTGAACGTGCCTCCGCCCACGGCGTGGATGCCGGGCTTGCGGTTCCCGCCGATGGCCTGCTCGGCCCCGGGCTCGAGGCCCTTCGACTCGTCGTCGGAGGCCTCGACCACGATGGCGCCGGCGCCGTCGGAGAACATGTAGATCGGCACGCGGTCGCGCATGCGGATCTTCTCCTTGGGCATGGCCAGGTAGGTCCCGGCCAGCACCGGGGAGATGCACTCCGAGCCGATCACGAGTACGCGGCGCCGCGTGCCGGCCGCGATCTGCAGGCGCGCGATCTCCAGTGCCTGCACCGCGCCGGCACCGGCCGAGCGCAGCTCCATGGTCGAGACCTTCTCCAGCCCCAGCTGCTCCTGCACGTAGCCGACCGTGGGCGGCAGCGTGTACTCGGGGGTTCCGGTCGAGAGGATGATGCCGTCGATGTCCTCCGGGACCAGTCCCGCCGAGTCGAGGGCGCGATGAGCGGCCTTGGTCGCCATGTCGGCGTTGGACTCGCGGTGCTCGCCGGTGCGCGGGTCGATCAGCCAGAAGCGCTGCTGGATGGACAGCCCCTCCAGGACCTCGGCCGGCAGCTCGCCGGCCAGCTCCTCGATCACGTCGTTGCCGATGGGCTCGCCGGGCTGGTAGCCGCCGACGCCGGTGATCCGTGCTCGTGCCATGGTCAGTGGGGTCCTCTCGGAGGTGCTCGGGTGGGGCTGGGTCTTCGGGCAGTGCCCATCAGTGGCCGCTGCAGGGGCGGTGCGGTGGAGCCTGGCGGACGCGCTGCGCGTCCTGCTTCCGGTCTGGGAGCCGCTCGCGGCCGGCTCGGTCAGGTGCGGGCTGCTGCCCGTGCTCCGGCGAGGCGCAGAGCGGCGCGGCTCGCGGCGGCTGCCGTCGGATCGGCGACGGCCTGCCGTGCCACCGCCCCCGTCGCGTGCATGCCGGCGCCCTGTCCCTCGAGCGCTGTTGCCTGTCCAGCCATGCTGCAGCCTCCCTCTGGCCTGTGGTCCTGCTCGAGCGGTGTGCTCCACCGCCGTGCGGCACGGAGAGGGCACCGATGCACTGCACGCATCGACTGCGCCTGCCCGTCGAGCCCGCAGCCTCACCGGCTTCCGCGCCGCGCCCGCCTGGCGCACCCTTCCCAGGGGCGCCGTTGTTCGCGGGCGGTCCCGGCGCGGACGTCGCACCGCGGTCATCGCCCTGGATCAGGTGGGCTCGCGCGGCGCGAGGTTCCGGTCACTGCCGAACTCGAGTATTCATCGTGGCACGTCACGGGCCTGCGTCCAGTCTTAAGTGCATTTTCGCGGCGTGATTGTCCCCCGAGCGGGGAACGTGATCCCCCAGGAGTGTGGTCACCCCGTCTCGCCCGGACCGGACACGCCCCGTCACATCCCCGCCCGCGCCGCGCGCCCTCCCAGGCCGGTGCCCCACGATGAAGGGGATCTCGGCCTCCGCACGGCCGCCGCACCCCACCAGGAGGACAGGACATGGATCGCACGGACCGCACGCCCGCCCCGCAGCAGGACCGGCAGACGCGGGCCTCCGGAGCTCCGCGCACGATCGCCGTGATCGGCAGCACCGGGCAGCTCGGACGCAGCGCCGTCGAGGTCTTCGCCGCCCGCGGCCACCGCGTCCTGGCAGTGGCCCGCGGCCGGCAGACGGACCTGCCGGCCGGCGTCGAGGCCCGCGTGGCCGATGTGACGCGCCCGCAGACCCTGCCGGGGGCGCTCGGGGGCGCCGAGGCCGTGCACCTTTCCCTGAGCGGAGGCAATGATCCCGAGCAGATCCGCGCCGTCGAGGACGAGGGCGTGCGGCACGTGGCACGGGCGGCCGGGCAGCTGGGCATCACCCGGATCTCGATGATCTCCGGCATGTACGCCCGCCCCGAGTTCGCCGATCACCCCGGCGAGGGAGCCAAGGTCCGCGCCGAGCAGCACCTGCTGGCCGCGCGCACACCGGCGACCGTCTTCCGACCGGCCTTCTTCGCCGAGACCCTCGAGTCCTTCGTGCAGAACGGGCGCGGCATGCTGCTGGGCCCGCAGCCGCACACCCTCCACCCCATCATCAGCGCAGACCTCATGAATGCGATCGCGCGCAGCTACGCCATGCCGCAGGCCCAGGACCGCGTCTTCGAGGTCACCGGCCGCGAGCCCATGACGCTGAAGTCCGCGCTGCGCCGCTACCTGGAGGCCACCCGCCCCGGGGCCAAGGTCACCGCGATGCCGCTGTGGTTCATGAACCCCGTCAATCGCCTGTTCATGAAGGGCGGGCTGACCCGCGCCCTGGACACCATGGGACTCATGCAGGCCCACGGCGAGATCGCCGACCCGACGACCTACTTCCAGGTCTTCGGCGAGCAGACCACCCCGTTCGACACCTGGCTCGAGCAGCAGCCGGTGCGCAGCGCCTGAGCCGCAGCCCCTGCGCGCTGTCGCCGCGCGCCGCGCTGATAGCCTCGGCGGGGCCGCAGACCGCGGCCCGTTGTCGTGTCGGCATCCCGACGAGGAGGCGGTCGTGCAGCTGCTGGACCCTGAGGCGGTCTTCCGCGCCGTCGACCTGGCGGGGGTGTTCGTCAACGCCGTGCTCGGCGGAGCGATCGCCCGCTCCCTGAAGCTGGACATCATCGGCTTCCTGGTCCTGGCCGTGCTCTCCGGGCTGGGCGGCGGCATGATCCGCGATGTCCTGCTCCAGAACGGCAGGCCGGTGGCCCTCAGCGATCCGACCTACCTCATCACCGCGCTGATCGGCACGGGCCTGATCTTCAACCTCCCGATCAAAGGCCGCTGGATGCACCGCGCCCTCTCGGCGGCGGATGCGCTGGCCCTGGGCTGCTGGGCCGCCACCGGCGCCTCCAAGGGGCTGGCCGCCGGGCTGGGCTGGATCCCGGCGATCATGCTGGGCATGATCACCGCGGTCGGCGGCGGCGCCGTGCGCGATGTCTGCATCGGCCGCGTCCCCGGCATCTTCGGCGGCAACACCCTCACGGCCACCACTGCGTTCGTCAGCGCGTTGACCATGGCCGCCGCGTGGGAGCTGGGTCGACCCAACTGGGGCATGGGGGCCGCGATCCTCCTGGCGGCCCTGCTGACCGTGCTCACGCGCACCCTGGGGTTGACGCTTCCGGGTCAGGGCGGCTGGGATGTCGGCTCGGCAGGGCGGCAGCTGGCCCGCACCGCCAGCGCCAAGAGGCCGCGGATCGTGGTGCACAAGGGTCGGCTGGGCCGGCAGCGCAGCCAGCGCAATGAGCAGGCCCGCACGGGGATGGTGCCCATCGTCCAGGTCGAGCGGGAGGACTCCGCCGCCTCGGACAAGGACGGCGACTGAGCGCACTCACCTGCCGCCGCCCGGGCTCAGCGCCCGCCTGAGGCCAGCAGTCGCAGGCCCTCCTGCCGGCGCTGCAGCACGATCTCCAGGATCTCCTCGGCCACTGCGTCCTCGACGAGCAGCGGCGCCGAGATCCGCTCGGCTCCGGCGTCCGCGGCCCGGTCGTGGAACTGCCCCGGCGCCAGCAGGAACGACGCCGCCGTGACCGGCCGCCCCGTCTGCTTCCGCACCGCCTCCACGGCCTCCGGCGCCGATGGCTGCGCGGCCGAGACGAAGCCCGTCTCCACGGGGCGCTCCAGACGCCCCGCGAGATCCTGCGCCTGGGCGCGGACATCGGCCACCGCGCGCGCGTCGGAGGAACCGGCGGCGATCAGCACGATCGGATCCTGGCTGCGCTCGCCTGCCCCGGCCGCGGCGTGACCGTCTTCGGCCGCAGCGGGCTCCTGCTCAGCCTCCGCCAGCCGGCGCGCGAGCAGCGTGGAGAGCCGCGGATCCGGTCCCAGAGCACCGACGACGACATGGTGCGGCCGCCCGTGCACGGCCAGCTCAAGATCGTGGTGCACGTGGTAGCCGGCGGACAGCAGCAGGGGCACGATCACGACCGGGCGATCAGCTAGCTCGGCGCATCGCTGAGCGACATCCGGGGCCTGCACGTCGACCCAGGTCTCGACCACCTCGGTTCCCGGCAGCAGGCGCCCGACCTGCTCGGTGATCCGTGCCGTGGCGCGCTGAGCCGTCGGCGAGCGCGAGCCGTGCGCGCACAGCAGCAGGACGGGGTCGACCTCGGACCGGGGTCCAGGGGCTCCGGCGCCCCGCGCGCTCACGGGCGCAGCGCCACGACGACCCGGCCCTGCGGGGAGACGGTCGCGTCGTGGACGGGCAGCTCGTAGGCATCGGTCGTGAGGCACTGGCCCGTGCGCAGGTCGTAGACCTCCTTGTAGAGCGGGGAGGCGATCGTGGGGGTCCCGTCGAGCGTGGCGCCCACGATCCCGCGGGCGATCACGAGCGCGCCCGAGCGGGGATCGGCGTGATCCACCGCGGCCACAGTGTCGTCCGGCAGCCGGAAGACGGCCATCTGGCGGCCCTCGACCAGGGCGACCTCGCCCCAGCCGGTCTCCAGGTCCTCGAGGCGGCATATCTCGACGGCGGTCGTGGCGCTCATGATGCGGCTCCTTGCCTGGGTCCTCGGGCGCGGCGAGCGCCGTGCCCGGTGTGCGAGCCCTCCGCAGGAGGCCTCGAAGGGCGCCGCGAGCTCGGCGCGGCCCTGTCCCGAACCGTACCCGCAGGCCGCTGCCGCGCGCAGGTCCCGCAGCATCTGAAGGCAACTGAGGTCCTCCTTGCCCGGGGGCGCGTGGTCTGATCGGAACGAGCCCACCCGCGATGCGAAGGAAGCCACTCATGTCAGAGACCACCGCCCAGGACACCTCGACCGGACGCCGGATCCTCGTCATCGGAGGCGGCCCCGCCGCTCACCGCTTCGTGCAGTCCATGCTCAAGCGCGGGCTCGGCCAGGACACGATCACGGTGCTCTCCGAGGAGAAGTGGACCCCGTACGACCGCGTGGCCCTGGAGAAGCTGTTCGTGGACGCCGAGCGCGACCTCACGCTGGGCGATCCGCAGATGTGGCAGACACCGGGCATCGAGCTGCGCTCGGGCCAGCGCGCCGCCGAGCTGGACGTCAAGGCCCGCACGGTGCTCACCCGCAGCGGCGAGACCTTCGCCTACGACGAGCTCGTGCTGGCCACCGGCTCGAACGCCGCTACCCTGAACATCCCGGGCGCCCACCGGGTCCACGTCTTCCGCACGATCGACGACGTACGCGGCATCGTGGCCGAGGTCGAGCAGCTGAAGCAGAAGCTGGGGCGCGCCCCGCGCGGGGTGGTCGTGGGCGGCGGTCTGCTCGGTCTGGAGGCCGCCGCCGGGCTTCTGGATCTGGGTGCGGAGGCCACCATCCTGGACGTCGCAGAATTCCTGCTGTGCACCCAGATGGACCGCGAGGGCGGACTGGCCGTCAACTCGCTGATGCGCGAGCAGGGCCTGGACGTGCAGTGCTCGAGCTATATCCAGGGCGTGGAGCTGGACGAGCAGGAGAACGTGATCGGCGTGAACGTCGCCGACGGCCCCGGCCCCGAGGCGGTGGTGCGCCGGCTCGAGGCGGACATGGTCATCCTGGGCGTGGGCATCCGCCCCCGCTCCGGCCTGGCGCGGCGCTCAGGCTTCCATCTGGACCCGCGCGGCGGCGTGGTCGTCGACGAGGCCTGCCGCACCTCCGTGGCCCACGTGTGGGCCATCGGCGAGGTCGCGCACATCCTGGGCCAGACCTGGGGCCTGGTGGGCCCTGCCAACAAGATGGCCGAGGTCGTGGCCGATCGCCTCCACGGCGGGGACGGCGAGGTCTCCGGCTTCGACACCTCGACCCGGCTGAAGTTCGCCGGCGTGGACGTGGCCTCCTTCGGCGACGTCTACGCGACCACACCCGGGGCGATCGAGGTCGACTACTCCGATCCGGTGGCCGGGATCTATCAGAAGCTCGTGGTGGCCGAGGACCGCGAGACCCTGATCGGCGGCGTGTTCGTGGGCAATGCCGAGCCCTACGACGCCCTGCGCCCCCTGCAGGGCCGACCGCTGCCGGCCGAGCCGGCTCGCTACCTCTCCGCGGCCGGCGGCGACGCCCCCGAGACCGAGCTGCCCGATGACGCCATCCTGTGCTCGTGCAACGGCGTGCCCTTCGGGGAGATCCGCCAGGCCGTGCGCGACGGCCACCAGTCCGTGCCGGAGCTGAAGAAGTGCACGGATGCAGGCACCCAGTGCGGTTCGTGCGTGCCGATGATGCACAAGACGCTCGAGAAGACCATGGCCGAGATGGGCCTGACGGTCTCCAAGGCGCTGTGCGAGCACTTCGAGCTCTCGCGCGCCGAGCTCTACGCGGCGGTGCGCGCCACCGGCATCCGCACGTTCCCGGAGGCCCTCGAGCGCTTCGGCAGGGGTCAGGACGGCTGCGCGATCTGCAAGCCCACCATGGCCTCGATCCTGGCCTCCCAGCCGCACGCCTACGTGCTCGACGAGGGCCGCGGCACCCTGCAGGACACCAACGACCGCAACCTGGGCAACATGCAGAAGGACGGCACCTACTCGGTGGTCCCGCGTATCCCGGGCGGAGAGATCACCCCGGAGAAGCTCGCGGTGATCGCCGAGGTCGGGCACGAATACGGGCTCTACACCAAGATCACGGGCGCTCAGCGCATCGGGCTCTACGGCGCCCGACTCGAGGAGCTGCCCGCGATCTGGAAGCGGTTCGTGGACGCGGGCTTCGAGTCCGGGCAGGCCTACGGCAAGTCCCTGCGCAACGTGAAGTCCTGCCTGGGCTCCACCTGGTGCCGCTACGGCGTGCAGGACTCCGTGGGCATGGGCATCCGCCTGGAGAACCGCTACCGCGGGCTGCGCTCGCCGCACAAGTTCAAGATCGGCTCCTCGGGCTGCGCCCGCGACTGCGCGGAGTCCCAGTCCAAGGACATCGGCGTGATGGCCACCCCCGAGGGCTGGACGCTGTATCTGGGCGGCAACGGCGGGGCGAATCCCGCTCATGGCAGGGTCTTCGCCGAGTCCGTCTCGGAGGCCGAGCTCGTGCAGTACGTGGACCGCTACCTCATGTACTACATCCGCACCGCGGACAAGCTGCAGCGCACCGCCCGATGGCTCGAGGACCTCGACGAGGAGTACGGCGACGGCATCGTCCACCTCAAGGCGGTGCTGATCGACGATTCCCTGGGCATCTGCGCCGACCTGGAGGCGGACATGCAGCGCCAGGTCGAGGGCTACGAGGACGAGTGGGCCGCGACCCTGCGCGACCCGCAGCGCCTGCGCCGGTTCCGCCCGTTCGTCAACGACCCGGACGCTTCGGACGACTCCGCCCGCCAGTACGTGCTCGAGCGCGAGCAGATCCGCCCGGCCACCCCGGAGGAGATCGCCGCGGCCGAGGACGGCTCCGGGCCGGTGCTGATCTCCGGGACCCGCATCCCGGTGGGCGCCCAGGGCTGAGCCGCACTCCGCCGGGGCGTGGACCAGACGACCGGCCTGCCGTTCTAGGCTGATCACATGCTTCTCGACACCTCTGTGGACGGCGTTCGCCTCCTGCTGCTCGGCGCCGACGACGACTCCCGCCCGGCCAGGCGCTTGCGCGCCGCCGGCGCCGAGGTCCGCGCGGTCGCCGGTCCGGCTGGTGCCGCCGGTGCTGGTTCCGGCGCCGCGGCCGAGGCGGGCGAGACACCCGGCGACGAGGCCGCTGCCGAGCAGGCCCTGAGAGGCGGGGCACCGGGACTCGTCGTCGTGGTCGACGATCGCGCCCCTTGGGAGGGGCTGCTGCTGCGGCTCCGTGAAGCCCACGGACCCGTGCCGGTCTCGGTCGTGCCCGCCCCCGGCAAGGGCGTGTCCCTGGTGGGCGGCGGCCCCGGTGCGCCGGAGCTGATGACAGTGCGCGGGCTGGAGGCCGTGGCCGATGCCGACGTCGTGCTGCTGGACCGGCTGGCCCCGCAGGGCGTCGTCGAGGCCCAGGCCCCGCACGCCGAGATCGTGCGCGTGGGCAAGTGGCCCGGGCACCACCCGGTGCCCCAGGAGCAGATCCAGCGCCAGCTGCTCACCGCGGCCTCCCGCGGCCGCCGCGTGGTGCGCCTCAAGGGCGGGGATCCCTACGTCTTCGGCCGCGGCGGGGAGGAGGCCGCCGACTGCGAGTCCTGGGGCATCCCCGTGGAGACCGTTCCCGGCATCACCTCCGCCGTGGCCGTGCCCGGCGCGGCTGGTATTCCACTGACCTTCCGCGAGGTCTCCCGGGCCTTCACCGTGGCCTCCGGGCACGTGCCCTTCGACGACGACGAGCTGGCCGGCTTCGCGCGGCTGCTGGGCACCGGAGCCACCCTCGTGGTGCTGATGGGGGTCTCCACCCTGCCGCAGCTCGTGAGCGGGCTGATGCGCGCCGGGGCCTCCCCCGAGCTGCCGATCGCCGTGGTGGAGAAGGGCTTCTCCCCCGATCAGCGCACGCTCACGGGCCAGCTGGGCAGCGCCGTCGTAGACCTGGCCTCGGCGGTCTCGCCCGCGGTGACCGTGATCGGGCCGGTCGCCGCGCTGGCCGCCGAGGACCGCGAGCGCGTGCTCGGCGAGCTCACCCCGCACCGGGCCGTGGCACCGCCCGACACCGCGCAGAACGACCTGCCGCTGGCCGGGCGGCGCATCGCGGTGACCGCCCACCGCCGGGCCGAGGACCAGATGGGCGCGCTGCGCCGTCGCGGGGCCGAGGTCCTGGCCGCTCCGTCGCTGAAGCTCGTGCCCGTGGAGCAGGAAGAGCAGGTCATCGCCGACACGCGCCGCCTGCTGGCCGCACGCCCGGGGCTGTTCGTGATCACCACGGGCTACGGCTTCAAGCGGTGGTGGGAGGTCATCGAGGCGGCTGGGCTGTCCCAGGAAGCGCTCGAGGTGCTCTCTGAGGCCGATCTGTGGGTGCGCGGGCCCAAGGGACGGGCGGCCGTGCGCAATCTGGGGCTGCAGGACGCGGGCATCTCCCCCGACGAGACCCTGCCCCGTCTCGTCGACCTGCTGCAGGAGGCCTACGGCCGCGGCCTCAGCGGCGCCGTGGTGGGCTGGCAGGAGAACGGGTTCGCGGATCGGGACCAGCGTCAGCGCCTGGCCGAGGCCGGGGCGCAGATCCTGACGGTCACCCCGCACCGATGGGCCGACGCCGATGAGACCGGCGCCGTGCCCGAACTCGTGCGCGAGGTCTGCGCCCGACGGATCGATGCAGTCACCTTCACCTCGGCCGCCGGCGCCCAGGCCCTCGTCTCCGCAGCCGCCGCCCTGGGACTGGCCGAGGACTTCGCAGCGGCCTTCGACCCGGGGCAGGACGCATCGGCCCGCGCGGTGGTCGCGGCGACTGTGGGGCCGGTGACCGCTCAGCCCCTCGAGGAGGCCGGGATCCCCGCCCTGGTGCCCGAGCGATTCCGCATGGGCGCCATGATCAACCAGCTCTGCGACGTCCTGGGACCCGGGCCGCAGCGCTGAGGCGCGCTGACGAGTTCAGCGAGCCGGCGTCGGGGCTGCCCGATACCCTCGACAGCAGAGACCGCCGAGCCGCCCACGGGTCGCCGCGCGGCATCCGAGCCGCTGCCCGTCCGCACAGGGCGGGATCCCCCGCACATGAGGAAGGCCCAGCACATGACCTCCGCCTACGACCCCACCGAGCGCCAGCCCATCTCCTCGCTGTCGGACATCACCGCCGCGGACATCGCCTCGCGCGTGGATCACACCCTGCTCAAGCCGGAGGCCTCCGCGGAGGCCATCGACCAGCTGTGCGCCGAGGCCCGTGAGCACGGCTTCGCCTCGGTGTGCGTCAACGGAGTGTGGGTGGCCCGTGCCGCCGAGGCCCTGGCGGGCTCGGATGTGCTGGTGTGCACCGTCGTCGGATTCCCCCTGGGCGCCTCCACGCCCGAGGCCAAGGCCTGGGAGGCCCGCGAGGCCATCCGCAACGGCGCCCAGGAGATCGACATGGTCCTGGACATCGCGGCAGCCCGCGCCGGCGACCGCCCCACCATGGAGCACGACGTCCGCACAGTGGCCGAGGCCGTCCACGAAGGCGGGGCGCAGCTGAAGACCATCATCGAGACCTGCCTGCTCGAGGACTCCCAGAAGACCGTCGCCTGCGAGGCAGCCGTGGCCGGCGGCACCGACTACGTGAAGACCTCCACCGGCTTCTCCACCGGCGGCGCCACGGTCCATGACGTCGAGCTGATGCGCGCGGCCGTGGGCCGAGGCATCGGCGTGAAGGCCTCCGGCGGCATCCGCACGCACGAGGCGGCCGTCGAGATGCTGCGCGCCGGGGCCTCGCGCATCGGCGCCTCGGCCGGAGCCGCCCTGCTCGGCTGAGCCGCCGCGCGCCCTCGGGCCACGGCTGGGCGGCTCGCGGGCAGGGGCTCGGAGCGGCCGCTGCACGAAGGACGTACACTGACCGTCAGGAACCCGCACGATCGCGGCCGCACGCGCCGCACCATGGAAACGAGGACTCAATGGCTGTCGATGCCCAGGGACGCAAGGTCCGCCGTCATTCCGGCGAAGGCACCGGCGCGGTCAGCCTGATCCTGCTGATCGGCGCCATGGCCACCATCCTGGTGAGCTTCTACCTGTTCGCCTACCACGATAATTGGCTCTTCCTGCTGGGCATCGGCGTCTACGGAGCGGCCCTGCTGGTCCCCACCGGGATCATGGCCTCCAAGACCCGCTCGCGCCCCATCGGCGGGCACGAGACGGCGCTGGACCTGCCGGCCTCGGCTGCGACCAACATCAGCAAGCCCGCCGGCCACTGAGCCTCGTCCGGAGCATCTTCCGGCCCCTTCACGGCGCGCCGCCTCTCCCCTCGCGGGATCGGGCGGCGCGCCGTCGTCGTACCCAGGAATGTGGCCTCGGCAGCGTTGCGGGCCCGCTGCCGCCCCCGAGCCGCCAGGAGGAGTCGCCTGTGCAGGCCTTCGCGGCGCGAAGGCCTGCACAGGCGATCTCTCACGGGCGGACACGCAGGGTATGGGCAGGAATGAGTACTCGGTCGAGGATCGTCGCCGAGGGGACCCATCCACCGCGATTCGGGCCCGGAAGGCCGTCCACTGCGTCCCCTCGACGTGCTCCTGTCTCCCGCCGCCTCGAACGGGATGGCTGGAGGTGTCGGCTGGGGAGGGCGAACGGGACGACAGAAGCCCCGCACCGACCAGGGTGCGGGGCTTCTCCTGCGTCACGGGCCGAAGGGCCTGCGCGACGCGCGCGGATCGTCAGCCGCGCCGAGCTGCCCGAGGATCAGGTGCTCCAGCTGCGGGTCTGCCGCTTCAGCGGGAGGTGCTGGTGCCCCCAAGGTCACAAGCACATTCCGCTCAGGACAGCGGCAGGGTGGTGAACCCGTATCCGCTCAACCTTCAGCAGAATAGGTGAGATGTCCTCGATCAGGTAGCGATCCGTGCAGAAAAGCGGACATGTCCCCTTAAATAGCCGAAGTAGATGAGCTTCCGCACAGTAGAGGACATCTGCGCCCTGGCGTGGGACGACGTCGGGATCACTGCGAACCGCTCTGCGCCTGCGCTGTGCTCGACGATGCCTGCGGCTCCTGCGCCTCCAAGATCGACACGAGCACCTGGCGAGCCCAGTCGATCACGGCGGCATCGGTGAGGTCCTTGCCTCCGACGCGCGCCGTCTTGGGCTTGGGGATCAGGACCTGACGGGCACCGGAGGCGTCGGCCCCCGGAACCGGCACGATCTTGGATCCGGGGTGCATGCGCTGCAGGCGCATCTGCTTGGACTCGGGCAGATCGGCCGGGGCGAAGCGGATGCTCGGCCCCTGCACAGCGATGTCCGACAGGCCCACCGAGCGGGCCATCACACGAAGGCGGGCGACCTCGAGCAGCAGCCGAGCCGGCTCCGGAAGCTCGCCGAAGCGGTCCTGCAGCTCGGCCTCGACCTCGCGGATGCCGTCCACGTCGGAGGCCTGGGCCAGGGTGCGGTAGGCATCCAGGCGCAGGCGCTCCCCCGGGACGTAGTCGTGCGGCAGGTGCGCGTTGACCGGCAGCTCGATCTTCATCTCCGTGGGCGCGGTGTCCTCGTCGCCGCGGAACTCAGAGACGGCCTCGCCGACCAGGCGCAGGTACATGTCGAAGCCCACGCCCTGGATGTGACCGGACTGCTCGCCGCCCAGCAGGTTGCCGGCACCGCGGATCTCGAGGTCCTTCTGCGCCAGCTGCAGGCCGGCGCCGAGCTCGTTGTGCGCGGCCACGGCCTTGAGCCGCTCCAGGGCGGTCTCGGTCAGCGGCTTCTCGACGTCGTAGAGGAAGTAGGCGTAGGCCCGCTCGCGGCCGCGGCCCACGCGCCCTCGCAGCTGGTGCAGCTGCGAGAGCCCGTACTTGTCCGCGCCGTCGACGATCAGGGTGTTGGCGTTGGCGATGTCCAGGCCGGTCTCCACGATCGTGGTCGAGACCAGGACGTCGAAGCGCTTCTCGTAGAAGTCCAGGATGATCTGCTCGAGCTCGGTCTCCGACATCTGCCCGTGCGCCACCGCCACGCGGGCCTCCGGGACCAGCTGGGCGATCTCCGAGGCGCGGCGGGTGATCGACGAGACCCGGTTGTGCACGAAGAAGACCTGGCCCTCGCGCATGAGCTCGCGGCGGATCGCGGCGGTGACCTGCCGGTCCGTGTAGGCGCCCACGTACGTCAGCACGGGGTGGCGCTCCTCTGGGGGCGTGGCCAGCGTGGAGGTCTCGCGGATGCCGGTCAGCGACATCTCGAGCGTGCGCGGGATGGGGGTCGCGGACATGGACAGCACATCGACGTCCGTGCGCATGGCCTTGAGCTTCTCCTTGTGCTCCACGCCGAAGCGCTGCTCCTCGTCCACGATGATCAGGCCGAGGTCCTTGAACTGGACCTCCTTGCTCAGCAGGCGGTGGGTGCCCACCACGAGATCCACGGAGCCGTCGCGCAGACCGGCCAGGATCTCCTTGGACTCCTTGGCGGTCTGGAAGCGGGACAGGCCCGCCACGCGCACGGGGAAGCCCGAGTAGCGCTGGGAGAACGTCTCGACGTGCTGCTGGCCCAGCAGCGTGGTCGGCACGAGCACCGCGACCTGCTTGCCGTCCTGGATGGCCTTGAAGGCCGCACGCACCGCGACCTCGGTCTTGCCGTAGCCGACGTCGCCGGAGATCAGGCGGTCCATGGGGACCTCTTTCTCCATATCGGCCTTGACCTCGTCGATCGTGGTGAGCTGATCGGGGGTCTCGATGTAGGGGAAGGCCTCCTCGAGCTCGCGCTGCCACGGGGTGTCCGGGCCGAAGGCGTGGCCCCGCGTGGCCATGCGCGCCGAGTACAGGCGGATCAGCTCGGCGGCGATGTCCTTGACCGCCCGCTTGGCCGCGCGCTTCTTGGCATTCCAGTCCGAGCCGCCCATCTTGGACAGCACCGGGGCCTCCCCGCCCTGATAGGTCGAGATCTGGTCCAGCTGGTCCGTGGGCACGAACAGCCGGTCCTTGGGCCCATTGCGCTTGGACGGGGCGTACTCGAGCACCAGGTACTCGCGCTGCGGCTTGGGCTGCCCGGGCTTGGTCACCGCACCGGCGATCGGTCGGGCGATCAGCTCGATGAACTGACCCACGCCGTGCTGCTCGTGGACCACGTAGTCGCCGGGCTGCAGCGCCAGCGGATCCACCGCGTTGCGCCGGCGCCGCTGCGGCAGGGCCGTCTTGCCCTTGGCCGCGTACGACGACGAGCGCCCCAGGACGTCGGCCTCGCTGAGCAGCGCCACGCGCTGGTCGTCGAGCACGAAGCCGGTGGACACGCTGGCCGTGGTCAGCTCGACGACGCCGGCGGTGGGCGCCGCCTCCAGGGACTCGTGCCGGGCGGCGGGGATGTCCGCGCTGCCCATCAGCTCGGACAGACGCTGCAGCGGCCCGGGGCCCTCGGTCACGGCCACGACCTGCCAGCCCTCGCGCACGAGAGCGCCCAGGTGCTCCAGCAGCGCCTCCACATCGCCGCCGAAGCGCCGAGGTGCCCGCCCCGAGACGGTCAGGGTGTCGGCGTCGGTGTCCATGAGTCGCACCAGGGCCTCATCGGTGTCGGCATCGACCTCGGAGAGCTGCGCGCCCACGGTCAGCGCCGTCGTGGACCACCAGCCGAGATCCGCGTCCAGAGCGGTCTCGCGGGTCTGGGCCAGCGTGTGGAAGGACCCCGAGGCCAGGGTGCGGCCGTCGTCGTCCAGCGCCTGCGCCTGGGCCACGTCCAGCGGCGCCTGGTCGGTGTCCGCCGCGGACTCCCAGGCCGCGGCCAGGAACTCCTCGTTCGTGGCCACCAGGTCCTCGGCGCGGGCGCGGACCTTCTCCGGCTCCTGCACCACCACGATCGACCCGGCCGGCAGCAGCGAGAGCACGGGCACCATGCGATCGGCCAGCAGCGGGGCCAGCGACTCCATGCCCTCCGAGTAGATGCCGCCGGCGATGCGCTCCAGGATGGCCTCCGCCCCGGGCAGGCGGTCCTTCAGCCGGGCGGCGCGCGACTGCACCGCAGGGGTGATCAGCAGCTCGCGGCACGGCGGAGCCACGATGCGCTGCGGGTGCTCGCCGCTGCGCAGGGTGCGCTGATCGGCCACCGCGAACCAGCGCAGCTCCTCGATCTCGTCGCCGAAGAACTCGACGCGCACCGGGTGATCGGCGGTGGGCGGGAAGACGTCGATGATTCCGCCGCGCACGGCGAACTCGCCGCGGCGGGAGACCATGTCCGTGCGGGAGTAGGCGGCAGCGGCGAGGGCCCGGACGGTGTCGTCGAAGGACTGCTCGGCCCCGCGCTCGAGGATCACCGGCTGCAGGTCCCCCATGCCCTCCACGACCGGCTGCAGCACCGCGCGCACCGGAGCCACGACGACATCCAGCGCCCCCTGCTCCGGGTGAGCCAGCCGGCGCATGACGTCCAGGCGCTGGCCCACGGTGTCCGAGCGCGGCGAGAGCCGCTCGTGCGGCAGCGTCTCCCAGGCCGGAAGCGAGGCGACCTGAGCCTGCGGGGCCCAGGCCGGCAGCTGCTGCTCGAGCTCCTCGGCCTCCCGGCCCGTGGCGGTGACCACGAGCAGCACCGGCTGCTGCCCGTCGGAGGCCGGGGCGCTGCGCAGACCCGCCAGCAGCTGGCTGATCAGCACCGGGCGCATGCCATCGGCCACGCTGATCACGGTCTCGGCGGAGCGCTCCGCAGGGCGCACGCCCGCCTGGGCGCGGGCCGTGGCCAGCGAGGGCTCCTGGGCGAGGATGTCGGCGAGGCCGGTGAGGGACATGTGCTGCGGGACTCCTGAAGACGGCATGGCGAAGCGCCCTGCGCTCGCAGCGGGCGGGCCCTCGGGTGAGGAGCCTTGCCCGCTGCCAGCGGCGCGCGACGTGGACGCCGAAGGGGCGGCACATCGACGGGGCTGGACGACCAGGCTACTCCGAGCCGCCGACGCCCATGCGTCGCGCGGCAGCAACCGGGTCAGTCTCCGGTCTCGGGTTCCGGAAGGCCCAGACTGCGATGCAACGCCGCAGCCGCGCGCTGTCGGCTCGTATCGGCCAGCAGGGCATGATCGGCTTCTCCGAGGAACATGACTCGCAGGCAGAAGCCTCGGCGCCTCAGAGCACTGACCTGCCGCAGACCGCCCGCCATGTCGAAGGTCTCCCGATCGCCGTCGCCCAGGTGCAGATCCACGGGAGGCATGGTGGAGGAGTCTCGGAACATCTGGCTCACCGACTGGACCTGTCCTGTTCGGGCTGCCGCCTCGAGCAGCCACAGCGGCGCCCGCCTGAGCACCGCGGCGCGCATGGCCTTGAGCCGCTCCTTGAGTCGGGCCCGCCGCCCCTCGGGGTCCCGGCTGAGCCGTTCGCGCCCTCCCAGAAGCCGCTGCATGGCTCCATCACGGTAGTAGCGCCAGTAATAACCGCCCTCAGGACTCCAGGCGATGTTGTTGATGAGGATCACCAGGTCCAGCTCCGCCGCGCACCTCAGCGCCATCCATGCTCCGGAGCACAGCCCGGAGGCGGCCACGGGGCCGTCGACCCGACGGCGCAGCCAGGCTGCCGACCGGTTCACATCCTCCACCGCCTCCTCGGTGTACGGCATCGGCTCGCGGAGGCAGGAGGGGTCCCCCGCCTCGCCGATTCCACGGCGTTCGGCGCGCAGCACCGTCATGCCCTGCCCTGCCAGCTCGCGCGCCATGCGGGCCCACAGCCCGGTGGGGCCGTCCATCGGCTCGGCATCGGCGGCGATCAGCAGCAACCCCGCCGCATGCCCCGGCCGCTCGTCCGCCGGCACGTCCTCCGGCCGCGACGACCGAGCACCAGGCACCGGCCGAGCCAGGACGCCGGGCAGGAGGTGCTCGCCCACAGCGACGAACTCGCTGCGCACGCCGACGAGGCCGCTGCGTGCGGGCGAGTCCCAGTGCCTCGGCCATCGCCGCTCCGGCGCCCCCGCGTCGTCGTCCGGTGCGACGACATCACGCATGCCCTGTGCCGGCATCGCGGCGGCGATGACCTCGTCCACGAGCCCCAGCGGCACTCTGGCATCCCGAGAGGCGACCGCGTACATGCCCTCGGCCTGCGCTCGCTGGTGCTCGCCGGCGCGCACGACGCGCACGTCGCCTCGGCGCTGCAGCACATCGTCGGCCGGAAGCCTCAGCGACTTCAGGGAATCCGCCTGCTCCGGACTCAGGACAAGACCGGGCAGCTCGATCCGCTCCGGGGACTCCGCCGTCTCCAGCGACATCCGGCGCAGTGCACGGTGCTCGCGCACGAAGCGCCGTCCGGACACCGGCTCCCAGGCGACGGTGCGCTCCGCACCGCCGGGCACGTCCACGACGCTCGCGGCCACCGCAGCGCCCAGACGCAGGCCCACAACCGTGACCTCTGCTCCCGGCGCCGCTTCCCGCGCGGCGGCGATCAGCCGCAGCAGATCCGCGCGCCAAGCACTCGCGGGCTCGGACGGCAGCGGCCCCGTCGATTCGCCGATCCCGCTCCACGTCGGCCGCAGCACCACCGCCCCGGCCTGCGAGGCCGCCCGGATGGCTAGCACGCGCAGGGTGCGGTAGGAGATCACCTGCTCCCGCCCGATGGGCGGCGCGAGGACGAGGGCCCGGCGCACAGCACCGTCCGATGGACGGTGGACGTGGACCGCAAGCGCCTCGCCGTCCGTGCTCGAGGGCACCCATCGGGCCGTGCCCAGAACCGGATCCGGCCCGGCGCTCTCACGGGCGTTCGGAGAGGGGAGCTCAGCTCGGCGTTCACCCGAGCGCTGCGGGACTCCCGCTGGGCGGCGCCCTCTCGACCCGCAGCCGGGCCCTCGAATCGCCTCGACCATGGCTGTTTCCCCCTCTCCCCGTGGCTGCGCGCCTCCGATGTGCGGACCTGCATGCCGCGGCTGCGCCGTCGGTGTGGATGCTCCCTCCGCTCGGGACCGCGTCCCCACGCGCCCCCAGGCCGACTCTTCACGGCATGGCTGGCCTCCAGCGTATCGGGGTCGAGCAGCCTTAGTCCCGGCGGCAGCGTCACAGAGGGGACTCACTCAAGCGCCCTCGCGCCGGGCAGCAGGAGACAGCTCCGTCTCGTCCCATGTCAGCTCCGCGACGGAACCGCTCGGTTGGTATACTGCCTTGAGGGCCGTCCGTCGCCCCAGAGCCGGATCGGTCCCGCAAGGGGGAATCTCATCGGGCTGATCCGCCGCGGGCATGGGGATGCCGGCGACGGCCGGGACCCGACGCGACGGCGCGCTGCGCGTCCTCGCGCCTACTCGGCAAGGCCCCTCATTGGAAGGGTCCGCAACGACCATGACATCTGCATCGAGCACCGCTGAGAGGGCCGACGCCCGCGAGGACGCCGCGTCAGCGGCCCTCGACCAGCAGCGCAGCGCACACACACCGGTCCAGGACAGCCCCGGGGCACGCCGATCCCAGAGGCGTCCCTGCGACGAGGTGGACTGGCTGATCATCCACCAGTTCGATGCGGCCCGGGCCTCCCCCGGCGGCATCGACACCGTGATCCGCGGCATCCTGCGCCACCTCGACCCCGCGATCTCGGTGGCGGTCGTGGGGGTGGACACCACTGCGGGCGGGGACCCTGAGCGCATCGGCCGGTGGGAGACCCACGACTTCGGCGGGCGGAGAATCCGGTTCCTGCCCGTCGTAAGCCTGGACCCGGCGGATCAGGCGCGGCGGATGCCCCATACGCTCCGGCTCGTGGCCGGGGTGCTGCGCCATCGGAAGGCGCTGCCCCCGGCACGGCGCATGCAATGCCACCGCATGGACACAGCCCTGACGCTGTCGACGCTGCTGCGGATCCCGCTGGCCTACGTGATCCACACCCAGGTATCAGGCTCCACCGGGAAGTCCTCCGATTCCTTCTGGCGCTTCGCCGGACAGATCCACCCCCGGCTCGAGGACCTCGTGATCCGCAGGGCCGTGGATGTCCGGGTCTTCAGTCCGGCGCGGCTGGAGGCAGTGCGACGGGTCGCCCCGCGCGCCCGCGCGGCGACCACCTGGTGGGACCCCGAGCTGGTCGAGCAGGCCCGTCGGGAGGCGCCCGAGCGCGACCCCCACCGCCTCGTGTGGATCGGACGCATCGAGAAGCTCAAGGCACCGGAATTCGCGGTCGAGGCGTTCGCCGAGCTGGTCCGCGAGGATCCGGAGACGCCGTGGTCCCTGCACTTCTACGGGCCCGGAACGGAGAGCGATGCCCTGGCACAGCGGATCCAGCACCTGCCGCGGGAGGTCGCCGGGCGGATCACGATCCACGGGCGAGTCGAGCCGCAGGAGGTGGCGCGGGTCCAGGCCTCGTCGGGCGCGTTCCTCATGACCACCTACCCCGGGTACGAGGGCTTCCCCACGGTGATCGTCGAATCGCTGGCTGCCGGGCTGCCCGTGATCTCCACAGAGGGGGCCGACCCCGCAGGACTCGTACAGGACGGGCGCACGGGGTTCACGTCGTCGCGCGATCCCCGTGAGTTCGCCGCGCGGATCCGCGATTGCCTCGAGCTGGACCGCGACAGCCTGCGCACGGCTGTCGCTGCGCTGTCCGCCCCGGCCGTCGTCGAGCGGCTCATGCCGCGCCCGGAGCCGCTCGAGCCCTCGTTCCGCCCGAGCTTCCAGGTGCTGGGAGATCGCCTTCTGCTGGATGGCATGGAGTTCATGGTCGGAACCGAGGGCCAGGTCGACGACGAGCTGGACCGGCTGGCGCACTCCGACCGCCCCGAACTGGTGGTCACCGCCAACGTGGATCATGTCCTGACGCTGCGCACGTCATCGGCGTTGCTGGCCGCCTACCGCACGGCCTCCATGCGACTGGTGGACGGCATGCCGCTCGTGGGACTGGCCCGGCTGCTGGGCCTGGCCCAGGCCGAGCGGCATACCGGAGCGGATCTGCTGCCCCACACGGCGGCTGTGAGCGCAGCCCGGGGATGGCGCATCGTGATCACCGGGGGCGCCGACGATGTCGCCGCCGCGGCGGTCGAGCGGCTGCGCCGAGAGCACCCGGGAGCCGACCTGCACCATGTTCCTTTCCCGTATATGCGAGGCGTCAACGACCCGCTCTCGCAGGAGGTCATCGACCGACTGGCACAGCTGGATCCCGCACTGGTCTTCCTGTGCCTGGGCTCGCCCAAACAGGAGGCCTGGTTCGAGCACTGGCGCCAGCAGCTTCCTCCGGCGGTGTTCGTGGGAGCAGGAGCCGCCGTGGACTTCGCCGCCGGCACCCGCCGTCGCGCTCCGCGGGTTCTGCAGATGATCGGCGGCGAGTGGACCTGGCGTCTGGTGCAGGAGCCTCGGCGCATGGCCTCGCGCTACCTGGGGCGCGGTCCGCGCTTCCTGGGCGTCATCGCCCGCTCAGTGCTCAGCGAGCGGCTGCGCCTGCGCCGCTGACGGCGCCGTCGTCCTGCCCGACATAGGCGAGGGGCCCGCCGCGTGCTCGGGCGGCCGTCCGCCGCCGCCCGAGCTTCGTGACGCGCTCAGCGCCCCATCGCCGGGTCGTAGTCGACCATCGAGTCGGTCTGGTCCTGGTGCCGGCGCAGGAGCTGCATACCGCCGGGCATGCGGGCGATGCGGGCCTTGACGGCCACGCGCTTCTGCGCGGGCATGAGCTCGGCGGACAGCAGCAGCTTCTGCTCGGCCTCCTCGAGCCGTCCTGCGCGCAGGGCCTCGTTGGACTAGCTGATCAGGCGCTCGTGGAGCCGGACGCCGTGCTCGTCGTCCCAGCTGATCTCGCGCACCGGGGCCGAGACGAGCCCGCCGTGGACGGGCTGGTGCTCCGGCAGGGCATCCATGACCAGGTCGAGGACGTCGTCGTGCACATGGGTGTCGAACGGCTCGACGGCGTACATGGCCTTCGCCCGTCGGCGGTCCTTCTCCTTCACGATCGCTGCGTTCTCGGGGCTCGGAGCGGGCAGCCCGCTGAGGCTCTCGGCCTGGGCACGGGTCAGGGTCAGGCTCAGAAGATCAGCCTCGCCGTCGCGCTGCCACGTGGAGGAGGCCAGCGCGGCGCGCATGCGGGTCCACTGCCGCACGAAGGCGCTGCCGCCCACGGGCTCCCAGGCCACCACGGTGCCGAGCTCCCCGGACATGCTGGCCAGCAGGGCCGCCCCGATCCGGTAGCCGATCGCGTGCACCGGGACCTGCGGCAGGCCGCGGGACTCGCGGACGTGGGAGATCACGGTGCGGACGTCGTCCTGCCAGCGTCCGACGAGATCGGGGTCCCCGTAGAGCGGCTGCGAATCCGAGGTGCCGCGCCAGAAGAAGCGGACGGCCGTGTAGCCGCGCCGGGCCAGCAGCACGGCCAGCCGCCGTACGGCCAGCAGGGACAGCACCTGCTCGCGTCCGGCAGGCTGGCCGAGCACCACGATGCCGCGGCTCGTCCCGTCCTCGGGCGCGTGGATCCACGCCAGCACTGCCTCTCGGCCGGTTCCCGTCCATGTGGGCTGTCCATCGATCATCTCTCCCCGAAACGATTCGACCGGGCCCGGTCACGGCGATCCCTCGCCCGACCCGCCCCGCTCCCCCTTCCGGCCCCGGAAGAGGGGACAGCGGCTGCCCTGCCGCTTCAGCCGCCGGACGTCGTGCGACCAGACACGACGACGGGCGGCCATGCGCAGGCCTCGACCAGCGCGACGTCCCGGATCCCGCCTGGCTCCAGGTCGAAGCCCTCGTCCAGCGGGATGCGGCCTGACCCGCAGGGCACGCGCACGGACGACGATGAGGCCGCCGAACTCACCCTCAGCTGCCCGCTCCAGGCTTGATAGCCGGGCTCACCGGCACGGCGCTCGTATGACGACTCATCGTCCTGTCTCCCGAGCGTCGGCTCTGTCCGCAGGTCTGCCAGAGCGTCACGGCTCTCGCCCCCCAAGAGGCGGACAGTCTTGAGCGCGCTGTCCGGCCCGACCGGATCGGAATCCGGTCCGACCTGCAGATCCACCGCCAGCGCCTCCCACTGCCGGTCGCCGAATCCCCAGTTCCGATCGAGATCCAGGAAGCCGCCGAGCTCGTCCTCCACGACGAATGTGACGGACCCGGGGCCGTCGATCGACACGTCGCAGTGCGTCTCGTGGCTGAGCACGCCCTGCCGCGTCCAGACCCGCAGCCGCAGCCTTCCCCGCAGCCGCAGCGGGCGGTCGCACACCACGTGCGCGTGCAGTCCGGCCAGCCCCTCGTCGGTGAGCAGCACCGCGACCGGGGCGCAGGCGCGGCGCATGGCGTACCAGGTGGCCTTGGGCAGGCCCTCGGAGTCGAGCAGCCCCCAGCCGGCCCCCGGCACCAGGTCCCGGGCCGCGAGGATGATCACGCCGTCGCAGCGCGACCCCGGGCGGCGCAGATCGGCCAGGGTGCGCTCCACGGCCCGGGCCGATGCCGCGCGCTCCAGCCGCAGCTGCTCCTCGCGGACGAGCCCGTCCCAGTCCACGTCCCCGGGATGATCGGCCACCAATCCCGTGGCACCGCGGTCGGCCTCGATCCCCGGAGCGATCCAGCGCCGGGCGTAGTGCGCGGCGATGTCCTCGAAGTCCCATTCGGCCCCCGGATCCCGGGCCGCCGCCGCGGACCATGCCGCGCGGGCGGCCTCGTCGTGATCGGCCGTCGCAGAGCCGAAGGCGGCCTCGATCGCTTCGGGGCGCGGCGGACACCCGAAGGCCAGGGCCTCGGCCGCGAAGCGCACGCCGCTGAGGCGGGCGTCCGTCAGCGGCCGGCGGTAGGCGCCCACGCCGAACCAGTGGGAGATCCCCTGATCGGGGCGGGTGGGCGGCTGCCCGCCGCACGGAGACGTGGGCACGTGCACGGCCTGCGGGACGAGCTCGGCGCTCAGGCGCGGGATCAGCTCGTCGATCGCGGTCATGGCCATCTCCTGCGGGCTGCGGCCCCACAGCACGGGCTGCTGCAGGACCTCGTTGCCGCCGGAGACCACCGCCAGGCACGGGTGCGCCCCCAGGCGCGGCAGCCAGGTCCGCAGCTCGGCCTCGAGCAGCCCCAGCCAGTCGGGATCCTCCGGTGGATCGAGGGTGGCCAGCATGGCGTCCTGCCAGACCATCAGGCCCAACCGGTCGCAGGCCTCGTAGAAGGCCGGGGACTCCCAGGCTCCGGTGCCGGAGATCCGCAGGATGTTGGCGCCGGCAGCGGCCATGGCTCGCACCGTGCGCTCGATCTTCTCCGCCGCTGCGCCCAGGCTCAGCGGGTCCACGGGCGCCCAGACGGCGCCGCGGGCGAAGACCGGGCGGCCGTTGACGATCAGCCGGAAGCCGCCGTCGTCGGTCTGCGCCTCCAAGCGGCGGAATCCGACGCTGCGCCGGGCCAGCGGCTGCAGCTGTCCGGGACGGGATCCGGCGCGCACGGTCAGCTCGTGCAGCGCGGGCTCGCCGTGGGTCGCGGGCCACCACAGGGCCGGGTCGCGGACCTCGAGACGCAGCTGGCCCTCACCGGCGGGGACCTCCGCTGCTGTGGCGGCCTCCGCGCAGCTCAGCTCCAGATGGCCCGCGCGCTCGGCGCGGTACCCGACGATCACCTCCGCGCGGCTCAGGTCACGGTCGAGCTCCGTGCGCACGCCCGTCAGCTCGATCCCGTGCTCCGGGACCGGCAGAAGAGAGGCCTGACCCCATGGCCCGATGACCGGGGCGGTGCCGGCCCACGGGATCCGCCCGATCAGCGGTGTGCGGCGCCAGCGCAGGGACTGATCCGCCACCAGGCTCGAGCGCCACCGCCCCCGGGGCCGGCGCGGCACCGGCAGCAGGGACAGAGCCCGGCACACGATCGCCAGCTCATGGCGGCCGGGAGCTGCGCTCAGCCGCACCACCACGTCATCCAGGCCGCTGGCCGAGACGACGACGCGCCGGCCGTCCCACCAGACCTCGGAGACGGTCGCCACCCCGCGCAGTCGCAGCTCCCACGCCCCGCCCGTCTCGCCTGCGGGCAGCTCGAGCTGCGTGGTCCACCACCAGTCGCGGTCGTCTGGCTGCGTCACGGGCTCGCGCCCCGCATCGCGCAGGGCAGCGGCGAGCGTTCCGGGCACGGAGGCGGGAAGGCTCAGCTGCGACAGCTCCTCGAGCCGAGGCCTCAGGATCGAGACCCCGCCCGCGCGCAGCACCGGGGCCTCGGCCTGCTCCCAGGGACCCGTCCAGCCGATCGCCCCGGACTCCGTCCCGTGCAGTGTCCAGTTCAGCCTCCCCAGGGCGACGCCGCCCGAGCCTGTGCCGAGCGGGTCGTCCACGAGCGGGTCGGGACTCATGAGGCGGGCTCGGACCCGCCGCCGTCGGCGGCCCAGGAGGCCAGCGCCTCCGCCGCCTGCGCCCAGTGCTCGACCGCGGAGTCCATGGTGGCCGCCAGGGCCGAGGAGCCCCGGCCGCGAGCCAGCCGGGCCAGCTGGAACTGCATGCCCTTGGCCTCCTTCGAGACGGCGGTCCAGGCCTCGACGGCCGGTTCGAGCTCGGGCACCTCGGCATGCCGGCATGCGGCGGCCGCCAGCATGGCGACCACGCCGAGCTGTCGCGTGGTCTCGAAGCACAGCGCGTGATAGCCGTCCATCCCGTTCTCCGCCAGCCAGGCGAAGCGCGAGCGTAGGATGTCCATCAGCTCGGCGACCGGGTTCGACTTAGGTGCCCTGGCCGCATGCAGCCGCAGCAGGCGCCTGGTCTGCGCCGCCGAGTCGACCTCCTGCGGATCGCGCAGGCCGGCCAGGGAGATCAGCTCCGTGTAGGGCGAGGGCACGATCCCCTGGCTGCGGCCCGCACCCAGCACGTGCTCGAAGTCCGCGCCGTCGAGCCGGTGCAGCCCCTCGTTGTGCAGGTAGACGAGCTCACGGGTGTCGGGATCGGCATGCAGCACGACGATCGAGGTCTTGGTGTGCTCCTGCCCGTAGGACACGCCTCGGGTGTCCGGCAGCCAGAACGCATCGGCCTCGATCAGCATGGGGTTCCCGAGGCCCAGCTGCAGCATGACCTGCTCCTGCAGTCCCAGCCAGATGTCGTGCTCGCCCACCCGGATCCCGGTGACCTCCTCGAGGTCGCGGTGATCCACCTTGAGGAACTCGAACTGCGTCGCCTGGGCCGTGGCCGCGACAGCCGCTGCGAACAGCGGCTCCGGTGCATGCCCCAAACCGTGCAGCAGCTCGATCCACACGTCCAGGTAGCAGTTCGTGTTCGACCAGATGGACTCATCCCGGTGCAGCGGGTGCTGGATGAAGCCCTCAGGGCTCAGCGCTGCGACCCCGAGTCCGGCGGCGGAGGTCGTCGCGGTCATCCGGTCTCCCCCGTCGGCAGGCCGAGAAGGGCCCGCACCTGCTCGGGCCAGGCCATCAGCTCGGTGCCGTGGACCCGCGCCAGCGCCAGCGCCACGCGCTCCAGGCCGAAGCCGAAGCACGCGGAGTGCGCCATCGAGCCGTCGGCGCTATGCAGGTCGAACTCGGCGCCGAAATGGTCCTCGTGGTAGTTGCCGGAGGCGATCGCCGTGCGATGGGTGCCGTAGACCGGCGCCGTGATCTCGAACTTCAGCTCGGCCTGCAGCTGCCCCTTGGCCAGCATCACGCCGGCACGGCCGAAGAACGGGTCGTTGGCGCTCTCGATCTCGACATCCAGCCCCAGATCGCGCAGCAGCCCCGAGCCGAGTTCGAGCATGGCCTGACGGTGGGCCAGTGCCTGCTCGGGCGTGCCCACGAGCACGAACTCGAGCATGCGGAAGGAGACGAAGCGCATGGGGTCCGGCGACGGCTCGTTGCGGAAGCAGTCGCCGATCAGCGAGTACACCGTGCCATCGACCTCGCCCCGGGCGGAGCCCAGCTGCAGGGCGCCGTAGAGCGGGTGGCAGGCTGCCGGCACCAGCGCATAGCCGCTGGTCGACATGTGCCCGTCCCACGGCTGGCCCGCCTCTCGGTCGGCCAGCAGCCGCCGATGAGCCTTCGTGTCGCCCTCGAAGGTGTCGATCGTTCCCAGCAGCTGCGGGAAGCTGGCCACGTAGTCCGTGCGCTCGAGCAGGCTGCGGGCATTGACCGGCGGGAAGCGCACGGCTTCGAGCCGACCGGGGCGGGGCAGGTCCACGGCTCGCTCGCGCGCGGCCAGGATCAGGCCCTGCACGACGGCCTCCATCACCGCCCCGGTGCCCGTGATCCCCTGTCCCAGCGTGGGCAGCAGCCACCCGGCCTGGAGCAGCTCGGCCTCGAAGCGCTGCTCCTGGGACATCTCCTCCGCGGGAGTCTGCGGCATCCCGGCCTGCGCCCCGCCGCTCATGCCCGTCCCTTGGAGACGGTCAGCAGCGAGGCGCTGCTGTTCAGGATGCGGTCGTTGTTGACCTGCAGCGACGGCCCCATGGCATCGCGCAGCGAGCGAGCGAGCGAGAACGGGCCGGTGTTCGAGTACGAGGCGATGCCCACGATGACCATGGCCTCGGAGACGATCGCGCGCACGGACTCGGAGGTCGAGACCTTGAGCGTGTTCATGGCGATCGCGAAGTGCATGGACGTGGCCAGCTCGGGATCATGGGCGGCCTCCTCGAAGCGGGCGATCGAGCTGCGCACGGTGTCGATCATCGACTGGATCCGCACCTCGAGCTCGGCCAGTCGCAGGGCTCCCGGAGGCGTGGTCCCGGGGTTCGAGCGGGCCTTCTTCTGGATGAAGCGCCGAGCCACGGCACCGGCTCCGGTGGCCAGGCCCAGCCAGGACGACGCCCACAGCGTGTGCGATGCCGGGAGCATGGTCTGTGCGGAGATGGTCGCGAAGTCGACCGGCAGCACCATGTCTGCCGACACGGTGCCCTCCAGCTCGAAGCCCTCGGACATGGTGCCGCGCAGGCCCAGGGCATCCCACTCGCTGGTGCGCTCCAGGCTCAGGTGCTCGCGCGGCACGACCACCAGTGACTGCTCGGAGGCCGGTGCCTCCGGATCACGGCGCGCCGTCACCAGGATCGCGTCGGCGAAGCGCCCGTAGGAGATCACGGGAGCCGACTTGGCCACGGTGACGCTGCCGTCGTCGTGGGCCACGACCGCGCACGACGACGTGCGCGTGTCGCCGCCGATGTTCTTCTCGGTCGTCGAGGAGGCCAGCAGCAGCTGCTCAGCGGCCACTGCGCAGGTGAAGCGCGACAGCGCGGTGTCCTCCTCGAGGTCGACGTGGCGGGTCAGGCACAGCTCCTGGCTGAAGTGCATGGCGATCACAGCGGCCGAGGACGCGCACACGGCGCCCAGCGCCTCCACCAGCCGGCAGATCTCCGTGATCGAACGGCCCAGGCCGCCGTGCACGGCCGGCACGTGAGCGCCCAGGATCAGCTGCTCGCGCGCGGCGTCCAGCATCTCCTGGGGAAATCGACCCTGGGCGTCGACGTCGGCTGCCGCAGCCGCTGCGGCAGCGACCACGGCGTCGATCCGCTCGGACCAGTCCCTGCGCTCCATGTCCTCGCCGGAACCGCTGCGGTGCTCGCGCGTCGGGGCGCTCACTGCTGCTCCTCGAGGGTGCGCACGGCGGCGGCGATGGATTCGAGGCTCTCGAAGGTCTCCTTGGTCAGCATCTGCTCCGGGAACTCGAGATCGAAGGCGTCCTCCACCCCGAGCATCACATTGACGGAGGCGTGCGAGGTCATTCCCGCCGCATAGAGGCTGTCGGATTCGGCCAGCGAGCCGGCGTCCTGGGCCAGGTGCGCATGCTGCGCGACGACCTGACGGACCTCGGCGATGATCTCTTCGGTGCTGCTCATTCTGCTTCTCCCCGATTCTTCGGGGGGACCTGAGGGGTCCCCCTGTTGTGCGGGAGCGGTTGCGGCTGCTGCTCGCAGCCCCTCCGCCGGCAGAACATCGCCGTGCGGATTCCCCGTTCCCCTGTGCTGAGCCCCGGCCGGCATGCCGCGGACCGCTGAGCGGCACTTCGCGGCATCCCCCGGGACCCCCGGCCTCCGGGACGCATCCAGCGTCCCCGGAGCCGTCCCCGCCTCGATCCTCCCCCCAGGTGACCGTCCCGACAGCGCGACGGCTCTCGCCGTCGCGGAAAGGACCACCGTCTCCCCCGTCTGCGCAGTGCGCGCAGCGGGCACGGTGGTCGAGGCCACTGCCAGGAAGCTGCGGATCCCCCGTCGCCGCGCCAGGAGCGCGGCCGATCCATGCAGCTGCACCCGATGAGCGGTCTGCTCCTCGGATCCGGCCCCCTCGGCGGAGGAGCGCCGTCGGATCGGTGCACATCGTATGTCCGTCCATGAAATCGGATCTGAGGCGCTGAGGTCCAGACATTTCATGACAGTTTCCTTGAGCGCCACCAAACGGGCCACACGCGCCGTGAGCTCCGGATCGGGTGCGGCCCCCTCCGCCGGAGCATCCAGGCCGACCCTCTCCTGGGGGTGGAGCACACGACGGAGGTAGGCCGGGCCGAAGGCTTCGAGCGCCTCCGCCACCGGCCCGTGGGCCTGGATGTCGCAGCCCACCGCGACGACGCGGCGGGAGGCCTGCGGCGCAGCGGACATGGCGGGCTCCTTCGATCAGCCCAGCCGCGGATCAGCGGCTCGGACCGGCATATCCTGCCAGCTCCGCGGAGCCCTCGGTCTCGCGCGTCACCCCGTCGACGCTCTGCGTCGCGCTCTGCCGCGCCGGAGCCCCTCGTCCGCCCACGCCCCATGGCCGGACCTCGAGCCCGTAGGCCTGGGCGAGCCTGTCGTGCTGGACACCGGCGCAGTTCTCCCGCAGTGCCCGGTCCTGCTGAGAGACCATCTGCTCGCGAGTGGCGCGCTCAGCGATCCGCTCCCAGCGCTTGGCGAGATCCGAGGACCGATCGAGCACGACGGGCAGCGAGACCTCGTGGAAGGCCTGGATCGAGCGCACGGCGATGGGCCGCCCCAGGCGCGCCGCCTCGAGGACGGTGATGGGGAAGCCCTCCCAGGCCGCCGTGCGCAGGTGCAGATCCGCCTCTGCCAGGTGGCGCTCCACCTGAGCAGGGGGTATCCACCCGGTGACCTCGATGCCGGCCGACTCCAGCTGCGCCTGCATCTGCTGATCGCCGCCTCCGACCCACAGCGCGCGCACGGCATGGCCCTCGGTGCGCACGGCCTCCGCCGCAGCGCGGAACCACGCGGGGTCCTTCTGCGCGGTCAGGCGACCCGAGCCCACGATCAGGAGGCCTCGAGGATCCGAGGGCTGCTGCACCAGAGTGGGGGTCGAGTCCGCATCGAGCTCGGCGATGTTGGGGACGTGGACCAGCTCGACGTCCGAGCGCCAGGCGCGCGGCGGCGCCAGCTCGGCGCGCGAGCAGCCGGCCAGGACGTCCGTGCGGTGCAGCAGGACGCGCTCGACGCCGCGGAATGCCGCGCGCTCGAGCCGCGACTTGTCCTCGCGGGCGAACGCCCACGCGTGCGGGGTGTAGACCGAGCGGAAGCCGTCGAGCCCGATGCCGGCAACGCGGGCCCACACTCCGGCGTAGCTGGAGTGCGAGTGCACGACGGCCGGATGCAGCTCGCGGATGGTCTCGCGGACGGTGCGCACGGCACCCAGCTGACCGCCGGTGATGGCGGTGACGGAGGCGAAGTCCTGGCGCCACTGCGCTCCGAGAGCATCGGCCTCCGGGCGCAGCCGGCACACGATGTGGTGACGAGCCTCGGGCAGATCCCGGACGTAGTCGCGCACGGCTGCGGCCACGCCTCCGCCGAATGCCTCGACGACGTGCAGGACGTCGATGGCAGGGCTGTGCTCCATGCGGTTCCCCCTAGCGGCCGGGCGGATCGACCCGGCTCAGAACAGCGCCGCGGATCGAGCCCCCTCGATCGCTGCGACGCCGGATGAAGATGTTCGAAGCCCGCTCCCCCGAGCGACGACCCCGGCGAGCGACTCTACGCGTCGAGCGGCTCGGACTCGGCGTTCGGGACCTCCACTTGACCCCACAGATGCGCACGGCCGTCCCCTCACCTGTCGATCTCCGGCTCGCGTCGAGGGCCGTCCCAGGTCTCGCCGTAGAATGGCCGATGAATGACAGTGCGCGATCGGCCCCACCGCCTTTTCGGGCAGGCACGGTCGCCGCGTGCTCGACCAAGCTCCCGTCGTCGTCCCAGCAGGAGGAGTCCCATGGCCGTCAACGCCAGCCAGACCATCAATGCCCCCGTCGAGAAGGTCATCGAGACCTTCACCGATGAGGCCTTCAACCGCCATGTCGCCGAGCGCGGCGGCGCGACCCTGGTGTCCCAGAACGTCGAGGGCGACACCTCGGGCCCGTTCAAGGTCACGATCGTGCGCAGCATGGGCGCGGAGAAGCTGCCGGACATCGCGAAGAAGTTCGTCAAGGGCGGGCTCACCGTGACCCAGGTCGACACCTGGTCCGGTCCTCGCGACAACGGCTCCCGCGACATCCAGACCGAGGTCTCCGTGGGCGGCATGCCCGTCTCGGGCTCCGGCACGCAGACCCTGACCGCCAAGGGCGAGACCACCGACGTCGCCGTGGACGTCACCGTCAAGGCCAACATCCCGCTGGTCGGCGGCAAGGTCGCCTCGGCCGCCGAGCCCTATGTGGGCAAGGCCCTGAGCCTGCAGTCCCGAGAGGCCGACGCCTGGATCGCCTCGCACTGACCCGCCCGGCGGCTGTCCTGGCCGCACCGGCTGCGCGCCCCGGAAGCCCCGCCTCGCGGCAGGGCCTCCGGGGCGCCGTCATCTCCGGACCCCTCGGCACTGCGACGCGACGCGGACCACAGCGGTCGTAGACTGGCCCGATCCGCGACCGGTGTCCCGCACGGGTCGATGCCATGCCGTACGGAAGGTCCTCGATGCCCCAGGAACACGCAGCCCACAGATCGCCTCTGCTCCGTCTCGGGGACGCGCTGCGACAGGATCTGGTGGGCGGCGTGCTGCTGCTCGTGGCGCTGGTCGCGGCCCTCGTCCTGGCCAACACGCCCGCCGAGTCCCTCTACTTCGGAGTGCGCGACGCCGAGGTCGGCATCCACGCCGTCCCGGGCCTCACGCACACCGTCGGCGAATGGGCCGCCGACGGCCTCCTGGCGATCTTCTTCTTCCTGACCGGCCTGGAGCTCAAGGCCTCCTTCGTGGACGGCGAGCTGCACAATCCGGCCAAGGCCGCCGTGCCGATCGTGGCGGCCTTCGGCGGCGCCGCCGTGCCCGCGATCATCTACGCGGTGCTCAACCTGACCGCCGGCTCGGACCCCTCGACCATCCAGGGCTGGGCCATCCCCACCGCCACGGACATCGCCTTCGCGGTCTCCGTGCTGGCCGTGGTGGGCTCCGCGCTGCCGGTGGCCATGCGCACCTTCCTGCTCACGCTGGCCGTGGTCGATGACCTCATCGCGATCGTCATCATCGCCATCTTCTACAGCCACGGCTTCAGCTTCCTGCCCCTGCTGGCCTCGTTCGCCGTGCTGGCCGTGTACTGGGTGCTGACCCACCGCTTCGCCTCGTTCTTCATGGCGCGGGCCTGGGCCGCCTGGGTCATCCTGCTGCCCCTGGGCTTCGTGGTGTGGATCCTCATGTACAACAGCGGCATCCACGCCACGATCGCCGGCGTGCTGCTCGGCTTCGCGACCCCTGTGCTGAAGACCCGTCCGCACGTGATCAACGACGAGGACCCCGCCCAGGGCCTGGCCCCGACCCTCGAGCACCGCTTCCGCCCGCTGTCCAACGGACTGGCCGTTCCGATCTTCGCCTTCTTCTCCGCCGGTGTGGCCGTCGGAGGCGTCGAGGGCATCCGCTCGGCGGGCACCGACACCGTGGCCGTCGGCATCGTGCTGGGACTGGTCTTCGGCAAGATGATCGGCGTCTTCAGCTCCGCATGGCTGATGGACCGGTTCACCCCTGCCAGCAAGGACCGCGACTACCAGTGGATCGACATGGCGGGCCTGGCCATGGTGGCCGGCATCGGCTTCACGGTCTCGCTGCTGGTCGCCGAGCTGTCCTTCGGCATCGGCTCCCCGCACAACGACCACGCCAAGGTCGGCATCCTCTTCGGCTCCACGATCGCCGCGCTGCTGGGCGGCGGCCTGCTCGTGGCCCGCAACCGCCACTACAAGAGGCTGCGCGACGAGGGCGCCGAGGTCGACACCATGGGCTGATCTCCGCGCTCGGATCCGAACCGACGACGACGGCGCTGCACCTTCCTTCTCGAGGAGGTGCAGCGCCGTCGTCGTGAGCCAGGGCGGAGGCCGGCGCTCAGCCCTGCTGCCCGGCCTGAGCCCGCTCGATCGCCTTCTCGGCCGCGACCCAGCCCAGCGCCGCGCACTTGACCCGGGCGACGAAGCGCGAGACGCCGGCGAAGGCCGCGGCGTCGCCCAGCAGCTCGACATCCGGCTCGATGCGACCGCGCGAGTGCAGCATCTCGCGGAAGGCCTCCAGCTGCTCGCGCAGCTCCTCCAGCGAGGATCCGGGCGCCATCTCCGAGAGCACGGAGGCCGCGGCCATGGAGATCGAGCAGCCATCGCCCTCCCAGGTCACGGACTCGACGGCCTCACCGCGCAGGCCCACCCGCAGCCGGATCTCATCGCCGCAGGTGGGGTTGTACTCGTGGTCCGCCCCGGCGGCGCTCTCCTGCCCCACCGGCTGCGTGACGGCGTCCTGCCCGGGCTGCTCCCGGATCTCGGCCGCCAGGCCCTCGCCGATGCGGCGCTTGGAGTGGTCCAGGATGACCTCCTGGTACATCTGATCGAGCTCGCTCATGCCCTCTCCTTCCCGCTGCTGGCGGCGCTGGTGTCCTCGCCGACCCGGAAGTAGGCCCGCACCTTTCCCAGCTCCTCCAGGAACCGGTCGATGTCCTCCGTGGTGCTGTGCACGTAGGCGCTGGCCCGTGTGGTCGCCGCGGTGCCGAGCCGCCGGTGCAGCGGCTGGGCGCAGTGGTGCCCCACGCGCACGGCCACCCCTGCGACGTCGAGCAGCTGGCCGACGTCGTGGGAGTGCACGCCGTCCACCACCACGGAGGCCAGGCCCACACGGGGCTGCCCGGCGGGCGGGCCCACGAGCCGGATTCCGGGCATCTGCTCGATGCCGGCGGCCAGGCGCTGGCCGAGCTCGGTCTCGCGGGCCTCGATCCGGGACATGCCGATGCCTTCGAGGTAGCGCACGGCCTCCGCCAGGGCGACCGCCTGGGAGATGCGCTGGGTGCCGGCCTCGAACCGGGTGGGGGCCGGCATGTACTCGCTGGACTCCATGGTGACCCGCGTGATCATGGACCCGCCGGTCAGGAAGGTGGGCAGCGCCTCGAGCAGCTCGCGGCGGCCCCAGAGCGCGCCGATGCCCGTGGGCCCGAGCATCTTGTGCCCGGAGAACACGGCGAAGTCGACGTCGAGGGCATGGAAGTCCACCGGGAAGTGCGGCACCGACTGGCAGGCGTCGAGCACCACGAGCGCTCCCACCCGGCGCGCCGCCGCGACCAGCGCGGAGACGTCGTTGACGGCGCCGGTGACGTTGGAGACGTGGGCGAAGGCCAGCACCCTGGTCCGCTCGGTCACGACCTCCTCGAGGGCCTCGAGCTCGAGGAGGCCGCGGTCGTCGACCGGGATCCAGCGCAGCGAGGCTCCGGTGCGAGCGCACAGCTCCTGCCACGGCACCAGGTTGGCGTGGTGCTCGGCCTCGGTGATCACGATCTCGTCGCCGGGACCCAGGCGGAAGCGCTGCGAGGCCTCGGTGGCACCGTTGGAGCCTGCGGTCGCGTTCGAGAAGGCGTAGGTGAGCAGGTTCAGGCCCTCGGTGGCGTTCGAGGTCCACACGATCTCCTCCTCCTGCGCGCCGACGAAGCCGGCGACCGTGCGGCGAGCGTCCTCGAAGGCGTCCGTGGCCTCGACGGCCAGGGTGTGCGCGCCGCGGTGCACGGCGGCGTAGGACGTCTCCAGGAAGGAGCGCTCGGCATCCAGCACGCTGACGGGGCGCTGGGAGGTGGCCCCGGAGTCCAGGTAGACCAGCCTGCGGCCGTCGAGCTCGCGCTGCAGGATCGGGAAATCGGCGGCCAGGCGCCGGGCCTCGGCGTCGTCGAGGGGTCCGTTCGGGGTGTCCATGTCGAGATGCCTCCATCGCGTCGGGCCCGTCCGGCGCACGAGACGCGGGACGGTGTATCCACGGTAGTCCAGGGCTCCGACGGCCCAGCGGAGCCTCAGGAGCTGTGGAAGGCGTTCTGGGCGGCGGTGAGGCCGTCGTCGATGATCCGCTCGACGGCATCGGCCGCCCGGTCCAGGTGCAGCGGCAGGTCCTTGGCCTCGGCCGAGCCGAACGGGCGCAGCACGTAGTCGGCGGTGTCCATGCGCCCCGGAGGACGCCCCACCCCCACCCGCACGCGCAGGTAGTCCTTGGTGCCGGTGGCCTTGGAGATGTCGCGCAGCCCGTTGTGCCCGCCCTCGCCGCCGCCGCGCTTGAGGCGCAGGGTGTCGAAGGGGATGTCGAGCTCGTCGTGGACCACGATCAGCTGCTCCGGGGTCGCGTCGTAGTACTTCAGCAGCGCGCTCACCGGCCCGCCCGACGTGTTCATGTACGTCAGCGGCTTGGCCAGCACCAGGCGCGGGCCGCCCGGGCGCAGGCGGGTCTCGATGACCTGGGCCCGCGACCTGTGCGCCGAGAAGCTGCCTCCGGTGCGGCCGGCGAGCTCGTCGAGCACCATCTGGCCCACGTTGTGGCGGGTGGCCGCGTACTGGGGACCGGGATTGCCCAGTCCCACCACGATCCAGCGATCGGTCGTCATGCGGGGCTGCTCCTCGAAGTTCTCGTCGTCGTCATCGTGTCCGTGGCGCACACCGTGCGCTCGGTCCATCCTGCCCGCTCGCGCGCCAGGACGACGATGGCACCCCGTCGCGCGGACGGGGTGCCATCGGGATCCGGTGCGCCGTCGGCCGGAGCCGGGCGCACAGGGGGATCACTCGGAGTCGGAGGACTCCTCGTCGGAAGCCTCGCCGCCCTCGGACTCGCCCGACTCCTCGCCGGACTCGCCCTCGGCGCCCTCGGTCTCCGGCTCCTCGCCGAGATCCTGCTCGATGGGCTCGGAGACGTTGATGACCATGGTCTCGGGGTCGGTGAGGACCTCGACGCCCGACGGCACCACGATGTCCGACACGAGCGCGTGCTCGCCCGGCGTGCGGCCCTCGATGTCGAGCTCGACCTGCTCCGGGACGTTCAGGGCGTCGGCCATGACGGTGAGAGTGGTCTCCTCCTGCGTGTAGATCGCGGAGGGGTCGACCTCGCCGGTGACGTTGATCGGCAGGTCGACCTCGACCTTCTGGCCGCGCTTCACCGTCAGCAGATCGATGTGGTAGATCTCCGGGCGGATCGGGTGGCGCTGGATGTCCTTGAGCATGGCCAGGTGCTTCTGGCCGTCATCGGCCAGGACCTCGATCACGGCGTTGGCATTGCGGGAGATCAGCATCATGTCGTGGCCCGGAAGGGACACGTGGATGGGATCGTGACCGGCGCCGTAGATGACGGCGGGGATCTTGTCGGCCTGGCGGATGCGGCGGGCGTAGCCCTTGCCGAAGTCGGTGCGGACCTCGCCGGGGACCTTGGTGGTATCAGCCATGGTGGCTCCTCCTGATGCAACGGGTTCTCGTGGTGGTTCATCGGTGCCGATCGGCGAGCGACCGGGACCTTCAGCCTCCACGGATTTCCGGACTCGGACGCGAGGCATCCGATCGGATCATCCCGTGCGCGGGATCCGCGAGCCTCGAGCTCCGGATGCGCTGGAAGAGCAGGTACCAGCCTCGTCGATCACGGGAGTCCGCGGGATCTCACCCGCGCGCTCCCCTCGCCTCGGCAGCCCGCACAGCATACCAGCCTGCGCTCACGACCCCGGAATGCGGACATCGCCCCATGTCACACTGGTCGAGCTGTCCCCGGCTCGCCCGACGCCCCGACCAAGAGACCACAGCAGGGAACACCCATATCGGGCTCGGGACTCGTAGGATGGGCGCGTGGGATGCTCGCGCTCCCGCTCTAGATCAGCCGTGGGGACGGCGGATTCCGAGCAGGTCGCGGGCGCTGACCCGCATCAGCATCGCAGGAAAGCATCGGGACGCCCCTAGCAGCGCGTGGCCCTCATCGACGGCGCCGTCATCGCGCGACGCACCCGCGGCAGTGCCGCGGCGCCGATCAGGGACCAGGCGCGATCGCCTCGGCGCATTCCACCAGGGGGAGGAATCATCCATGAACAGATCGCTCGGCACGTCGCCGCAGACCGATCGTCGCACGACCGCCCGGGAGTACCGCTCGCAGCGCGGCGCGCACCCGTCGCAGGGCGCGGGCTCAGGCCCCGCGGCCACCACGGCGCACAAGGGGTCTGCGCGCCGCAACCCTGCCCCTCTGCCCCGCCGGCCCGACGGCAGCGGCGGGGAGCCGACCACCGGCCCCATCCGCATCATCCCCACCCCGGATGCCCCGTCCCGCCCGCTGCCGACCGCCACGGAGCAGCAGTGGCGCACCGGATACGTCACCCGCATGCGGGTCGTGGACGCCCTGGCCATCGTGGTCACGCTCGTGCTGGCCCAGGTGGCCCGCTTCAGCCTCCCCGATGCCCAGGCCGAGCTGATCATCGGCCGGTTCGGCATCCACTACCTCGTAGTGGGCCTGATCATCGGCCTGCTGTGGTGGTGCGCGCTGGATCTGCGCGGCACCCGAGCCGTGCGTCTGATCGGCAGCGGCATGGAGGAGTCCCGGCAGGTCCTCACCGCGACCCTGATGGTCTTCAGCGCCGTGGCGATCGTCTCCTACGCCCTGGCGCTGCCCGTGGCGCGCGGCTACGTGCTCGTGGCCCTGCCGGCCGGTGCGGCGCTGCTGATCCTGGGCCGCGTGATGCTGCGCTCCCAGCTGATCCGCCGCCGTCGCGCGGGCGAGGCCATGGCGCCCACCATGATCGTGGGCCGTCGTCGCGGTGCCCTCGAGACCGCCGAGTCGCTGCGCGCGCACGTCGAGTCCGGGCTGGACCCGGTGGCGGTCTACACCCCCACCACCCGCAAGCAGATGCCCTCGAATCTCGAGGAGATCGAGATCCCCAATGCGCTGGCCCCCGACCAGACCCCCTCGGTCTCCGGAATCCTGGAGGCCGTGCGCCGCCACCGCATCCAGACGCTGGTGCTGACCAACAGCTCGCCGCTGACCTCGGCCGAGATCCGCCACCTCTCCTGGTACCTCGCCGATGCCCACGTGCGACTCGTGCTCAACACCGGGCTCACGGACATCGCGGGTCCGCGCATCCACACGCAGCAGGTCGCCGGCCTGCCCCTCATCCACGTGGCCACCCCGCGCATGACCCGCTCGCGGCGGATCCTCAAGCGCCTGGTCGACATCGTGGGTGCGCTGGCAGCGCTGATCGCGTTCTCGCCGATCATGCTGGTCGTGGCCCTGGCGGTGAAGGCCCACGACCGCGGCCCCGTCCTGTTCCGCCAGCAGCGCGTGGGCCTGGACGGGACGCACTTCAAGATGCTCAAGTTCCGGTCCATGTACACGGATGCCGAGGAGCGCAAGGCGGCCCTGCTGGCGGAGAACGAATCCGGCGGCGACGTCCTGTTCAAGATGAAGGACGATCCCCGCGTGACCGGCCCCGGCAAGGTGCTGCGCCGCTACAGCCTCGACGAGCTGCCCCAGTTCCTCAACGTCCTGCGCGGAGACATGTCGCTCGTGGGACCCCGTCCCCCGCTGGACTCCGAGGTCAGCAAGTACGACTCGTACGTGCACCGCCGTCTGCGGGTCAAGCCCGGCATCACGGGCCTGTGGCAGGTCTCGGGACGCTCGGACCTCGACTGGGAGCAGGCAGTGCGCCTGGACCTCTACTACGTCGAGAACTGGTCGGTGCTCGAGGACCTGCTGATCCTCCTGCGCACCGTGAAGGCCGTCTTCGCCCACGAAGGCGCCTACTGAGTCTCAGCCCAGCGCGGACGCCGTGAGCTCGGCGGCACTGGCCGCCGGCTCCGATCCCGCTCCGGCGACCTCCTCGAGGCCGCGCCGCCGGTACCGGTGGCGCGGCCTCGAGGCGTCTGCCGCGGCATCGCGCGGCTGTCCCCCAACCTGTTATTGATCTGTTCGTGATCTGCGCAGATACGTGCGATCAGTAGCGATACAGTTCTGTATCGTGATTCCCCAGAAATTGCTGATAACGACCTGATAAATAACCCGAGACTCGCTTATGCTTTGGGGCGTCCGCGCGCCCGGGTGCGTCGCGGTGCTGACCCCCCCCTCCCCCCCCCGAACAGATAGGCCCCGCGTGTCTCCCTCCCCCCGCCACACCGCGACCTGCTCCGTGCTGTCCCTGACGGCTCTGACCATCACCTCCCTTCTCACCGCCGTCCCGTCCCACGCCGAGGAGTCCCCCGCCACCGGCACCACCGAAGCGGGCGCCCCGGCGGGCGAGCTGCCCCTGGTCGACGGCGAGGTCGTCTCCTACGACGACGAGGCCGTGGCCTCCTACGACGCCCCCGAGCTGCCGCAGTCCGCTCCGAGCACCGGCGATGACACTCCCGGTGCCACCATGGGCCAGTACCAGAAGACGGTCGAGGAGGCCAAGCACCTCTCGGAGGACTCCGAGGAGACCATGGAGGAGATCGAGGGCGGGGACCTTCCCGATCCCGAGGACACCGCCTCCGCGTCGTCCACCTCGGGTCCCATCGGCGCCATGTCGCTGAGCGTGCTCGGCAGCGCCTGGCAGCCCTCCGGCATCCAGGGCATGGATGTCTCGGGATGGCAGCCGTCGGTGAACTGGACGCGGGAGTACTCCATGGGCGCCCGCTTCGCCTATGTCAAGGCGACCGAGGGCACCACCTACACCTCGTCCGCCTTCGGCAGCCAGTACATCGGCTCCTATCAGGCCGGGATGACCCGCGGCGCCTACCACTTCGCCGTGCCGACCCGCACCTCCACCGGTGCTGCGCAGGCGGACTACTTCGTGGACAACGGCGGCGGCTGGTCCGCCGACGGCCGCACGCTGCCCGGCCTGCTGGACATCGAGTACAACCCGTACCCGGCCTACGGCAACATCTGCTTCAATCTCTCCCAGTCGGAGATGGTCAACTGGATCGAGAGCTTCTCGAACCGCTACGAGAAGCGCACGGGCCGTCTGCCCGCGATCTACTCGACGACCGACTGGTGGGCCACCTGCACCGGCAACACCGCTCGGTTCAACGACCACCCGCTGATGATCGCGCGCTGGACCGGCTCCCCCGGAGTCATGCCCAACGGCTGGAGCACCTACGACATCTGGCAGTACTCCGAGACCGGCCCGTTCTCCGGCGACTCGAACGTGTTCGGCGGCAGCGCCGCCAAGCTGCGCGACCTGGCCATCAACCCGAACTATCGCCCGATCGGCGGCAAGGCCCCGACGACGGCGCCCACGACCGCCGGCCCGTTCCGCGATGTCTCGGCCAGCAATCAGTTCGCCACCGAGATCACCTGGGCCAAGAACAAGAAGTACCTCAACGGCTGGTCGGACGGCACCTACCGCCCCACCGAGAACATCGACCGCAACGCCATGGCCGCCGTGGCCTACCGCATGGCAGGCTCCCCCGCCTACACCCCGCCGCGCGTCTCCCCCTACAAGGATGTGTCCCCGTCCTCGGCCTTCTACAAGGAGATCACCTGGGCCCGCTCCGAAGGCCTGCTCACCGGCTGGTCCGACGGCACCTTCCGCCCCCTGAACGACATCGACCGCAACGCCACCGCAGCGCTGCTCTACCGCATGGCCGGCTCCCCGTCCTACACCGCACCGCGGACCACCTCCTTCAAGGACGTCCCCGCCGGATCCGCCTTCTACAAGGAGATCCACTGGATGAACGCCCAGGGCATCACCACCGGCTGGAACGACGGCACCTTCCGACCCCTGGACCAGACCCACCGCGACGCCATGGCCGCCTTCCTCTACCGCTTCGCCAACTGACCCCTGACGGTGCCCGCCCGCCCGGCGCTCGGGCGCCGTCAGGACCCGCTGACCATCGCGGCTGCGGCAGGACCCCCTGCCGCAGCCGCTCCCGCCCGGCTCGCAGCCGTCACCCGCGCGCGACTGCGAGCCCCGACGCTCTGCCCCGAGGCTCTTCCCCGTCACGGACGCAGCACCGCCCGGACGCGCTCCTGCGTCCGGGACCAGATGCAACCGCTCAGACGGCACATTGTCCGTGCCAGCAAGGGAAGTGACCCATGACCCGTTCCGTTCGCCATCGACTCGCCGGCGCAGCGCTGGCCGCCGCGGCCCTCACTGCCCTGCCCGTGATGCTCGGGCCCGCACCCGCCCAGGCCGCCTCCCAGGACATCGTCAGCGTGGCCTCGTCCCAGAAGGACGGCTACCGGCAGCAGATCCTCAGCGAGATCAATGCCTACCGGACGGCTCGCGGCCTCAAGCCCGTGCGCTACTCCTCCACGATCACCGGCATCGCCCAGGACGAGTCCGATCGAGTGGTGCGTGCCGAGTACGTCAGCCACTCCCTGAACTTCGTCTCCGATCCCCGACGCGGCGCCGGCGTGGACGCCATGAACGAGATCACGGCCCTCGAGTACTCGATCAACCCCAAGGCCCTCGTCACCTGGTGGAAGAACTCCCCTGATCACAACAAGGTGCTGCTCTCCCCCAAGATCGACGTGATCGGCATCGGCGTCACGATCGCCGACGGGAACCTTGCTCGCACCGGGCAGCCCTGGCGGATCGTCTCGGTCGTCGACGGCTACGGCTATGCCTCGGGCTACGGCCCCTCCGACGCCCGCTCGTCGGTCACCTCATCCACGACGACGGCCAAGCCCACCACCAGCTCCGCCGTGAAGCCTCAGGCGACCCGCAAGACCGTCCCTGCCGGGCCCTTCGCCGATGTGCCGGGCGACCATCCTTTCGCCTCCGAGATCAGCTGGGCCAAGTCGAAGGGCCTGCTCACCGGCTGGTCCGACGGCACCTTCCGCCCGACCCAGAACATCAACCGCGACGCCATGGCCGCGGTCGCCTACCGCATGGCCGGCTCGCCCGCCTACACTCCGCCCAAGGTCTCCCCCTATAAGGATGTGTCCCCGTCCTCGGCCTTCTACAAGGAGATCACCTGGGCACGCTCGAAGGGCCTGCTCACCGGCTGGTCCGACGGCACCTTCCGCCCGCTGAACGACATCGACCGCAACGCCACCGCAGCGCTGCTCTACCGCATGTCGGGATCGCCGGCCTACACCGCGCCTGCTTCTTCGTCGTTCAAGGACGTGCGCCCCGGCTCGGCCTTCTACAAGGAGATCCACTGGATGAGCGCCCAGGGCATCACCACCGGCTGGAACGACGGCACCTTCCGCCCGCTGGATCAGACCCACCGCGACGCCATGGCCGCGTTCCTGCAGCGCTACTCGTCCTGACCCGCCTTCCGGGTCCGGCACAGCACGACGCCCTCGCTTCCGTGCGAAAGCGAGGGCGTCGTCGTCTGTCCGCCGCGGCGATCTCAGGATCGGCGGCAGCCGGGTGTCAGGAGCGGCCGTTGAACAGGCTGGTGACCGAGCCGTCCTCGAAGACCTCCTGGATGGCCCGAGCCAGCAGAGGGGCGATCGAGAGGACCTCGAGGCCCTCGAAGCGGTGCTCCGGCGGGACGGGCAGGGTGTCGGTGACCACGACCTTGCGGGCGCCGCAGCTCTCCAGGCGCTCGACCGCCGGGTCCGAGAACACCGCGTGGGTCGCGGCGATGATGACGTCCTTGGCTCCTGCGGCCTTCAGGACCTTCACCGCGCCGGCGATCGTGCCGGCGGTGTCGATCATGTCGTCGATCAGCACACAGGTCCGTCCGGCGACCTGGCCGACGACCTCCTTGGAGACCGCCTGGTTGGGGACGGTGATGTCGCGGGTCTTGTGCACGAAGGCCAGCGGCGAGCCGCCCATGCGCTCGGCCCACTGCTCGGCCACGCGCACGCGCCCGGTGTCCGGGGAGACCACGGTGACGTTGTCGACGTCGTCCACGAGCGTGCGCACGTGATCGGCCAGGATCGGGATGGCCATGAGGTGGTCGACGGGGCCGTCGAAGAAGCCCTGGATCTGGGCGGTGTGCAGGTCCACGGACATCAGGCGGTCGGCGCCCGCCGTCTTGTACAGATCCGAGATCAGGCGAGCGGAGATGGGCTCGCGGCCCTGGTGCTTCTTGTCCTGGCGGGCGTACGGGTAGAAGGGCGAGACCACGGTGATCGAGTTCGCCGAGGCCCGCTTGAGCGAGTCCAGCATGAGCAGCTGCTCCATGATCCAGTGGTTGATCGGCGCCGGGTGGGACTGGATCAGGAAGGCGTCGGCGCCGCGCACGGACTCGCTGAAGCGCACGTAGGTCTCGCCGTTGGCGAAGTCGTAGGCGTCGGTCGGCACGAGCTCCGTGCCGAGCTCGCGCGCGACGTCCTCAGCCAGCGGGAGGTGCGCCCGGCCCGAGAGCAGGACGAGGCGGCTCGATCCGTTGTTGAGGATCCCGGTCATCGTGACTCGCTTTCTCCGGCCTCACGGGCCGACGCGGTGCCGTCCGCGGTCTGCCCCGCGGACGTGCCTTCGGTTGTACCAGACTCAGCTGAACCCGTGCGGGCCCGTGCCGAGGCCTCCGCGGCTGCGGTGCCGGCGCGGTGCTGCTCGACCCAGCCCTCCACGATCACAGCACGGCCCTCGGTCAGCGCCAGGGCCCCTGCCGGTACGTCCTTGCGCACGGTGGTGGACGCACCCGAGTAGGCGCCGTCGCCGACCGTCACGGGGGCCACGTACATGTTGTCCGAGCCCATGCGGACGTGATCGCCGATCGTGGTGCGGTGCTTGTTCACGCCGTCGTAGTTCACGAACACGGAGGCGGCGCCGATGTTGGAGCCGGCGCCGATGGTGGCATCGCCCACATAGGACAGGTGCGGGACCTTGGAGCCCTCGCCGATCGTGGAGTTCTTGGTCTCCACGAACGTGCCGATCTTGCCGTCGGCACCCAGCTCCGTGGCCGGGCGCAGGTAGGCGAACGGGCCCACCGAGGCGCCGGCGCCGATCCGGGAGTCCGAGCCGTGCGTGCGCACGACCTCGGCCCCGCGGCCGACCTGGACGTCGTCCAGGGTGGTGTCCGGGCCCACGACTGCGTCCTCGCCGATCGAGGTGACGCCGTGCAGCTGCGTGTTCGGCAGGATCGTGGCGTCCTGCCCGATCGCGACCTCGACGTCGATCCAGGTGCTCGCCGGGTCCACGACGGTCACGCCATTGAGCAGGTGGCGGCGCACCGTGACCTGGTTGAGGTGCCGGCCGAGCTCGGCCAGCGCCGCACGGTCGTTGGCACCCTCCAGCTCCATGTAGTCCTCCATGAGCGCGGCGTCCACGCGGCCGCCGGCCTCGCGGGCGATGCGGGGGACGTCGGTCAGGTACATCTCGCCCTGGGCGTTGTCCGTGGTGACCGCGGCGAGCGAGTCCCGCAGGACGTCGGCGTCGAAGGCGAAGATCCCCGAGTTGATCTCGGCGACCGCGCGCTCGGCCTCGGTCGCGTCCTTGAACTCGCGGATATCGGCGAAGGAGCCGTCGGCATCGCGCAGGATGCGCCCGTACTTGCCGGGCTCGGGGTGCTGGGCGGTGAGCACCGTGACCGCGCTGCCGTTGTCCTGGTGGGTGCGCACCAGATCGGCCAGCGTGTCCGGGGTCAGCAGGGGGACGTCGCCGTAGGTGACCACCACGGTGCCCTCGACCCGGTGCTGGGCGTCCAGGGCCTCGAGTCCGGCCAGCACGGCGGAGCCGGTGCCCGGGACCTCGGACTGATCGGCGATGATCGCCTCCGGGTCGAAGGCCAGGACGTGCTGGGCCACGCGGTCCCGGTCGTGTCGGACCACGACGGCCAGGCGCTGCGGGTCCAGCGAGCGCGCCGCCGCCAAGGAGTGCTCGACCATGGAGCGCCCGCAGATCTCGTGCAGGATCTTGGGAGTCTTGGACTTCATCCGCGTGCCCTTGCCCGCGGCCAGGACGATCACTGCGGCCGGCGGCACCATCGCCCCGGCGGATTCCGTTGTGCTCACGACTGTCGTGCTCCTCTGGGATGGGATGTCGAGGGGGCGGGACGAGTCGGTGGGCTGCCGCGTCCCGTCGGTTCCGCCTCTAGGGTTCGAACCTAGACTCCACGGCTCCAAAGGCCGGGGTGCTGCCAATTACACCAAGGCGGATCGCACCGTGGCGCGGCAGGTGCGGGACCGCTTCTCTCGCGGCTGCCGCGGGCACCGCGCGTGCTGGCCCACACTACCAGTCGGCACTCAGGCTCCTGGTGATGCCGCGGGCCCTCCGGCGTCCGCCGCGGCCGATAGGCTGAGCGGATCATGGCTCATCTACTCGGCGGGGAGAACCTGCACCTGTCCTTTCCCACCCGCACGGTCCTGGAGGGCGTGACGGTCGGCATCGACGCCGGCGACCGCATCGGCATCGTCGGGCGCAACGGCGACGGCAAATCGACCCTCATGAAGGTCCTCGCAGGACGGATCGACCCTGATCAGGGACGCGTGACCTCGCGCTCCGGGACCCGGATCGGGATGCTCGACCAGGCGGACGTCCTGGATCCGTCGCTGACAGTCGGTCAGGCCGTCGTCGGGGATCGTCCCGAGCACGAATGGGCCGGCGATCCCAAGGTGCGCGACGTCATCGGCGGGCTCGTGGCCGATCTGGACTGGGACGCGCCGGTGGGCGAGCTCTCCGGCGGCCAGCGCCGCCGCACCGCCCTGGCCGCGCTGCTGGCCCAGGAGTGGGATGTGCTGTTCCTGGACGAGCCCACCAACCACCTCGACGTCGACGGCATCACCTGGCTGGCCCGGCATCTGAACTCGCGGTGGCCCAAGTCCCAGGGCGGGCTCGTGGTGGTCACCCACGACCGCTGGTTCCTGGACGAGGTCTCCACCGCCACCTGGGAGGTCCACGACCGGATCGTCGATCCCTTCGAGGGCGGCTATGCGGCCTACGTCCTGCAGCGCGTCGAGCGCGACCGACAAGCCGCTGTGACCGAGGCCAAGCGGCAGAACCTCATGAAGAAGGAGCTGGCCTGGCTGCGCCGCGGCGCCCCTGCCCGAACCTCCAAGCCCAAGTTCCGCATCGAGGCGGCCAACGAGCTGATCTCCGATGTCCCGCCGCCGCGCGACACCGTGGAGCTGTCGCGGATGGCCGTCTCGCGGCTGGGCAAGCGCGTGGTCGACATCGAGGATGCCTGGGTCACCTACACCGGGGCCCACGACGACGAGGAGACCGGCCACCGGGAGGCCGGCGAGCACACGGTGCTCAAGGACGTGACGTGGCTGATCGCCCCCGGCGAGCGCACCGGCATCCTGGGCCGCAACGGCGCCGGCAAGTCCACTCTTCTGGGACTCGTCACCGGCGACGTCCAGCCCACCTCCGGAACCGTCACGCGGGGCAAGACCGTGAAGCTGGCCGTGCTGACCCAGCAGCTGCGCGAGCTCGAGGAGGTCGCCGAGGACCGCGTCTCGGATGTGGTCGGGCGCTACCGGAGCTCCTACGTGACCGGCGGCAAGGAGATGACGCCCGGGCAACTGCTCGAGCGGCTGGGCTTCACCAACGAGCACCTGGCCACGCCCGTGAAGGATCTCTCCGGCGGGCAGAAGCGGCGCCTGCAGCTGCTGCTGATCCTGCTCGAGGAGCCCAACGTCCTGGTGCTGGATGAGCCCTCCAACGACCTCGACACGGACATGCTCGCGGCCATGGAGGACCTGCTGGACACCTGGCCCGGCACCCTGCTGGTCGTCTCCCACGACCGCTACCTCCTCGAGCGCGTCACCGATCAGCAGTACGCCGTGCTGGACGGCCGCCTCCGGCACCTGCCCGGCGGCGTGGACGAGTACCTGCGCCTGGCCGACGGCTCCGCCCTGCAGACCTCCGAGTCGAACCCCATGGCCGCCTCCTCCGGCTCGCAGGGCTCCTCGCTGTCCGGGGCCGAGTCCCGGGCCATGCAGAAGGAGGTCGGGTCGATCGAGCGCAAGCTGTCCAAGCTGCGCGAGACGGTGGCGGACCGGGAGCAGGAGCTGGCCGATCACGACCAGACCGACTTCGAGGGCCTGGGCGAGATCACCGCCCGCATGAACGCGGCCAAGGACGAGATCGACGAGCTCGAGATGCGCTGGCTCGAGCTCTCCGAGCAGCTGGAGGGCTGACGCGGCCCCACGACGAGAGGAACGGATCATGACCACGGGAGAACCCGCCGAGACGACCGGTGCCGCACAGGTCGCCGCAGAGGCACAGGGCCCGGACTGGTCCGCAATGACCGGCCTGGAGACCCTGCGCTGGCTCAAGGACCACGATTCCGACGCCGTCCCGTCGATCCGCCGGCTGCTCGGGATGAGCTTCGATGAGGTCGAGGCGGGCCGCGTGGTGATGTCCGTGACCTCCCAGCCGGACTTCGCGAACCCGCTGGGCACCGTCCACGGCGGGATCGCGGCGACCCTGCTGGACTCGGTGATGGGCTGCGCGGTGCACAGCGAACTGGAGGCCGGCGTGAGCTACACCACGCTCGAGCTGAAAGTGAACTACATTCGCGCCGCCTCCCTGAAGGGCATGCGGCTGCGCGCCGAGGGCACCACGATCCACGTGGGCGGGCGCACCGCCACGGCTGAAGGCCGAGTGCACGACGAGAACGGCCGTCTCATCGCCCACGCGACGACCACCTGCCTGGTCATCCGCTGAGCGATCCCCGACGGCTGCGGGCTCCTGCACATCCCTCGGGCTATCGTCGGGGACATCGCGCGGTGAGGATGCCGCCGGCTTGAGATCCCGAGGGGAGACGACGTGGTCCCTGCCCCACCCGCCGACGGCGTCGCCGCGGAGCTGGCGGCCGTCGAGGTGCTGCGCGGCTCCGGTCTGCGTCGGGCCCTGGACTCCGTGCTGGCCGCCCACGGACTGGCGCTCGGGCGGCGTCGGCTGTCCACGAGCGCAGAGGCCAGGCCGTGGCGGCGGATCGGGCTGCATCACCGGCCGGGGGCCGGAGTCACCGGCGTCTACGCGCTGCGGCTGCGCCACGACCCTCCGGACGGGAGCTCATGGCCCGGCAGGCTGCCCTCGCAGGAGCCCGACGAGGTCGTCGCGTGCCTGTCGACCGGGGCCATGCCGGCGCTGCCGAAGTCGGGCTCGGACTCCTCCTGGGGCGACCCCGGCCCCGTCGCGGTGGAGGCCGAAGGCTGCGCCCTGATCGGGTGGCTGTGGCCCGAGGACCCCTGGCTGCCGGGGCTTCGCAGCTCCACATCTCTGCTGGATCCGAGCCTGGGACTGGGCCTGCCGGATCCAGAGGCGCTGTCTCCGGCGCCGCTGTCCTATCGCCCCACCCGGCGCGCCGTGCTGCGCCTGGACGCCGACGGACTCAACGACCCCGCCGCTTGGCTCAAGGTCGTGCGGCCTGCCCGTCAGCACGAGCTCGTGCAGCGCCACCTCAGCCTCTGGGAGGCGGGCGTCCCGGTGCCCCAGCCCCTGGCGGTCTCCGGCGACGGCGGCGTGCTGCTGGCGCACGTTCCGGGGCACCCCGCCTCGCGGAAGCGACACGACCACCCGGAATCGCCGCTGCAGGCGGAGCATCTGCTCGCCCTGCTGGACCGGCTTCCGTGCTCGGTCATGGACCTGGCCCGGCGTCCGTCGTGGACGGATCGCGTCCTGGACTACGCGCGCTCAGCTGCGGCCTCCCTGCCGGGATCGGCCGAGGAGGTGCTCGCCCACGCGGAGGCGGTGGATGCCGCGCGGTGCGCTTGCGAGGACGCTGACCTGGTCCCGAGCCACGGTGACTTCCACGCCGGCAACGTCATGGTGGGGCCCCGAGTGCTGGAGCCGTCCCTGGGGCCGATCACGGGCCTGCTGGATCTCGATTCCGTGGGTCCGGGTCGGCTGGACGATGACCTGGCCTGCTATCTGGCGCACCGCTGCGCGCAGCTGGGCGACCCCCGGGACGACCGCGCTCCCCTCTCCGCGCCGTCGATCGCGCCGGTGCTCGAGACCTTCGACGGCATCGTGGATCCCGCGTCCCTGCGCGTGCGCGTCAGCGGCGTCCTGCTCTCCCTGGTCTCCTCGGCCGCCCGTCGGGGAGGTCAGGAGGCCGCGGCGCGGCGCCTGCAGCAGTCCCGGCAGGCGCTGCGCGCCGCGCAGGAGGTCTGAGCCGCCTCAGACCGCGTGGCGACCGCGCGAGACCGGCGGATCGGCCGGCTGCGGCAGTGCCCACAACAGCGGCACCGAGACGGTGGCCCGGTGGATGACCAGGGCCAGGACGACGGTCGCCGTCGTCAGCACGACAGGGCCCGCCCAGAGCATCAGCGTGGACACAGGCTCAGGCCAGCTCACGCGCATCATCGCACCGAGCACCAGCTGCAGGATCAGCGGGTGCAGCACGTAGATCGGCAGGCTCTGCGCCCCGGTCCGACGCGCCCAGCCCATGCCGCGGCGGCCGTCGAGAAGATGCAGCAGCCACAGTCCGGCGGGAATGCCCAGCAGCGGGGGCACGGCGGCCGTGAAGTGCTCCAGGACGGGGACGTCGCGCGTGGGCATCCACAGCAGCAGCGAGACCGCGAAGGCGGCGCACCAGCCGAGGCCCTGCCACGGCGAGATCCTGGGCACGCGAGCGCGAATGGCGGTGCTGCCCCAGGCCCCGGCCAGGAAGAACAGCCAGTGCTTGGGGACCTCGTTGCTGCCCCAGGAGACCTTGTCCAGCAGCCCCGGCACGAAGATCACGTAGAGCACCAGCGCCACCAGGACCACGGCAAGGCGAGGGCGGGGCCCCACCACGGCCTGCAGGCTGTAGTAGACCGCCAGGGCCATCAGGAACCAGAGGTAGGAGTCGAAGCTCAGCGTCTCGTGGAGCCACTCCCCGAGCTTCTCACCGGGGCTCAGCCCGGGGGTGACGGCGCCGATCAGCGGGTACACCGCAGCGAACACGACCGTCCACACCGCGAACAGCCACAGCATGTTCAGCGGGCGTCGGCGCCAGTACTGCGTGCCGTACTTCTCGAGCGAGCGCACGACGAAGAAGCCCGCCACGAGCATGAACACCGGCATGCGCCACAGACCGAGCAGGATGTTGAGGTCATTCCACAGCCAGTGGGCCTCCCAGCCGTAGTCCTGCTGCAGCCCGTAGGCATGCCCGAGCACCACCAGCACGATCGCGGTCCCCTTGACCGTATCGATCCACCGCTGCCGCCCCGGCCCGGCCGTGGATCCCTCCGTCGTCCCGCTGTCCGCCGCCGCGGCGGCCGTGGTGCTGCGTGCCATGCATCCCCCTGAAGCTGTCGACTGCTCGCCCCCGCGCGCAGTCCGGCCGATCTGCCATGATGCGCCCCCGGTCGCACCCGAGAGCACCAGGCTCGCCCGGCTGTCCCCCGCAGTGGCGCGGACGCATGCGCCTGCAGGCATCTGCCGCCGGCGCAGAGCCCGTGCTCAGCCGATGGCGCAGGCCACCGAGCACAGGCCGCGCTCGCGCAGCTGACCGGCCAGCGCGCTCGAGGCCCCAGCACCCCGGTCAGCGCCGGGATCCCGGGGCAGCGCGACGAGGGTGGGCCCGGATCCGGAGACCATGGCCCGGGCACCCAGCTGCTCGAGCTCGACGAGGCGATGCTGCAGCTGCGGGGACATCTGCAGCGCAGGGCCCTGCAGGTCGTTGGCCACGGCTTCGGCCCCCGCGGCCGGTTCCCCCTCGGCCAGGGCGCGCAGCAGCTGCGCGGGCACCTCGAGTTCGGACGGGGCAGGCACCGGCAGGACGCCGTCGGCGCGCATGAGGTCCAGCGTCGCAAAGACCTCCGGCGTGGACAGCGCACCGGTATCGGCCACCAGCACCCCGTGCCACGGAGCGCGCACCGGCACGGCGCGCAGCTCGGTGCCGGTGCCGGTTCCGACGGCCGCTCCCCCCGTCATGGCGAACGGGACGTCGGCGCCCAGGCCCGCCCCGATCTCCAGTAGCCGGTCGTGGGCGATCGCGTGGCCGGTCTCGCGCTCGACGAGCCGCGCGGCCGCGCTCAGCGCCGCCGCGGCATCGGCGGAGCCGCCGCCCATGCCGCCGGCCACCGGCACGGCCTTGGCGATGCGCAGCACGAGCCCGCCGGACAGGGCGGGCGCCTCGGCCAGCACGGCCTGTGCCGCGCGCACCGCCAGATTGCGCTCATCCAGCGGCACGAGACCGCGATCGAACGCGCCGACGGCCTCCTGCTGAGCCACCAGGGAGCCTGCGACCACCTGCAGCTGGCAGTCCACCGCCCCGGCAGGGCGCTGAGGGTCCAGCTCGAGCTGCACGGTCTCGAGCTGATCCACGGCGGCGTACAGGCTGGCCACCGGGTGATAGCCGTCGGCGCGCGGCGGGCCCACCCGGAAGCAGAGATTGACCTTGCCTGGGGCCGTGGCCTGGACCGGGACGCTCACAGCGACTCCTTCGAGCTGCGCGGCCCGCCGATGATGCCGCGGGCGGCACCGGCTGCGGCGATGCGCGCGAAGCCCAGCACGTCGAGCTTCTCGCCGCGCTCGGACGGGGCGATCCCCGCCTCGACCAGGATCTCCTCGGCGAGCGCTCCGGATCCTGCCCATCCCGACAGCGCGGCGCGCAGGGTCTTGCGGCGCTGGGCGAAGGCGGCATCCACCACGGCGAAGACGGCGTCGCGCTCGGCGGCCTCCCCCGCCGCTCCGGTCAGGCCCAGGGCCTCGGCTGCACCGATGCGCGCCAGCGGCTCGGCGCGGCGGCGGAAGCGCACCAGCCCCGAGCTGATCCGCGGCGCCGGCCAGAAGACCTGGGTGCCGATCACCCCGGCCTTGACCACCTCGGCGTGCCAGGACGCCTTGACCGAGGGGACCCCGTAGACCTTGGAGCCGGGGCGGGCCGCCAGGCGGTCGGCGACCTCGTCCTGGACCATAACCAGCCCCTGGCGGATCGAGGGGAAGCGGGCGAGCAGGTTCAGCAGGACCGGCACGGCCACGTTGTACGGCAGGTTGGCCACGAGCGCCTGCGGCTGCCGCGGCAGAGAGTCGACCTGCAGGGCATCGGCCAGCACGACCTCGAGGCGCTCGACGGACTCCGGGCGGAAGCGGGCGACGGTGTGCGGCAGCCGCTCGGCCAGGGGCGGATCGATCTCCACCGCGACCACGTGCTGCGCGGCATCCAGCAGCCCTAGCGTCAGCGAGCCGAGACCCGGGCCGACCTCCAGGACGGTGTCGACGGGGCCGTCGTCGTGGCCGGCGTCCAGCCGCGCGGCGGCGACGATCCGGCGGATCGTGTTCGGGTCGATCACGAAGTTCTGCCCCAGGGTCTTGGTGGGGCGGATGCCGGCGGCCTCGGCCAGCTCCCGGATCTCGGCGGGGCCGAGCAGCGGGAGGACGGCGGGTTCCGGGGCATCAGGGCTCTGCACGTCCGACATGCTATCGGCCGAGCGGCTCAGTGCTCGCCGTAGACCTCGCGCGAGGTGCGATCCACCCGCTCGCACAGCTGCTCGAGGGGCGTCTCGAGATGCTCGGCGATCCAGCGCGCCGTCTGCACCGCCAGGTACGACGCGTTCGGCCGACCGCGGTAGGGGTGCGGGGTGAGGAACGGGGCGTCGGTCTCGACCATGACCAGCTCGGGCCGAGCTTCCCGCAGCCCCGCCTGGACACCGTGGGAGTTCTTGAAGGTCACCGTGCCCGCGAAGGACATGTACCAGCCGTGCTCGTTGCAGATCCGGGCCAGCTCGGCATCGCCGGAGAAGCAGTGGAAGACCGTGCGCTCCGGGGCGCCCTCCTCGAGCAGGATCCGCACGACGTCGTCGTGGGCGTCGCGGTCGTGGATCTGCATGGCCAGCCCGTGCTCCTTGGCCAGGCGGATGTGCTCGCGGAAGGACTCGTGCTGCAGCTCGTGGTGGTCCTTGCCGGTGCGGAAGTAGTCCAGCCCGGTCTCTCCGATGGCCCGCGTGCGCTCATGCCCGGCGAGCTCGTCCAGCACCGACAGGGCGTCCTGGAGCTCGCCCTTCTGCGCCAGCCCGGGAGCGTCGTTGGGGTGGATCGCCACGGCGGCCAGGATCCGCTCGTCCGCTTCGGCGGCCTCCACCGCCCAGCGCGACGACGGGAGGTCGCAGCCGACCTGCACGATCCCCCGGATGCCGAGGTCCTCGGCGACGTCCAGGGCATCCGGGATGCCGATGTGCACCCGGCCGTCCTGGATGTCGATGTGCGTGTGGTTGTCCACGATGGGCACGGGCAGCGGCTCGGGGGCCTCGGGGAAGCTCAGGTCGCGCTTGTGCCCGGACTCCGCCGACTCGCCCCGGCGACGCGTGCCCGGCCCCGAGGCCTCGTCCTCGGGCAGCTCGTAGTGCTCGGGCCGGTAGGCCTCCGGGGTCTGCCCGGGGACGGTCGCGGGGCGCTGGGCGGGATCCGGCCACAGCGTCTGGTTCAGGCGGGAGGTTCTCATCCCGTCCAGGCTAGCCCGCCGCCCCGACGCCTATCGGCCCCACAGCGCACCCACCGGTCCGATGGCCCGGTCATCTCCGAGGGCTCCGGGCGGCGAGTGATGGCGGTGCGCGTCAGGACCGAGCGGCGAGCACCGCCTCGTAGAGATCCCGCCTCGAGACTCCGTGCGCGGCGGCGATCTGACCGGCGGCGTCCTTGAGCCGGGTCCCGCGTGCGACCTCCTGCTCCACCAGTCCCACCAGATCCGCAGCCTCCTCAGGCTCGGCTGCCGGAGCTCCCTGGACCACCACGACGATCTCCCCGCGCAGACCGTCCTCGCGGATCCGCTCGTGCAGCTCGCCCAGGCTCCCGCGCAGGACCTCCTCGTAGACCTTGGTCAGCTCGCGGGCGATGGCCGCAGGACGCTCCGGGCCGAAGGCCTCGGCCATCGCCTCGATCATCGCCGCGATCCGGTGCGGGGCCTCATAGAAGACCATCGTGCGCTTCTCCCCGGCCAGCTCCGCCAGATGCGCGGAACGGGCCCCGGGCTTGCGCGGCAGGAAGCCCTCGAAGGCGAAGCGGTCACTGGGCAGCCCCGAGACCGCGAGCGCCGTGAGCACGGCCGACGGACCCGGCAGCGACGTGACCGGCAGGTCCTGGGCAGCGGCGGCGGCCGCGACCCGGTAGCCGGGATCGGAGACGGTCGGCATGCCTGCGTCGGAGACCACCACGACCATCGAGCCGCTGCGCACCTCGTCGAGCAGCTGCTGGGAGCTGGACTCCTCGTTGTGCTCGTGATGAGCCACCAGCCGTCCCGTGATCTCGATCCCCAGTCCCGAGGCCAGACGACGGGTGCGGCGCGTGTCCTCCGCAGCGACGACGTCGGCGATGGACAGGGCGGCCTTCAGCCGGTCGGAGGCATCGCCCAGGTTGCCGATCGGGGTGGCGGCCAGGACCAGGCAGCCGCCCTGGGGCAGCCCCGCGATCCGAGCGGAGTCGTGGCGGTCAGCGGGGGCGTTGCGATCGGTGCTCACCGGACCACTGTAGATCCCGGGGCTCACGGGCATTCGCTTCCCCTAGCATGATCTCCGTGTCCCCCTCGCACTCAGCGCCGCCGCCGGCCCGTCCTCCCACGACCTCGATGGCCGTCCTCGACTCGGCCGCCTGGACTCCGCGCCGGTCCGCGCCCACGGAGGCCGAGCTGCGTGAACGGCTTCTGCCGCGCACGCCGCTGAGCCTGTCCCGGCTGTGGCTGCTGCCGCTGCTGAGCATCCTGCTGGGGGCCTTCCTGCGCTTCTGGCACCTGGGACAGCCGCAGGACATCGCCTTCGACGAGACCTACTACGTCAAGGACTCCTGGGCGATCATGCTCTCGGGCTACGAGCGCGAGTGGCCCGACGACGCCGATGCCGGCTTCGCCGCCGGAACCCCTCCCGAGCCGCTGGAGGCGCCCTCCTATGCGGTGCATCCGCCGCTGGGCAAGATCCTGATCGGGCTGGGCATGCGTCTCTTCGGCGCCGGCGATGCCTTCGGCTGGCGCTTCTCCTCCGCCGTGGCGGGGACGCTGATGATCGTGCTGGTGGTGATCGCCGCCGCCCTGCTGTTCCGCTCCCCCATCGTCTCGGCCATCGCCGGGCTGGCGCTGTCCGTCGACGGGCTGCACATCGCCCATTCGCGCCTGGCCCTGCTGGATATCTTCCTGGCGCTGTTCGTCCTGCTGGCCTTCGTGCTGCTGCTGCTCGACCGCCAGGACGCCCGAAAGCGCCTGGCCCGACGGATGAGCGCCCGGAGCGTCCGCTGGGGCCTCGGGCTCGGCGTGCGCTGGTGGCGGATCGCCGCCGGCGTCTCCTGCGGGCTCGCCGTGGCCGTGAAGTGGAACGCCCTCTACTTCGTGGCCGCCCTGGGCCTGCTCACGGTGATCTGGGACCTCACGGCACGGCGCGCCGCTGGTGTGAGGCTCTGGCTGCCGTCGGGGCTGCTGCGCGACGGCATCCCGGCCTTCCTGTCCATGATCCCCGTGGCGCTGGCGGTGTACCTGGCCACCTGGACGGGCTGGTTCCGCTCCACCGGCGGCTACCGCAGGCAGTGGGCCGCCGAGCACCCCGACGACGGCCCGCAGTGGCTTCCGGCCCCGCTGCGCTCGCTGTGGGAGTACCACGTCTCCGCCTACGACTTCCATCAGGGGCTCTCCTCCGAGCACACCTACATGTCCCAGCCGTGGGACTGGATGTTCCTGGGCCGGCCGACGTCGTACTTCTACGAGTCCCTGGGCCAGGGCCAGTCCGGCTGCGAGGCCGCCAAGTGCTCGCAGCAGATCTTCAACCAGGGCAACCCCGGGATCTGGTGGGCGGGCCTCATCGCTCTCGTCGTGGCCGTCGTGGTCGTGGCGGTGCGCCGCGACTGGCGCATGGCGAGCCTGCTGAGCCTGATCGCGGTCGGGTGGCTGCCGTGGCTGATGTACCCGGAGCGCACCAAGTTCTTCTTCTACGCCCTGCCCTACCTGCCGTTCCTGGTCCTCGTCCTGGCCGGAGTGGCCGGGCTGCTGCTGCCGGGGCCGCACACACGGCCGTGGCCGGCGCGGATCGGCTGGATCGTGGTGGGCCTGTGGCTGTGCGCGGTGCTGGCTCTGGCCGTGTTCTTCTGGCCCCTGTGGAGCGCCCAGGTCCTGCCCTACGACCACTGGCGGGCCCGCATGTGGTTCGACAATTGGATCTGAGCGGAGGAGGACGGAGCCCCGCAGGTGCGCTGTGCGCTCCTGCGGGACTCCTCGTCTGCCGGGTCTGCTGGATCAAGCCCGACGACGCCCGGGCCGACCCGAACGGGCCCGCTGCGCCAGGACTGCGGCCAGCACCGAGCCGCACACGGTGATCACGGCGATCGTCCCCGCCGCGTCCATCCAGAACTGCGTGGGGTAGAGCCGGATCAGGGTGTCGGCGTTCGAGAACGTCCAGGTGCCATCGGAGAAGAACAGGGAGTGGAACCCCGCGAAGAACTGCTGCCAGCCCAGTGCCGCCCCCACCGCCAGAGCTGCGGCGGCGATCACGGTCAGCCAGCCGCCCACGGCCACGGAGGTGAGCAGGCCGTCGCGGTCGCGGCGGCGCAGCAGGCCCAGCACGAGTGCCGCCAGGACGACCACGGCCCCCGCCCACAGGCCGATCTGCAGGACCCACTTCACGTCGGTCATGTGGGAGACCTCCTCCGGCGTGAACCATGGCCGCCCGGACGAGGTGCGCACCTCCCCCAGGAACGGCCCCGGGGCCCAGTTGAGGACGTAGTCCATGCCGTGGGAGCCCAGGATCATGCGGTCCTCGGCCTGGAACCCGTAGGGATCCTCGGGGAAGCCCGGGCGGTGGTACTCGATCCACAGGAACAGCGGCGTGGCCACCAGGCGGATGCTCACCACCAGCAGCGACAGCGGCACCGCCAGTGCCACGAGCACGCGGGTCAGCACCCCCAGTGCGCCCAGTCGCCCGCCCTGCTCCTCCGCTCGACGGGAGCCGCCCGAACGGGCCTCGGGCGCATGCGCCGTGCTGCCGAGGCCCGGAGACTCCGGCTCCGATCGATCATGTGTGCGGGGCTGCTCGGCGGAGTGCGGGGAGACGTTCTGCCGACCAGCATCGCTCCAGGGCTCGACGGGCCCGCTCGTCGAGCCGTCCGCCGCGCGTGAAGCGTCAGGCCACCCGGAGGAGGCCAGCTGCTCGGAACTGCTCTGCGCGGAGACCGCCGGGCCCAGGTGGGCCCACTGCGCTCCGGAGGTCAGCGGCTGCTGGGGGCGAGCCGGACGCGACCGGCTCACCGGGGCCCTCGGTCCGCCATCGCCTGAGCGGGCAGCAGATGCGGGATGCCGTCGGTGATCTCGTAGACGGGGTGGATCCCCTCCAGGTGCGGAAGCTCGCTCATGAGGTGATGCTCGTCGAGGGGCAGCAGCCGACCGCGGGTCAGCGGGCAGCGCAGGATCTCGAGCAGGTCCGGGGAGAGCTCGGAGATCCCTCGCCCGCGGTGGCGGGCGCGCTCGATCGACTCCTGAGCAGCGGAATCCTGCACCCATGGGAGCCGTCCCGTGCTCGGACGGCTGGTGGAGCCGGATGCGGGGAGATCCGACTCGGAGGTCCCGTCAGGGGACGAGCCTTCTGCGGGTCGAGACGACGGATCGGAGCCAGGAGCGCTGGTCATGTGCGGAGGCCTTCGGCTGGGGGGACCATGGTCGAGGCGACCTCATCGAGGGGCGCCGTGGGCCATTGTAGGGGCAGGTCAGGCCCCGAGTCGGGCTCAGGAGCGCCCGCGGCGCAGGTGCGGGCGGCGCATCCCCTCGGGCTGGGGGCGCGCTGCTCGGCGTGCGGGCACGTACACCGTGCTGTGGCTGGCGAAGATCTCATCCGTCAGGGAGTCGAAGGCGCCGTCCTCGCCGTGGAGGGAGCCCTCCTCGCCCGGATCGTCGATGCCCTGGACGGGCTCCCGGTCCTGCACGGGATCGGAGACGGCGCGCAGCCCAGCCGCGCGCCCGCCCGACACGCTCGGGTGCTCGGGAATCGCAGCGACCGGGGCTTCCTCCGGCGCGGAGGACGATGCCTCGCCGCCGTGCTCGACGGACTCCTCGGCCGGCTCCTGGTGCCCCGAGGAGCTCACGGCCCTCAGCCGGGAACGACGCCTGCGGCCCCACCCCTTGGAGGCGGAGCCGAAGGGGTTCCCCGGGGCATCATCCCCGGCGGCGTCCTCGTCATCGGCCTGCGGACTCTGCGTCTGCGATCCGGCGTCCGCGGCAGGCGCGTGGGTCCGTGCGGCACCGGGCAGCGTGCTCAGCGGCGCCAGCGGCGCGGAATCCGCCACGAGGTCACCGCGCTGAGCCGCGGGCGCCTCCTCGTCCTGGGAGTCGGGGATGCCCTCGAGGCGGACGATCTCCCAGCCGCGCGGAGGGGTCATGCGCTGGGCGTGCGGAACGCACAGGTCATACGCGTGCGGCTCCGCATGCACCGACAGCGGTCCGATGACAGCGGTCGAGTCCGAGTACACGAACGTCAGGGTGGTCCGCGCGGGTCGACGGCAGCTCTGCCGGGAGCAGAGTCGATCCAGCGGTGCTTCTGCGGTGCTCATTCGAGGAAGGCTACCCTCCGGTCGATCCGTCGCCCGGGCATCCGGGCGCGTCAGCGCCCGGCGCGGCGCAGACGACGGCGCTCGCGCTCGGAGAGCCCGCCCCAGATGCCGAACTTCTCGTCGTGGGCCATGGCGTAGTCCAGGCACTCATCGCGCACCGGGCAGGCGGAGCACACGCGCTTGGCGTCGCGGGTCGAGCCGCCCTTCTCCGGGAAGAAGGCCTCGGGATCGGTCTGAGCGCACAGGGCATCGGTCTGCCAGGTGAGCTCGCCCTCGTCGTCGTCCACGCCGTAGACGCCGGCCACGGCCTGCCAGATGGAGCCGGGGACCTCGGAGGCATCCTGGAAATCCGCGCTCTCCGTATCCGACAGCCCGCTCAGACGCCGCGCGGGCGCCGCGGAGGCGGAATCGCCGTCGACCGGGTCCAGGAACCAGTCCTGCGGCACTGCGCGGGCGCCGCGGCGGCGGCGGGCGGGCTCGGACAGCTCTGCGCGACTTCGTGCGGGCTCTGCCATGTCGGTCCTTCCGGTGCGCGAGGATCCGTGGGGCTCGTGCGGCGTCATGCGCCATCTCATGCGGCGAAGACGCGCGAGCCGTAGGATCGCGGCGAAGACTGTGCGGGGGAAGCAGATCAGCTCCCCTCAGTGGGAGATCACCTGCTCGGAGCCTTAATTACACGTGTGTAAGTGTCCTGCGTCAAGCGAGGATCTCGTGCGCGCAGGCCCCTGAAGCCCCGTCGAGCCCCATTCTGACCTCGAATGATGCCCGCAGCGGCACACTCAGGATCTGCCTTCGCCTCCCCGCGAGACCGCCCCGCCCAAGCCCCGTCGAGAGGATCACCATGGACGATCGCACCGATGCACGCCGACCGGATGCCGAGATCACCGGTCTGCTGACCCGCCTGGCCCAGCGCCCCACTCCGGCCGTGGTCTGGTACGGCTCCGATGGAGGCCGGGTCGAGCTGTCCGGTCGCGTGAGCGAGAACTGGATCGCCAAGACCGCGAACCTCCTGGTGGATGATCTGGGCCTGATGCCCGGCGACCGCGTGGTCCTGGATCCCGCGCTGCACTGGCGCACGCTGGTGCTGGCCGCAGCGGCCTGGCGCACCGGGGCCTGCGTGGTGCTGGAGCCCACGGACGGCGACGTCCGGCTCAGCGCTCTGCTCGATCGCACCGGCGCGGCAGCCGATGCGCTCCCCTCGCCCGAAGGATCAGCGGCAGCGGCTGTGGCGGAGGTCGAGGATCGTCTGATCCTGGCCTACCCGGCGCTGGCCATGCGACTGCCGGATGACTCGGTGCTCGAGCCCGGGGACATTGACTACTGCGCCGAGATCCGCTCCCACGGCGACCGGTGGTCGGGGGCCAGCCGGCCCGCAGACGCGGATGCCGCCCTCAAGACGAGCGACGGGGCTCTGAGCTTCGCCGAGCTGCGGGACCAGGCCGAGGCCCGGGCCGCCGAGCTGGGCTCCGCCCCGGTGGTGCACGTGGCCGTCGACGGCTGGGATCGCGATGCTCTGGCGGGACTGCTGGCGATCTGGGCCGCTGAGGGCACAGCAGTGCTCAGCGATCGTCCTCGGGATGAGGCGCTGCAGCGGGATCTGGCCGCCGAGCGCGTGGGACTCACCTGGAGCTGAGATCCGAGGCCTCTGCCTCCGGGCCCTGCCGGTCATCGCCCATGACCGGCTCCGGGGCGCCCGGGGTCCCGTGGGCGGTGCTGCCGGTGCGGCGACGAGCCCGGTCCTGCCCCACGACCGGGAGGCTTCCCGTGATCGCCGCCATCTCCGAGGCGGTCGAGGGAGCGAAGCCCGGCTCGCTGTCCAGCGGCTTGGCGTAGACCCAGAAGCGATAGGCCAGGTACCGGAAGACGGTGCCCAGGACGGTGCCGATGATCGTGCCGGAGATGAACGAGGCGAGCTCACTGGTCAGGCCCAGGACGTAGACGCTCACACCCAGGCAAGACAGCTCGATGGACAGGCCGATCACATTGGCGACCAGGAACTGCCAGGCCTCCCGCTTGGTGTCCGCCTGTCGCTTGTCCTTGAAGGTCCAGTAGCGGTTGGCCAGCCAGGAGAAGATCGTGGCCACGACCGTGGCGATCGCCTTGGCCTTGAGGTGGCCGTCGTGCAGGACCGTCGACATCAGAACCCAGACCACTGCCGCATTGACCAAGAAGGCGAGCCCGCCGACGGTCCCGAACTTCATCAGCTCCGCGATGAACAGGTCCCAGAGGGCTTTGAAGCGAACGGTCATGGCGTGAGGACTCCGGATTCGAGACGGCCCCGCAGCTGCGCAGGTCGCGCGCATCGGAACGGAACGAGGGCCTGCAGAAGTGTACTACTGCGAACCGGGCGGGGAGCCGACCCGACCCGCGACTACCCTGGGAGTGTGATGAACGACGACAGCAGCCAGAGCCCCGATCCCGCAGCCGACTCCCGGCGCTTCGCCCCCACCGGACCCGTGATCGGCGTGGTCGGCGGAGGCCAGCTCGCCCGCATGATGGGCCCGGCCGCCACGGAGCTGGGCATCGAGCTGCGGGTGCTGGCGGAGTCGCAGGATGCCGGGGCCGTTCCGGCCGCGGCCTCGCATCAGGTGGGCCCAGGAGATGACCTCGAGGCCCTGCGCGCCTTCGCCCAGGGCCTGGACGCGCTGACCTTCGATCACGAGCACGTCCCGAACGCCCACCTGGAGGCCCTGCTGGCCGACGGCGTCGTCGTCGAGCCCCGCCCCCATGCCCTGATCCACGCCCAGGACAAGATCGTGATGCGCCGGGCTGTCGAGCGCCTGGGCCTGCCGAACCCGCGCTGGGCCGAGGTCTCGGACGCCGAGGACCTCGTGGCCTTCGCCGACGGCCGGTGGCCCGTGATCCTCAAGACGCCGCGGGGCGGCTACGACGGCAAGGGCGTGCTGGTGGTCCGCTCGCAGGACGAGGCCCGCACCGGCACGGCCGCCGAATGGTTCGGCCGCGCCGAGTCCCCGCTGCTGGCGGAGGAGGCCGTCGACTTCGCCCGTGAGCTCTCGGCCCAGGTGGCACGGCGCCGCAGCGGCGAGCAGCGCTGCTGGCCGGTGGTCGAGTCGATCCAGGTCGACGGCGTGTGCGACGAGGTCATCAGCCCCGCCCCGAACCTGGCCCCGGACGAGATCGCGACCGCCCAGCGCATCGCCCTGGAGCTGTCGGAGCAGCTGGATGTGACCGGTGTGATGGCTGTCGAGCTGTTCCAGACCCGCGACGGCAGACTGCTCGTCAACGAGCTGGCCATGCGCCCGCACAACTCCGGGCACTGGTCCATGGACGGCGCCGTGACGGGGCAGTTCGAGCAGCACCTGCGCGCCGTGCTGGACCTGCCCCTGGGATCGCCCGAGCCCCTTGCCTCCGTCGCCGTGATGAAGAACATCCTGGGCGGCGAGCAGCCGAACCTGTTCGCAGGCCTCACCCAGGCGATGTCCGAGCATCCGCGCGCCAAGATCCACCTCTACGGCAAGTCCGTGAAGCCTGGGCGCAAGGTCGGGCACGTCAATGCCCTGTCCAGGCGTGAGGACCCGGCGGACGGCTCCGTGACCGCCGAGGTCCGCGCCCTGGCCTCGGCGGCAGCGGCTGTGGTGCGCGACGGCCGCTGAGAGCTCCGGGGCACGGCTCTCCGAGACGGCAGCGCCTCCTCAGGGGCGCCGTCCGTCGATCTCCACGTCCCGTCCAGGGTTCGCGAGTACCGTGTGCGCTGATCCCCAACCGGCGCCCCTCGGCGCCACCCCCGCAGACCAGGGCCCCGCCTCGGGCCCGAGTTCCAGGAGTGTGCAGTGACCCAAGCGCTTCCCGATGTCGGCGTCATCATGGGATCGGACTCGGACTGGTCCGTCATGGAGGCCGCCGCCCAGGTCCTCGACGAGCTCGGCATCTCCTGCGAGGTCGATGTGGTCTCCGCGCACCGCATGCCCTCCGAGATGCTCGACTACGGCTCCTCGGCCGAGATGCGCGGGCTGCGCGTGATCATCGCCGGTGCCGGCGGAGCAGCCCACCTCCCCGGCATGATCGCCGCGACCACGCCGCTGCCGGTGATCGGCGTGCCCGTGCCGCTGAAGACGCTCGACGGCCTCGACTCGCTGCTGTCCATCGTGCAGATGCCCGCCGGTGTCCCGGTGGCGACCGTCTCGATCGGAGGCGCCCGCAACGCCGGCCTGCTGGCGGCTCGCATCCTGGCCTCCGGCACCGACGACCGCGCCCGCCAGCTGCGCCGCGACCTCAACTCCTTCGCCGCCGACCTCAACGCCTCCGCTCAGGACAAGGGACGCGCGCTGCGTCGCCGTCTCGCCGAGTGACTCCGCCGCCGCGGTCCGCTGCTCCGGGCCCGGCCGCTTCCCCGCCTCCCAGATCCAGCGAGTGACACCGTGACCGGACCTCAGCTTCCCCGCGATCCCCGTCGGCGACGCCTCGACGCCTCGGGCGCCTCCCGCCGGGATCCCGTCTCCGACGACAGACGCAGCCCCAGCAGCGCTCCCGACCAGCCCCCTGCCCCTGAGGCCGCCGACCCGCGGCGCTCGGACGGGTCCATGGACTCCGCCCGCCCCGCCGGCCGTCACTGGGCCGAGGACGCATGGGCCGCCGACGCCCCCGAGGACAGCCATCCCGCCGATCAGCGCCCGGCGGAGAACCGCCCGGCTCGCGATAGCGCGCCCCAGACCGAGGACCTCGAGCGCGATGACCCCCAGGACCGGGACATCGCCGCCGAGGTCTCCTCGGACGCGCAGCTGAGCAACCGCGACGGCACGGCCTCGTGGGCGCGCGCTCTGCGGGATCCGTCGTTCGTCTCCTCCGGTCGGCGCACGTGGCGGGCCTGGCTGCTGATCCTGGGCACCCTCGTGCTCCCGGGCTCGGCGCAGGTCGCCGCCGGCAGCCGCCGACTGGGCCGCATCGCCCTGACGATCAGCGTCGTGTGCTGGGCGGTGCTGATCGTCACGCTGCTCTCGGCGCTGCTGTGGCGCAATCCCCTGGTGTTCCTGCTGACCAACGGCATCTCCGGCCGTGTCATCGCCTTCGCCCTGGTGATCGCCGCAATCTGGTGGGGCCTGCTCTTCCTGGACACGCTGCGCCTGATCCGCCCCGGCCTGCTCGAAACCCGCCCCAGGGCCCTGGCCTGCGCCGGTCTGGCCGTGCTGCTGTTCGCGACCTCCGGCGGGCTGCTCTACTCGGCGCATCTGCTCAATGTCACTCGCGGGACCGTCGGCGAGATCTTCGCCGGCGGCATGCCGTTCCGCCCTGTCGACGGGCGCTACAACATCCTGCTCATGGGCGCCGACGCCGGCGGGGACCGGGTGGGCCTGCGCCCCGACTCCATGACGGTGCTGAGCATCGACGCCGATTCCGGCCAGACCGCCACGATCTCGCTGCCGCGCAATCTGCAGAACGTGCCCTTCCCGGAGGACTCGCCCATGCACGAGATCTACCCGGAGGGCTACAACTGCGGCGACGAGTGCCTGCTCAACGCCGTCTACACGGACGTCATGCAGAACCACCAGGACATCTACGGCGATGACGTCGAGGATCCTGGTGTGGAGGCCATGAAGGATGCGGCCACCGGCGTGCTGGGCATCGAGGTCCAGGGCTACGCCATGATCGACATGCACGGCTTCGAGCAGCTCATCGACGCCCTGGGCGGCATCACGATCGACGTCGGCGGCCAGGTCGCGATGGGCGGCGGCACGAACTCCCGCACGGGCGAGCCCAACGAGGTCCTGGGCTACATCGAGCCCGGGGTCCAGAAACTCGACGGCTATCACGCCCTCTGGTACGCCCGCTCCCGCCAGGGGGCCTCGGACTACGACCGCCAGGCCCGCCAGCGCTGCGTCCAGGCCGCCATGCTGGATCAGCTGAACCCCGCGAACGTCGTCACCCAGTTCGAGGAGCTGGCCGCCGCCGGCACTCAGGTGGTCGAGACGGACATACCGCAGTCGTCGCTGGGCTCGTTCGTGGACCTGGCGGTGAAGGCCAAGGAGCACGAGTTCGTGACCTATGCGGCCGGCCCGCCCTACTACGACGAGCTGTTCCCCACCTACCCGGACTACGACCAGCTCCACGCGGATGTGCAGGAGATGCTGGAGTCCGCACAGGGCGAGGATCCGCAGGCCTCCGGGGCGGTCGGCGGTGCGGGCCCCCTGGGCTCCGCGAGCCTCGTCACGGTGCCCGCCCAGACCACCGACGACGGCCAGGGCTCCTCCGGGGACACGCCCGAGCTCTCGCCCAACGGCACCTGCTCGGTGCCCTGATCCCACCCGCCCGCAGGCCTCACGGGCCCGGTCCGAGCCGCCCGCCGGCACGGACCGGGCCCGTGGTCTCGGCCGGTACAGTGGCGGCGTGACGAATATTCTGCAGACCCAGCCGTGGGCGGACTTCCAGCGCGCCCTGGGCCACACCGTGCTCCAAGAATCCGGACAGGGATGGTCCTGGCAGGCCACCGTCGAGGGCGGACGCACCGGGCGCTACCTCTACGCGCCCTACGGCCCGATCGCCGACTCCGTCGAGTCGTTCGAGGCCGCCATGGCCTCCCTGCGCCAGGCGGCGCAGGATCATGGCTGCTGGTTCGTGCGGGTCGAGCCGGCCTTCGCCGTCATCCAGACCGGTGCCGAGTCCAAGGACCGAGCCATGCGCCGGCGCGGCTTCCGCCCCTCCCCCAGACACCTGCAGCCGGGGCACACGCAGCTGATCGACCTCACGCAGGACGAGGACGCGATCCTCAGGGACATGAAGTCCACCAACCGCAACCTGCACCGCAACATCCCCAAGAAGGGCGTGACGTTCACCGCCCACACGGAGCCCGAGACGGTCTCCGTGCTGCTGCGGTTCCTGGAGCAGACCGCCGAGCGCAAGGGCTTCAACCGCCAGCACGACGACTACCTGCGCACTGCCGCCGAGGTCCTCATGCCGCAGGGAGCTGCGGTGCTCTACATCGCTCGCCTGGAGGGCGAGCCGATCGGGGCCTCCCTGGTCTACGACTCCGACGACACCCGCACCTACGCGCACGCCTCCATGGATGTGCAGCACCGGAAGCTCTCCGCGGGCATCCCCCTGGTCGTGCGGATGATCCTGGATGCGAAGGAGAAGGGGCTGAGCACGTTCGATCTGTTCGGAACCGCCCCCGACGACGCCGGCCCCGAGCACGAGTGGCACGGTTTCACCCGGTTCAAGAAGGCCTTCGGCGGCAGCCCCGTCGAGTACCCCGGAACCTGGGACCTGCCGGTCTCCAAGGGCGGCTACGCGACGTACACGACCGCCCGCGCCCTGCGCGAGGGCTTCGGCGCCGCCCGCACCGACGGCCGCGCCGCCCTGAGCTCGCTGCGCGAGGAGGGGCCCTCGTCCCTCAAGCGCGCACCCGCCGCGGCCGCCCAGTGCGCCTCATCGATCCGCGAGCGGCTGCGGGGGCGCTTCGGCCGCTGAGCCGGTGACGCGGCACAGGACAGAGGCCCCGAGCGCTGATGCGCTCGGGGCCTCTGGTCATGCTCTGCTCGGCCGGGGCCGTCAGCGCCCCATGGCGTCGCGGATGGCTCCGCCGGCCTCGCGGCGCAGGCGCTTGCCGATCGGCTCGCGCTTGGGCTTCTGCTGGACCTCGAGGTCTTCCGCCTTCTGCGCGACCCGCTCCGCGCGACGCTGCTCGGCCTTGAACTCGCGCTCGCGCCGGGCGGCCTGGACGTCCACGTCGACGGGACGCACCGGGGCCTCCTCGACGGCCGCGGCGGTGGCCGCCTCGGCAGGCTGCTCGTGGGCCTGCCGCGCGTCCTGCGACGGCTGGGTCGCGGGCTCGGCGGCCGCGTCCTCGGCGGAGCCTGCCTCGGCCTCCTTGCGGGCTGCGGTCATCGCGGTCGCAGGCTCGGCAGCCGCAGCACCGGTGCTCGCCGCCACGCTGATCGCTGCCGGGCTGCCGGGCTGCTTCCCGTCCGGGGTGCCCGCCCTCTCGGACTGGGCCTCGGCCTCCTGGCGCTTGCGGGCCTTGGCCTGCTTGCGCTCGGCCTTGCCCCCGGCCTTGGGGCTGCGGTTGCGGGGGCTGCGATCCGCGTCCGCGGATCCGCCGGCGGCAGCGAGTCCGGTCGCACCCGCCTCCGAGCCAGCCGCCTCTGAAGCAGGAGCGCCCGTGGTCGTCACCGCCGGGGTCTGATCGGTGACCTCGACACCCAGGTCGGAGCTGATCTGCCGGCGGACGTCGCGGCGGCGCTCCGCGGCGGCTCGGTCGGCCGCGGCATCGGCGTCCATGGCCACGGTCCGCTCCGGCTCGGGCGAGGCCGGAGCCTGCGGCTCGGCCTCAGGCTGCTCGGGCTTCTGCGACCGGGCGGAGCGGAACAGCCCGCGACGGCGCTTGCCCGGCTTGTCGGCCTTCTTCCCGCCCTTCTCCTCCGCAGCACCATGCGAGGTCTCGTCGGCAGCGACCATGGTCTCCGCGCCCAGTGGCTTGCGCCACGGGCCCAGGATCGTGCGCTGCACATCGGCGAGCTCGCGCACCACGGTGGGGACGTCGGGATCGGCGGCATCGCCGCCGTCCAGGCGCTGGACGCCCCGCTTCTGCAGCTCGACGGCGCCGGTGAGCAGCAGAGCGTCGTCGATGCCCATCTCGCGGGCGGCGCGCGTGAAGCCGACCCGGTAGAGCATGGCCTGCCCGACCGTGTGCACGAACCAGAGGTAGCCCAGGGCGGTGGGCTCCTGCCCCTCGCGCTCCTGGGTGGCCACGAGCAGCAGCGAGTCCTGGCCGAGCTCGCGCAGCAGGCGGCCGATCTGCTCCGTGCGCAGCCCTGCCGCCCGCAGATCCCCGGAGCGGGTCGTGATCTCCCGCACCGCGACGTCCGAGACCCTCAGCCCGGAGCGGCAGCGGTCCAGGGTGGCCTGGGACAGCCTCGAGGACAGGTCGGATTCGCTGTGGCCCAGGTTCACGCGCAGGCGCCGGGGTCCGGCTTCCGTTTCGGGCGTCTCGCCGGTGCGCTGCCAGCCGTGCTCGCGCACCGCTGCCACCAGCTCGGGGCTGCTGGGGGCGTCGAGCTCGACGCTGAACAGGGCGGCATCCCACTGCTCGGCGGCGTGCTCGGCCAGCGCATCCAGCAGGACGGGGATGGTGCTGGCCCGGTTGGAGTGCACGTTGAGGCACTCGGCCACCAGCAGCGCCTTGCCGTCGCGGCCCACGTTCTCGCGGCGGATCTGCAGCTGCCCGTAGCCGACCATCCGATCGTTCTCATCGCGGACCACCACCCGATCCAGCTTCAGACCGGGCTCCGCCGCGGCCTGGGACTCGCCGATCCCCCACAGCTGCAGGGGATGGCCGCCGGTCACGCGGACGGTGGCATCCCAGGTCTTCTGGTTCTGGGAGGAGGTGACGGACAGAGCCACGATGGGGGGACTCCTTAGCGGCATGGGCGATGGGCGTGCCCTGGCGGCGCAGGTGCGCCGCTGCGGGTGGGCGGTGCCTGAAGCGCTCGTGTGACACGGCACACCAGGGGCTGAGATCGAGCACAGTCTAAGGCCACGGGGCCCGGACCTAGCGGTCCGGGCCCCGTGGTGTCGAGCCTCACGGGGCCTCGAGCGGAAGGTCTCAGCGGGAGTACTTGGACCACTTCTCGGCCACGTGCTCGGCCTCGACCACTCGGACCGTGCCGGAGCGCGAGCGCATGACGATGGACTGGGTGGAGATGCGGTCGCCGCGGTAGCGCACGCCGCGCAGCAGGTCGCCGTCGGTGATGCCGGTGGCAGCGAAGAAGCAGTTGTCCGTGGTCACCAGGTCATCGGTGGTCAGGACGCGGTCCAGGTCGTGGCCGGCGTCGATCGCGCGCTGGCGCTCGTCGTCGTCGATGGGGGCCAGGCGGCCCTGGATGACGCCGCCGGTGGCCTTGATCGCGCAGGCGGTCACGATGCCCTCCGGGGTCCCGCCGGTGCCCATCATGACGTCCACGCCGGTGCCGGCGCGGCAGGCGGCGATCGCGCCTGCGACGTCGCCGTCGAGGATCATGCGCGTGCGGGCGCCGGTGGCCCGGATCTCATCGACCAGGCCCTCGTGGCGCGGGCGATCCAGGACGCAGACGGTCAGCTGGTTGACGGGCACGCCCTTGGCGCGGGCGACCAGGTGAAGGTTCTGCTTGACCGGCAGGCGCAGATCCACGAAGTCGGCGGCCTCCGGGCCCACCACGAGCTTCTCCATGTAGAACACCGCGGAGGGGTCGAACATGGCGCCGCCGTCGGCGACGGCGATCACGGACAGGGCGTTGTTCATGCCCAGGGCGGTCAGACGGGTGCCGTCGATCGGGTCCACGGCGATGTCGCTGGCGGGGCCGGTGCCCTCGCCGACCTGCTCGCCGTTGAAGAGCATGGGGGCCTCGTCCTTCTCCCCCTCGCCGATCACGACGGTGCCGTTGAAGTCGACGGTGGACAGGAACGAGCGCATGGCATCGACAGCCGCGCCGTCCGCGCTGTTCTTGTCACCGGCGCCGACCCAGTGGCCTGCGGCGATCGCCGCCGCCTCGGTCACGCGGACCAGCTCGAGCGCCAGGTTGCGGTCGGGGGCGGACTGGGTGGTGGTCTGATCTGCCACTGGGGTTCCTCACCGTCGAGTACTCGTAGGACGTCGTCGTCATCGATATACGTCTCCCAGAGTAGCCGCGAAACGGGCTGGAAGGAGGGCGGGCACGTCTTCGGTGCAGGCCCGCGACCGTCCGCGCCCCTGATGCTCACCTGCGGCGGCCCGGGCGAGGAAGGGCCGTGCCGTCGCAGGCCGCCCTGACATATTCGCGGTGCCTGCAGCCCGACGGGCAGATCAGCGTGCCGTTCGGCATAGCGTGCCGTCCGAGGGCAGGGTTGCGCGCAGGCCTCGCGGCAGGATCCGATCGCTGTGGACCACCGGACCAGGGCGAGACCGAGCCCCCGCCAGGCGACGAGGCGGACGCGACCGGTGGCGATGCCGAACCTGGCATGCCCGGGTGGGGCGCTCCCATCGAGGACGCGCCTCATGACGCACCGCCGACTGCTCCCCCTGCGCCGGACACCGCCGTCAAGGGCATCGGGGCCGGGGAGCCTGCACCGGATCGCTCGCAGCACGACCCGCGCAGACATGCCGGACTGGATGCCTGGGCGCAGATCAGCGGAGGCCGCCGGGGGCCGAGCTGGTGGGGCCAGACCGAGGACCTGCGCCGACGGCTGCCCGAGGAGCCTCGTCCCGGACGGCGGCAGCAGGTCCGGCAGCGGCGAGCCCATGCTCTGCTGGGAGAGGAGAAGCAGGGTGAGCTCTGGTTCCTGACGCTCTTCGCCCGTCTGGCCGCGCTGGACGCCATGAATGCCATGGTCATGGGCGAGATCGGCACAGGAATCCTCACGGGACTCGGAGTCGGGCAGGAGCTCGAGGTCCAGCCGCGCGGCACCTTCAAGCCCAGCGGAGGATGGGTCAAGGCGGGCACCGTGAAGCGCCGAGCCCGCAAGCCCGCCACCGCGCGCGTGGGAGACGTGGCCGTCGACTCGACGTCGCCGTCGGCCGGGAGCCCCACGAATGCAGCGGGGACGAGCACGGCGACGAAGTCCGCGGACGAGGACTCGGCCGAGGTTGCGACCCTGACCAGGAGGCCGGCCGACCGGCAGGCGCACCTGCCCGCCCCCGTCCGCGCCTCCGTGCTGCGGCGGGCGAAGCAGCCCGATCACTACTACGGCAGCGCCTGGCGCACCGGCGGTCGCGAACCCGGGAACCTGCCGCGGTACGTCTCGCAGATCCTGCGGATGAACGAGCGCGAGGCCGTCGTGATCTCCGCCTCGCGGATCGGCGAGGATCCCCAGTGGCGCAGCGCCCAGTACACCTACGACCTGCGCACCGAGGTCCCGGACCGCGGCCCGGCGCTGGGCCGCGGCGGACGTCGGGCTCCGGGGGTCGGCTCGAGCGACATCGCCGGGGGGCGGTTCGCCCGGCGCCGCGCGGGCGGGGCACAATGGGGGCGTGACGGAGAACGACGACAGCAGCAGGGCCGGCTCGGGCGCAGCCCCCGCCCCCACCGACCCCGCGCCCCGACGGGCCCCCGAGGGGCGGCCCGTGCGGACAGCAGGCCCGGAGCCCGAGGCGCAGGAGGCTCAGCCGCAGCAGGCCGGCCAGGACCGCGGCAGCGGCGCCGACCAGGAGCCGCCGGTAGTCCCCCAGCTGACGCAGAAGCAGGCCAAGCGCGTCAACGCCCCGGCACGGGCCATGGTGCTGTCCATGGTGGTGCTCATCGCGCTCGTGCTGGTCTTCTTCTTCCTGCAGCCGCGCCCCGATGCCCAGACCTACCGCCCGGACGTCGACGTGCAGCGCGAGGCCGGCTACGCGGCCGACGTCGCGGACTTCGATCCCCTCGTCCCCGACCTTGGCGAGGGCTGGAGCCCCAACTACGCCCGTTGGGAGGGCCAGCAGTCCGACGGCGTGGACTCCTGGAACGCCGGCTGGGTGACCCCGCGCGGCGGCTTCATCGGGCTGATCCAGACCGATCAGGCCAACCCCACCTGGACCCTCGAGCAGATCGACTCGCTGCCGCAGGCGGACACCGTTGAGGCCGGAGGCATCGAGTGGGAGGTGCACTTCGGCGAGGACGATGACGACGAGCAGCGCACCGCCTGGATCGGCGAGGTCGAGGGCACCACGGTGATCCTGCAGGGCACCGCACCCGACTCCGAGTTCGACCACGCCGCCCAGGCCGTTGCGGACGCCGCCGACGACAGCGCGTGAGCCGCGCCCCTTCCCTCACACCCGCCTACTTCCATCCAACCCAGGAGGATCCCATGACCGCCGCAACGCGCACGGACGCGCAGACCGCCCCCGAGCAGCCGTCACCCGCACCTGCCGTCGAGGAGACCCTCGAGGCCGCCTCCCCGTCGGCCGAGCAGCCGACGACGACGGCGACCGCGCCTGCTGCCGCCGCAGCGCAGCTGACCCCTCGCCAGGCCTGGGAGAAGCTGCAGGCCGGCAACCTCCGGTTCGTGGAGGGCACCTCGCAGCACCCGAACCAGAACGCCTCGCGGCGCGAGTCCCTGACGCAGTCGCAGAACCCGTTCGCCACGATCTTCGGCTGCTCGGACTCCCGCCTGGCCGCAGAGATCATCTTCGACCTGGGCCTGGGCGACACCTTCGTGGTCCGCACCGCCGGGCAGGTCATCGACGACGCCGTGATCGGAACTCTCGAGTACTCGGTCGAGGTGCTCAACGTCCCGCTGATCGTGATCCTCGGCCACGACAGCTGCGGAGCCGTCACGGCCACGCGCGAGTCGGTGCGCAGCGGCGAGATGCCGCGCGGCTTCCAGCGCTCGCTCGTCGAGCGCATCATGCCGGCCGTCCTCGACAGCCAGCGCGCGGGCCGGGACTCGGTCGACGAGATCGTGGAGGCCAACGTCGAGATGGTGGCCCACCGCATCCTCGATCAGTCCCGCTCGATCGCCTCCGCCGTGTCCATGGGCCGGGTCGCGATCGTGGGCATGTGCTACAGCCTGAAGCACGGCCGCGCCGAGCTCACCTTCGGCCACGGCTCGTGGCTGGACGTCCCCGAGCACGGCGGCGTCGAGCACCAGGGCTGATCTGCGGCCGGGCCGCTCCGCCCTGCGAGCGGCCCGGCGGGACTCTAGACTGGCCCCATGACTGAGAACACGTCCGAATACCGCATCGAGCACGACACCATGGGCGAGGTCCGCGTACCCGCGGACGCCCTCTACAGCGCTCAGACCCAGCGCGCCGTCCAGAACTTCCCGATCTCGGGCAAGACCCTGGAGCGCCAGCACATCCGGGCGCTGGCCCAGGTCAAGAAGGCCGCCGCCAAGGCCAACCAGGAGCTCGGCGTCCTGGACGCCCAGCGCGCCGAGGCGATCCGCAGCGCCGCGGATCGCGTGGCCGCCGGCGAGTTCGACGACCAGTTCCCGATCGACGTCTTCCAGACCGGCTCCGGCACCTCGTCCAACATGAACACCAACGAGGTCCTCTCCAAGCTGGCCTCGGACGAGCTGGCCTCCGCGGACGTCACCGTGCACCCGAACGACCACGTCAACGCCTCGCAGTCCTCGAACGACGTCTTCCCCACCTCCGTGCACGTGGCCGTGACCTCCGCGCTGAGCAACGAGCTGATCCCGGCCATGGAGACCCTGGCCGCATCGCTGGAGAAGAAGGCCGAGGAGTTCTCGGGCATCGTGAAGTCCGGACGCACCCACCTCATGGACGCCACCCCGGTGACCCTGGGCCAGGAGTTCGGCGGCTACGCTGCGCAGGTGCGCTACGGCATCGAGCGCGTCCAGTCCTCGCTGCCGCGTGTGGCCGAGGTCCCGCTCGGCGGCACCGCTGTGGGCACCGGCATCAACACCCCGGACGGCTTCTCGGCGCGCGTGATCGAGCTGCTCGGCGAGGAGACGGGCCTGCCGATCACCGAGGCGCGCAACCACTTCGAGGCGCAGGCCAACCGCGACGGCCTGGTCGAGGCCTCCGGGCAGCTGCGCAACATCGCGTACTCCTACATGAAGATCAACAACGACCTGCGCTGGATGGGCTCCGGTCCCAACACCGGTCTGGGCGAGATCGCCATCCCGGACCTGCAGCCGGGCTCGTCGATCATGCCGGGCAAGGTCAACCCCGTGATCTGCGAGGCCGCGATCCAGGTCAGCGCCCAGGTCATCGGCAATGACACCACAGTGTCGCTGTCCTCCACCAACGGCGCGTTCGAGCTCAACGTGGGCATCCCCGTGATGGCCGCCAACCTGCTCGAGTCGATCCGCCTGCTGGCCAACACCTCCACGGTCATGGCCGAGAAGATGATCGACGGCCTCACCGCCAACGAGGACCGCTGCCGCTTCCTGGCCGAGGCCTCCCCCTCGATCGTGACCCCGCTGAACAAGGCGATCGGCTACGAGTCCGCCGCCAAGATCGCCAAGTACGCGGTGGCCAACAAGGTCACGGTCCGCGAGGCGACCGTCGAGCTCGGCTACGTGGACGGCGAGAAGCTCACCGAGGACCAGCTCGATGCCGCCCTGGACGTCACCACCATGATCGGGCAGTACAAGTGAGCGATCTCCGGCGCTGATCCGCTCGGCCCCACGACGGCCGCCCTGCGCACCCGATGCGCAGGGCGGCCGTCGTCGTCCGCTCACAGCTGATGTCAGGCGCCTCACGAAGACCCGGCCGTCGATCGCATGCGCGCTTACGATGGTGTCATTCCAGACTCTGCGCGGGCCGCCCCCTGAAGCGACCGCGCCCGAAGGAGACGATATGAAGCTCGCAGACCAGATCGTGGCCCAGCTCCAGCAGGCCGGCGTCCGCCGGATCTACGGGATCGTGGGCGACAGCCTGAACCCCGTGGTCGATGCCGTGCGCCGCACCGGAGGTGCCGCCCAGGGCGGGATCGACTGGATCCACGTCCGCCATGAGGAGGGCGCGGCCATGGCCGCGGCCGCCGACGCCCAGCTCACCGGTGAGCTGGCCGTGTGCGCCGGTTCCTGCGGCCCCGGCAACCTGCACCTGATCAATGGGCTGTACGACGCCCAGCGCACCGGGGCGCCTGTGCTGGCCATCGCCTCGCACATCCCCTCGGCGCAGATCGGGCAGTCCTTCTTCCAGGAGACCCACCCGGACCGCCTGTTCAACGAGTGCTCCGTGTACTCGGAGATGATCTCCACGACCGACCAGTCCCCGCGCGTGGTGCGATCGGCGATCCAGAAGGCCACGACCCTGCACGGCGTGTCCGTCGTGACCCTGCCCGGCGATGTCGCCGATCTTGAGGCGACCGCCGAGACCCCGCAGTGGAAGCCGGTCATGGGCGCCAGCGTGGTCCCGGACACCGACTGCCTGGTCGAGCTGGCCGGGGTCCTGAACAAGGCCGACAACGTCGCCCTGTTCGTCGGCGACGGCGTCCGCGACGCCCACGACGCCGTGATCGAGCTCGCCGATGTGCTGGGCGCTCCGATCGGGCACTCGCTGCGCGGCAAGGACGCGATCCAGTTCGACAACCCGTTCGACGTCGGCATGACCGGCCTGCTCGGCTACGGCGCGGCCGCGGAGGGCATGAAGGATGCCGATGTCATGGTCATGCTCGGCACCGACTTCCCCTACGACCAGTTCCTGCCGGACACCCTGACCATCCAGGTCGACCGCGACGCCTCCGTGCTGGGGCGCCGCACCCAGGTCGACTACCCCGTCCACGGCGACACCCTGGCCACCGTGCAGGGGCTGCTTCCGCTGCTCAAGCGCAAGCGCAGCCGGTCCTTCCTCAAGAAGACCCTCAAGCGCCACGACCGGATCATGAACCATGCCGTGGGCGCCTACACCCGCAACGTCAAGAGGCTCTCCCCGATCCATCCGGAGTACGTGGCCAGCGTGCTGGACGAGGTCGCCGCGCAGGACGCGGTGTTCACCGCCGACACCGGCATGACCAATGTGTGGCAGGCCCGTTACATCCGCCCGTTGGGAACCCGCCGGATCATCGGCTCCTTCAAGCACGGCACCATGGCCAACGCCCTGCCGCATGCGATCGGCGCGCAGTTCGCCTACCCGGACCGGCAGGTCATCTCCATGTCCGGCGACGGTGGCCTGTCCATGCTGCTGGGCGAGCTCGTCACGGCGGCCACCTACCGGCTGCCGCTGACGGTCGTGCTCTTCAACAACTCGACGCTCGGCATGGTCAAGCTCGAGCAGCTCGTGGACGGGCTGCCCGACTTCGGCGTGGACGTCCCGGACACGGACTACTCCCAGGTCGCAGCCGCCATGGGCTTCCAGTCCCGGCGCGTGGTCAAGGCCAAGGAGGTCGAGCCCGCCCTGCGCGAGGCGCTGGCGCACCAGGGGCCCTCGCTCGTGGAGGTCATCACCGACCCGAATGCCCTGTCCATGCCGCCGCAGATCTCCTCGGACCAGGTCTTCGGCTTCGCGACCGCGATCAGCAGGGTCGTGATGAACGGCGGAGCCGGCGAGGCCGTCTCGATGGCGCGCTCCAACCTGCGCAACATCAACGCGCTGCGCTGATCCGACCGGCAGACCGCGAGCCGTCCCCGTCCTCTTCGGAGGCGGGGGCGGCTCTTCTGCTCTCAGCTCCGAGGCGGCTCGTGGGCGCCCGTGGGGTCCTGGGAGGGACCGGGCTCCGTGGAGAACCGCGTGGTGCCGTCGAAGTCCATGGCGCAGCGGATGCGTCGCAGCAGGTCCTCGCGCATGGGCGGCAGGTCGTCCAGGTCGAACCAGTCGATCTCCGTGGACTCGTCGTCGTTCACGCGCGCGGTGCCGCTGACGTAGCGGCACCGGAAGGTGTGGTCCAGGAACCGGCATCGGTCGCCGTTCGGGAAGACGACCTCTCCCCCGGCCTTCACACCGGCCAGGCCCTCGACTTCGCAGACCACGCCGGCTTCCTCGAGGCACTCGCGCACGGCAGCGGCCGCGGGCTCCTCGCCAGGATCCACGATGCCGGTGATCGGCGCCCAGTTCCCGTTGTCCGCACGCCGCCCCAGCAGGATCCGGCCCTCGTGCAGGACCACGGCGGTCGCTCCGGGAAGCCAGAGCAGATCATGACCGATCTTCTCGCGCAGGGACAGGATGTACTCGGGAGTGGGCACGGACTCCTCCTTCGATCAGTGCCGGGCCGCCCGACGACGGCCCGCGCAGCGGCAGCACCTCAGCGTCCCACAGCAGCCCGGGCGCCGACCGAGAGGCAGCGCCTCGGCCGCGCTGTACGCTCGGGCGGCGCTTTCAGACCACGACGAGCGCGGCGGCAGCACCCGCGATCATGGCCGGTCCGAACGGTATGCGCGTCTGCAGGTCGCCGCGATCGCGCACCACGACCACCAGAGCGGCCAGCCCGCCGAGCACGAAGGCAGCCGCGGTGGCCCACAGCAGCAGCCACAGCGAGTCGAAGCCCAGCACGGTGCCGAGCAGCCCGGCCAGACGGACGTCGCCGGCGCCCAGAGCCCCGCTCGAGCCGCGGCGCAGCAGCCAGTACAGCCCCCACAGCGCAGCCGCCCCGATCACCATGGCGAGGATCCGCGCGGGCTGCCCGGCCAGCAGCCCGGCCCCTGCCAGCCCCGCCGCGGCGGCGATCCAGGCCGGGCGCACGATGTCCCCGGGCAGACGGTGCTCGCGCAGGTCCACCACCACGAGCCAGGTGCCCACCACGGCGAGTCCGGTGAGCACGAGCAGCAGCAGAGCCGCAGCAGCCCACTGCGCGGCCCCGCCGTCCAGAACTCCACCCAGGATCGCCCCCATGGACTCGAAGCTAGCCGAGGCGGCAGCTGCGAGGGAGGCCGTGCGAGCAGCTGTGGACAGCAGTGACCACGCTGCGACGACCTAAGATGGCTGCATGACCCCGTCTGCGAGCGGTCGTCCCTGCGCCGCCCCCGCCACCGATCCGGCCGAGTTCGCCGCCCTGTGCCGGTCCTCCCCCTGGCGCTGGGGCACGGTGCGCTTCACCCTGAGCTGGCTGGGCCCCGAGACCGCCCCCGTGCGCTGCTGGATCCGCCGCCCGGAGGATCTGCGCGTGGAGGCACTGGACGGCACCGCGCTGTACACCTCCACGGATCTCGTGGGCTCGCGCGACGACTTCTACGTCTCCGCTCGCCCCGAGTCCTGGCTCGTGCCTCCTGGACTGCTCAGCCCCATCTACACCCGCTCGGGGCTGGTCGAGCGCCGTCCGGAGGCGGCCTACGGGGACCCGGTCTTCGGCGGCGGCCGGTGGCAGGCCGTCCTCGATCCGGTCGAGCTGGCAGGGCCTGCCCCGCAGCCGCTCTACCTCGCGGAGCGGGCCCCAGCGGCCCTCACCGAGATCCGCAGCGCCGTCGATGACGACGGCCGCCCCGTGCGCCGGGCCGTCGTCCGCCCGCTCGTGGGCTATCGTCCTGTGGAGCCCGGGCATCCGCTGGCTCCCGCACCCACCGCCGTGAGCATCGACGAGCAGACCGGGATCTGCACCGCGTCGGAGGTGCTCGAGGGCCCCGAGGCCGGCTCCGGTCACCGGCTGCGGATCGAGGCGGTCGACGACTACCTCAACGACGACCTGTTCACCCCCGTGTCCTTCCGGCTCACCGACGTCTCCCAGCACCTGCCGTGGAGGCTGCGGGGCTGAACAACTTCCGAGTCGCCCGCACGCCTGTCCGAGACCAGAGCTGCAGGCCCGGAAGCTCCACCGCACGATCCGCTCCCCACCGAAGGCGCCGCGCCCATGCCCTCTGCCGTCCTCGCCGACGAGTCCTCCCCGTCGGCCCCGTCCGTGCTCCAGCGCCTGCTGATGTGGGCGGGGCTGCTGATCTTCACCGCCGTGTTCATCCTGGTGGTCCACAGCCAGCGTGAGGCCCCCGGGCTGGACATGCAGGTCTACTGGCGCGCGGCCCAGATCCTGCACGGCCAGAACCCGACGACTGACTACCTCTATGCCCCGAGCCTCGTGGAGGCCGGGAAGATCGAACTGCCGTTCACCTACCCGCCCGCGGCCGCGATCCTCTTCCATCCGCTGGGGGCCATGTCTCTGGAATCGGCGTGGTCCGTGCTCAAGGCGGTCAATGCGGGGCTGATCGGGGTGTTCGTCGGAGTCGTGCTGCGCCTGGCCCCGATCTCGCGCGGCTGGTTCCTGCTGCGCCCGGTCCCCACGCTGCTGGCCTATGCGACGGCGCTGGGTCTGGCCTGGCATCTCTACCCCGTCTGGTTCACGTTCATCTTCGGGCAGATCAATGTCCTCCTGGCCGTGCTGATCCTCGCGGATCTCGGCCGTCGACGCAGCGGGGGCGCCGGCTCGGGCGTGCTCACCGGTCTGGCCGCCGGCCTGAAGATCACCCCGGCGGCCATGGGCCTGGTCCCGCTCGTGCTGGGCCGGTGGCGAACGATCATCGGCATGCTCCTCGGCGTGCTGATCACGGTCCTGGGCGCGGCCGTGGTCCTGCCCCGCGAGGTGCTCGACTACTTCACGCACCAGCTGTTCTCGACGGATCGTGTGGGCGACGCCGGACGGATCTCCAATCAGTCGCTCAACGGCATGTTGCATCTGTGGGGTCTGCCGGATGCCCTGGTCACCCCCCTGTGGCTGCTGCTCTCGGTCGCCGTGATCGTGCTCGGAGGGCTCGGCATCCGCCGCGCGGCGCGAGCCGGCGACCCGTTCTCCGCCGTCGTGCTGGGCGCGCTCGTGATGCTGCTGATCTCCCCGATCTCCTGGGAGCACCACTGGGTGTGGGTGCTGCCGCTGCTGTTCGCCCTGGTCCCGGACCGCCCGCGCAGCGCACCGCCTGCCGAATGGGCAGCGGCCGCGGTGCTGGCGCTGATGATCCTGGTGGCCTTCAGCGACAATCCGTCGGTCATGGCCGCCGAGTACCTGGGCGACCGCGGGGCCGACGTGGTCTTCAACGGTCCCCCTGCGCTCGAGCGGCTCGGAACCGTCCCCCTGCTCGTCTCCATGGCCGCTGGAGCCTGGGTCGCGCTGCGGCCCCGGCAGGCATCGGCCGAGGACGCCTGAGCCCCGGCACGAGCTCCGGCCGGGGCTGAGGCGGTCGGCTCAGACCTCGGTGCGCTCGAGCACCTCGGTGACCAGCGCCGCGATCGGCGAGCGCTCGGAGCGGGTCAGGGTCACGTGCCCGAACAGCGAGTGGCCCTTCAGCGCCTCCACGACCGCCGCGATCCCGTCGTGACGGCCCACGCGCAGGTTGTCGCGCTGGGCCACGTCGTGGGTGAGCACGACCTTCGAGTTCTGCCCGATGCGAGACAGCACCGTCAGCAGCACGTTCTTCTCCAGGGACTGCGCCTCGTCCACGATGACCCAGGCGTCATGCAGGGAGCGGCCGCGGATATGGGTCAGGGGGAGCACCTCGAGCAGCCCGCGCGCGCTGATCTCGGCCATCGCGTTCTCGGAGACCACCGCGCCCAGGGTGTCGTAGACCGCCTGGCCCCACGGGCTCATCTTCTCCTCCTCCGAACCGGGCAGATAGCCCAGCTCCTGGCCGCCCACCGCGTGCAGCGGGCGGAACACGATGATCCGGCGGTGCTCCTGTCGCTCCAGGACCGCCTCGAGCCCGGCGCACAGCGCGAGCGCCGACTTGCCCGTGCCGGCGCGCCCGCCGAGGGAGACGATGCCGACCTGCGGATCCAGCAGCAGGTCGATCGCCATGCGCTGCTCGGCGGAGCGGCCGCTGAGCCCGAAGACCTCGCGGTCCCCGCGCACCACCCGGGTCCCGCCGTCGGGGCGCAGCCGGGCCAGGGCGCTGCCGCGGTGCGAGTGCAGGATCAGTCCGGCGCCCGAGGGCAGCCCTTCCGAGCCGGGGACGCGGACGTCCTCGTCGGCGTAGAGGCGGCTCACGAGCTCGTCGTCGACGTCGAGCTCGACCATGCCCGACCACTCGTGCTCGTCGTCGCCGATCCACTCGGCGCGGTACTCCTCGGCGTCCAGGCCCAGCGCAGAGGCCTTCACGCGCATGGGCAGGTCCTTGGAGATCACGCAGACATCGTGGCCCTCATCGGCCAGGTTCCGGGCCACGGCCAGGATGCGCGAGTCGTTGTCGCGCAGCCGGAAGCTCAGCGGCAGCACGGTCTCGCTGATGTGGTTCAGCTCGATGCGCAGCCGACCGCCGTGATCGCCGAGCGGGATCGGGCGATCCAGCCCACCATGGTCCACGCGCAGCCGGTCCAGCAGCCGCAGGGCCTTGCGCGCGAAGTACCCGAGCTCAGGGTCGTGGCGCTTGGCCTCCAGCTCCATGACCACGACGACCGGCAGCACCACGTCGTGCTCCGCGAAGCGCAGCGCGGCCCGGGGATCCGAGAGCAGGACCGAGGTGTCCACCACGTAGCAGCGCACTCCCGCGCGCGGGGGCTCGGCGCTCGGCTCAGGCCGCGGCGGCGCCTGCTCCGACGCTCGCACGGGGCCCTGCTGACCAGTGGGGTGGGTGGTGGTGCTCGTCATCGCCGCATCCTCCTGCCGTCGGGGCGCCCGGATGGCTCATCCTCCGGCCCGCCTGGCTCCAACGTGGCACAGCGGCGCAGTGCCCGGACTCCGCTGGCATGAACGCAGCATGAATTGCACGTGTGTGATTCACCGGAGCGGGACATGGTGCTCCCGCGATCGTCGGGCGCGGACCGGCCGCGTCGGCCGCGCTGTTCAGCCGCCGAAGCGGCGATGGCGGTTCGCGTAGTCGCGCAGCGCGCGCAGGAAGTCCACGTAGCGGAAGTCCGGCCACAGGGCCTCGCAGAAGTGGTACTCCGAGTAGGCGGACTGCCACATCAGGAAGCCGGAGAGCCGCTGCTCCCCCGAGGTGCGGATCAACAGGTCCGGATCCGGCTGCCCGCGCGTGTAGAGGTGCTCGGAGATGTCATCGACGCTCAGGCGCTGGACGAGCTCGGCCACGTCCTCGCCGCGCTCGAGCGCCCCCGCGAAGATCTCCCGCACGGCGTCGACGATCTCCTGGCGCCCGCCGTAGCCCACCGCGATGTTCAGGTGAGGGCCTTCGTTCCCCACGGTCGCGCGCTCCAGCTCGCGGATGGAGCCGCGGAGGTCGTCGGGGAGCATCTCGAGAGCGCCGACCGCCTGGACCTGGCACAGGCTGCGGGTCTGCAGCGAGCTCATCAGCTCGGCGATGATCTCCAGCAGCGGTCCGAGCTCCTCGGCCGGGCGCTTGAGATTCTCGGTGGACAGGACGTACAGCGTGACGTGCGGAATCTCCAGATCCCGACACCAGCCCAGGAACTCGATGATCTTCTCGGCCCCGGCACGATGGCCGTCTGCGGTCGAGCCTCCGGACTGCTCCGCCCAGCGCCGATTGCCGTCCACGAGCACCCCCACGTGCCCGGGCAGCTGCTCGGGCGGCAGCCCTGCCTCGAGCCGCTGCTCGTACAGGCGGTACAGCGGGCGGGTCTTGGACACGCAGTCCCTCCATCTGGCGGTTCGGCTGCGGGCCTTGCGGCCCGGCACCCCTGTCCGGCCCCGCACGGTCTCTCATGGACCGGTGACGCCGCTGCCCCAAAGATAGCGCGGGCGCTGCTGGAGCAGCGGCGCATCCACCGCGCCGCCCATCCCGTCCTCTCTCGGCTGACGATGCACCCAGCTCGATCGCAGGCCGTTGGCATAGCATGGACAGGATCCGCATCGCACCGCTGCGCAGATCCTCAGTGACGTCCCCGGGAGGCTCCATGTCACCGCACACCGCCGAGGCGCCGCAGGGACGCCGTGTGCAGAATCACCGCGACGAGACCCGGGCCACGGGCGGGCGCAGGCGCCGTCGGCTCGAGCTGCCCACCGTGACCCGCTCCGTGGCCGCGTCCCGTCTGCTCTCACGGCATGGCTTCTCGGAGCGGCATCCCCCGGTCGAGCGCAAGCCGCTGATGCGCGGCTGGATCCATGCAGCGTTCACCCCGGTCGTGTTCGTGCTGGGCCTGATCGCGGTGCTGCTGGCGCCGAGCCTGGAGCTGCGGTTCGCCTGCGCGATCTTCGGCGTGACCGGGCTGCTGCTGTTCGGGGTCTCCGGCATCTACCACCGCAGCTACTGGTCCCCCCGGGTCACGGGCTTCCTGCGCCGGTTCGACCACTGCAACATCGCCCTGCTGATCGCGGGGACCTACACGCCGCTGGCGATCGCCCTGCTCGAGGATCCGCGGGCGCTGCTGATCATCATCTGGTCCTGCGCCGCGGGCCTGATCGCCTTCCGCCTGGTGTGGATGGGCGCCCCGCGCTGGCTCTACACGCCGCTGTACATCGTCATGGGCTGCATCGCGGTGGCCTACCTCCCGGTGTTCTGGCCCGTGAGCTCAGCGGCCACCGTGCTGCTGTCCGTGGGTGGGATCGCCTACATCGCCGGCGCGGTGGTCTACGCGCTGAAGCGCCCGGCGATCGCGCCGCTGCACTTCGGCTTCCACGAGGTCTTCCACTCGTGCACCGTGATCGGCTTCGTGTGCCACTGGAGCGCGATCGTCGTCGCGATGTCCGCCTGAGCGGCACTGGCACGACTGCTGCGCGGGCGGCTTCAGGGCCGCTCGCCCGGAGCGTCCCTCTCGGCGCGCGCATCGTCCTGCTCGCGGGCACCCGGAGGTCCGCCGCGGGAGGTGTCCGTGGACGCGGCTGATCCGGCGGGCTCGTCCTCCTGCGCCGCCTCCGGGGACTGGAGCGCAGCCCCCGACTCGGCCTCCTCGCGGGCGCGCGCGTAATCGGCGCGGTAGCGGAGGCGGCGCTGGCGGCGCACCATGTCGACGATCAGCAGCACGACGACGGCGACCATCACGAAGGTGATCAGGAAGCCGAGCAGCCCGGGGCTGACCTGCTCGGCCTCCAGGCCGGGGCGCAGCTCACCCGGGTCGGTGGCATCGTTGTAGTTCTGCAGCGGCAGGCTGAGCATGGAAGCGGTGATCTCGTCTCTTCGAAGGTTCTGGGGCTCCGCGGGCGCGGGTCCCTCAGATCTGCCAGGAGGGGGCGTCCTCGGGGTCCGGGTGGACCTCGTCCACGATCCCGGTGAACACGCAGGTCTCCGGCAGCTCGGCGTCCACGCGGGTGTCGGCGAGCACGTAGTCCTCCCACGGCCAGGCCGCGGCCTGGTCCTGTGGGGACATGGCGAAGAACCACGACTCCGGGGCCACCTGGGTCGCATGCGCCCGCAGGGCCTCGTCGCGCACCGGGAAGCAGTCGGCGCAGTGGATCTTGGTCGTGGTGACGTGCTCGTTCGGCGCGGAGTCGTTGCCCTCCGTGTCCCGGGCCTCGAGCCGACGCGCGATGCGCTCGGCGAACGGGGACTCCAGGCCCTTGGCGATCAGGGCCGCGTGCAGCGCCTGGAGGCGATCCAGGTCGAAGGCGCGGTCGTAGTAGAGCTTCAGCGGCTGCCAGGCCTCGCCCAGCTCCGGCAGGTGCTCGGGTTCCCCTGCCTTCTCCCACGCGCGCATGGCGACGTTGTGGGTCTGGATGTGATCCGGGTGCGGATAGCCGCCGTTCTCGTCGTAGGTGAGGATCACGTGCGGGCGGAACTCGCGGACCAGCTGGATCAGCGGGCCGGCGGCCCGGTCCACCGGCTGCAGCGCGAAGCACGCCGGCGGCAGCGGCGGCAGCGGATCGCCCTCGGGCAGCCCGGAGTCCGTGTAGCCGAGCCAGCGGTGGCGGATGTCCAGCGCCTTGGCCGCCCGGTCCATCTCCTGGCGGCGGTAGCCCGCGAGGTCGCGCCGGGCGTGGGGCACGGACTCCATGGCGGAGTTGAGGATCGAGCCGGACTCGCCGCCGGTGCAGGTCACGACCATCACGTCGACGCCCAGACGGCGGTAGTGCGCCATCGTGGCGGCGCCCTTCGACGATTCGTCGTCGGGATGGGCGTGGACGGCCAGCAGACGCATGTCGGAGTACGAGGGCAAGGTCCTGAGATCCTTTCCGATGAGGGGCGCTGAGCACGAAGCATCCGTGCTCAGCAGGCGGCGCGCTTCCGGCTCCGGCCGACAGCACGCACACCCCGCGATCCTACGCGCCTCGGCTGGGCCTTCCCTCGGTGCCCGGACCGACCGGGGCGTCCGAGGCCGGCACTAGACTGGAAGGCATGCCGCACACGAGAGAGCCCGCAGCCGCGAGCGAGACGTCGGTGCTGCAGCAGCGCTATGACCTCCGTCCCCGCCGCCGGCTGAGCGCTCGTGCTCGCTGGGGTCTGATCGGGGCCGCGCTGCTGGTGGCCACCCTGTTCGTCGTGTGGATCGTGCAGGGCCGGTCCGCAGCGCCGAGCTCCAAGGACGTGGGCTTCGACCTCATCTCCTCGGCCCAGGTGACCGCCGACTTCGAGGTCACCCGCGATCCCGATCGGGCGGTGCGCTGCGGCGTCGAGGCGCTGAACGAGGACTGGGCCGTCGTCGGCTACGAGGAGATCACGCTGCCCGCGGACTCCCAGGCCGAGCGCACGACCGCCCACCGCCTGGCCATCCGCACCACCAATCCGGCCAACACCGCCCGGGTCGACAGCTGCTGGAACCTGGGCTGAGCCCCGGCCGCGCGCACTCGGCCTGACACGGGCGCCGTGGATCGGTGTGCCGAAGATCGCACCCCTTTCCGATAAGATGATCCTCCTGCCTGTTCCGCCGCGCCCGCATCCCAGCGATGCGCAGCGCAGCCCCCTCAGGCAGCGGCACCGCCCGAGCAGACCGCAGAGGCCCCGCGCCCCGGCGTCGGGTGCCGTGCCGGCAAGACCACCGCAGACAGAGAGAAGAGCACCGTGTCCGAGACCCCCGAGACCGAGGGCGCCTGGCTCACCCAGGAGGCCTACGACCGCCTCAAGAAGGAGCTCGACCACATCTCCGGGCCGTACCGTCAGGAGATCGTCGACCGCATCGAGGCGGCTCGCGATGAGGGCGACCTCAAGGAGAACGGCGGCTACCACGCCGCCCGCGAGGAGCAGTCCAAGAACGAGGGCCGCATCCAGCAGCTGACCAATCTCCTGGAGAACGCGACGGTAGGCGAGTTCGCCGAGGACAACGGCGTCGTCGAAGCCGGCATGATCGTCACGGCGAAGATCGCCGGCAACGAGATGACCTTCCTGCTGGGCTCCCGCGAGGTCGCCGAGGACCTCGTCGGGGACTCCGACCTGGAGGTCTACTCCCTGCGCTCCCCGCTGGGCGCGGCCATCGCAGGCCACAAGGCCGGCGACAAGGTGAGCTACGAGGCCCCCAACGGCAAGTCCATCGAAGTCGAGATCCTCGAGGCCAAGCCCTTCCGCGGCTGAAGCCCCGCACACGGCGAAGGCGCCGTCTCCCGTTCGGGAGACGGCGCCTTCCTCATGCCGACCCGCAGCGGGTGCGGGCTGCGGGAGCGCTCGGCTCAGTGCACGACGACGGGCTCGTAGCCCTCGGCCTCCAGGGCGGCGATCACGGCGCGCGAATGCTCGTGGCCCTTGGTCTCCATGTCGATCGTGATGGAGACATCGCCCATGGACAGCGAGCCGCCGATGCGGGTGTGGTCCACGCCGGTCACATTGGCGTCCAGGCTCGAGATGATCCCGGAGATGCGGGTCAGCTCGCCGGGGCGGTCCACGAGCATCATCTTCAGGGTCTGATAGCGCCCAGCCGCCGCCAGACCGCGCTGGATCACCTTGAGCATGAGCATGGGATCGATGTTGCCGCCGGAAAGCACCACAGCCGTGGTGCCGAGGTCTCCGTGGACCTCCTGGAGGCGTCCGTCGAGCAGCGCGGCCACGCCGACCACACCGGCCGGCTCGACCACGAGCTTGTTGCGCTCGAGCAGGAAGATCAGCGCCTCGGCCAGGCGGTCCTCCGAGACCGTCACGATGTCGTCGACGAGGTCGCGGATGATCTCGAAGGGCAGCTCTCCGGGCTTGCCCACGGCGATGCCGTCGGCGATGGTCGAGACCCTGTCCAGGGAGACGATCGCGTCCCCGGCCAGCGAGGGCGGGTAGGCGGCGGCGTTCTCGGCCTGCACGCCGATCAGCCGCACCGGGCGTCCGCCGTTGGCGGCTCTGGCCTTCAGGGCGACAGCCAGACCCGCAAGGAGCCCACCTCCACCCACACCCGTGAGCACGGTGTCCACTTCCGGGACCTGCTCGAGGATCTCGAGGCCCAGCGTTCCTTGACCGGCCACGATCTCCGCGTTGTCGAAGGGGTGGATGAAGACCATGCCGGACTCCTCGGCCACCCGCTTGGCCTCGCTCAGCGCCTCGTCCACGGTCGAGCCGAAGAGCACGACCTCAGCGCCGTGGTCCTGGGTCGCGGCGATCTTGGGAAGGGCCGCCACCCGAGGCATGTAGATCCTGGCCCGGATCCCGAGCTGGCTGGCGGCCAGCGCCACCCCCTGGGCGTGATTGCCTGCCGAGGCCGCGATGACCCCGCGGGCCTTCTCCTGATCGGACAGCCCGGCCATCCGCACGTAGGCCCCGCGGGCCTTGAAGGAGCCGGCGCGCTGCAGGTTCTCGGCCTTGAGCCAGACCTCGGAGCCCAGCTCCCGGGACAGCGCCCGGGAATGCGCCACAGGAGTCCGCTCGATGACGCCGTCGAGCAGCCGCGCGGCGCGCTCGATGTCCTCGAGCTGGACGGGTAGCTCGGACAGCGACATGGGGTCCTCCTGAACCTGGGTGCTGCGGCACCCGATGGACGTGCTCGACCCCGGTGCGGGCCGCCATCCATCCTAGGACGCGACGATGGGCCGCCCCGACACCGTCTGCGGTGCCGCTGCGACCCATCGACGAGCTCCCGACGAGGCGCGTCGTCCTCAGCGGAGGCGACTGCGCTGCGACGGCCCCGGCCGATCAGACCCGGTGGGAGCCTCCGCGGCCGTCCGCCTCGGAATCGAGACCATCCTCGGAGCCGCCCTGATCGGGCGGAGTCGGATCGGCGTCGTCGACGCCCGCGACCACCCGGTCGCCGGGAGTGGGCTGGCCGACGTCGTCTCCCAGGCCCTGCGGCATGCGCGCCACCTGCGCCTCCTCGAGCTCGCCCGCCTCCTGCGTGGGTCGGGGCTGCGGGACGTCGGTCTCCTTGGCGGCGCCGTGGTGCTCCTTCTGCCGGGCGTGACGACGGCGCTCGGCCTCGGACACCCGGTCGGCGGCCTCGAGGGCGCGATCGCGCTCGCGCTGCGTGACGTCCTTCTCGGCCTCCTTGTTGCGGGACTTGGCCTCCTCATTGCGGCGGGTGCGGCTGAAGCGGCGGAACTGCTGGAGCACCTCCTCGCGGGTGAGCTCCTTGGCCTTGGCCTTTCGGCGTATCTCCCACGGATACAGATAGGGCTGCCAGGCGATGTCCGGGTCGTGCTCCCATCCCCTGCTGGAGAGATAGCGGATCACGGAGTTGACCATGGCCAGCAGCGGCACCGCGAACAGCGCGCCCAGGATGCCCGCGACCACGGATCCCGAGGCCACGGCCAGGAAGACCGCCAGCGGGTGCAGGGAGACCGCCTGGCCCATGATCAGCGGCTGCAGGACGTTGCCCTCGAGCTGCTGCACGATGATGACGACGGCCAGCATGCCCAGGGCTGCCATCGGCCCGTTGGCCACGAGCGCCACGAGCACGCCGATCGCACCGGTGACCACAGCGCCCACGAGCGGGATCCACGAGCCGATGAACACCAGGATCGCCAGCGGCACCGCCAGCGGAACGCCCAGGATGAACGCTCCCAGGCCGATGCCCACGGCGTCGATGAACGCCACGAAGCCCTGCACCCGCACGTACTGCCCCAGCGAGATCCAGGCCTTGCGGCCCGAACCGTTCACCGCGGCCTGAGCCGGCTTGGGGAACAGCTTCACGATGAACAGCCAGATCCGCTCTCCATCGGAGAGGAAGAAGATCAGGGTGAAGATCATGATGAAGAAGCCGGTCACGAAGTTGCCGGCCGTCGAGCCGAACGACACGGCCCCGGAGAGGATCGACCCGGAGTTGTCCTGCAGCCAGCCCATGCCCTGCTCCACCAGGTCGTTGAGCCGGTCCGTGGACACATCGATCGGGAGGTCCTCGATCAGCCCGATCAGGGCGTTCACACCGGCCATGGCCGAGTCGCTGAGCTTGCTGAAGCCGGAGATGATCTGCTGCCCCGCAAGGGCCAGCAGGCCGAAGACGACCAGGATCAGGATCACGATCGAGCTCAGAGAGGCCAGGATGCCCGGGAACCGCAGGCGGCGCAGCGCCTGGGACAGCGGGGCGATCAGACTCGCCACGAGGGCGGCCAGCAGCACCGGGATCAGCACGGTGGTCACCGACCCGAGCAGGCGCCCCAGCACGTAGATTCCGGCGATGATGACGATGATGCGCCAGGACCAGGCTGCGGCCACCCGCACGCCTGCCGGAACGCTCTGGCCGTCGCTCACGCCCTTCCTGGGCATCTGGATATCTGGCTCGCGCTCATGATCGGGCGAGGATCCGGTGGTTGATGTCATGGGCTTCATCATGGCACCTCCGGGGGACAGCACCGAGGCAGGACAGGCAGTGGCCTTCACCTCGTCATCCCCGATTCTCCGACGCACAGGGGCGCAATGTCCCGAAGGTGGGATGATGGCTCCATGGTCGCCCCGTTCCTGAGAATCCTGTCCCAGCGTCGACGCGCCATCACTCTGCTCCCAGAGGCCCCCACGCGCGCCGAGCTGGAGCAGATCGTCCGGGCGGCCGCGGGTCGACCTGCGCCCGACGACACCGCTCCCTGGCGCCTGATCGCCACCACTCGCACGCAGGCCCCGCAGCTGGCCGCCGCGCTCTCCGGGCTGCGCTCCCTGCCGGACGTCGGCGATGGCAGCGCACCGCTGAAGGGCAAGCAGCTGCGCCGTCTGGCGGCCTTCCGCGGCTCGCTGGCCTTCGCCATGCGAGGCGGCATGGCGCTGGCCCTCGTCTTCCGTCCCGCCGAGGACGCTCAGCTGTCCCGCAAGCGCCAGCGCATGGAGGCACTGGCCGCGCACACCGTTCTGGAGGCTGCGCTGTGCGGCGTCGGCTGGGGCGTGCAGTGGGCACCGCGCGAGTCGCCCGACCAGGAGGTCCTGCACGACTTCTACGGCCTGCAGGAGCGCGAAGAGATCCTGGGCTGGCTGTTCGTCGGCCGGGTCCCGGCCGCTGAGGCGCGGGAGGCCGCTGCGGGGCCCAAGCCGCAGACCCCGCTCGAATTCCTGGACTGACCCGAGCGACGAGAAGGGCCCGGCCCCCACCGGCGAAGGATCGCTTGGTGGGGGCCGGGCCCTGTGCTGCGCAGGATGTCTCCCGCGGCGCGAGCTGTCTCAGTCGTTGCTGTTGAACAGCGCCAGGATGCGCAGGATCTCGACGTAGAGCCAGATCAGCGTGACCGTCAGGCCGAAGGCCGCAGACCAGGCGTACTTTGCCGGCACGCGGCCGATGCCGTTGCGGATGTTCTCGTAGTCGAGCACGAGCGAGTACGACGCCAGCAGGATGGCGATCGCACCGATGAGCAGGCCCAGCGGCAGGTCGGTGCCCGGGATGCTGACGTCCGAGCGCATGTTGAAGCCGGCGAAGACCGACAGGCCCAGGTTGACCAGGCCGAACACGAGGTAGCCGAGCATGGCGACCAGCACGATCTTGGTCAGCACGGGGCTGGAGCGCAGGATGCCCAGCTGGTTGAGCACCAGCACGACGGCGGCCACGCCCAGGGTGCCGATGACGGCCTGGAGCACGATGCCCTGGTAAGCGCTGGCCTCCATGATCATGGACAACCCGCCCAGGAAGGCTCCCTGAGCCGCGGCGTAGGCCATGATCAGCACGGGCGAGGGCTCGCGCTTGAAGGCGTTGACCAGGCCGAGCACCAGGCCGATGATCGCGCCGGGGATGGCCAGGGCCGGCACGTACCAGCCCACGACCGCCATGACGATCACGGTGCCCAGGGTCATGGCGGTGCGCATGACGACGTCGGTCATAGTCATGCGGCCGGTCTGCGCAGGGCCTGCCGTGGGCTGGTCGTACATGCCCTGCAGCTTGTCCGCGCTGGCCGTCTGACCGGCCCCGCCGGCGTAGTCGTAGATCCGGCCGTTCTGCTCGTACTGGCCCTGCTGGGGCCGGGCGCCCTTCTGGGCGCCGAAGTCGCGGAGCATGGGATTGCTCATGCAATCGTCCTTTCCTGTGCCCGCATATGTCCTGTGGGGCAGTCGAGGGCGGTAATGGGGGCTGGCCCCAGGCTAGCAGTCGCGACTGAGGCCCCGCTGGGCCGTCACCTGTGGGCGAACGGTCCGGCGGGGCCTCATGGGCTCAGGGGCTTCAGTCCTCGCCCTCGAGCTGGCCGAAGAGGTCCTCCAGGAGGAGCACGCTGTCCTCGGCCGATGCCTCGAGCCGCGCCCGCTCCCGGCCGTGCAGGATGCCCACGCCGTAGCGATCGCCGCCCTTGCGCACGAGCGCGCGAGCGGCGGAGGCGTACCAGAGATCCATCACGCGGCAGTCCATGAGCTCCCCGCAGGTCTCGAGGTAGCCCTCCGCGCTCGGGAGGACCGCGACCTGGGACTTGCGGGCTCGCAGCGCGGTGAGCTCGAAGACCTCGGACCCGAAGCTGAGCAGACGCAGCGCGCGGCGCACGGCATGGACGTGGACCAGCACGTCCTCGAGCTCCACTGTCTCGGCGGGCGTGGGCCCCAGCTGCCTGACGGTCTCCAGCCAGCGCTCGGTCATGCGCGAGCCGAGCTTCTTGGGCGTCCGCTCAGCAGCCGACTCGCTGAGCCGCGCCCGATCGAGCATCCCGCCCAGGGCCCGCAGCGACTCCTGGTGCCCGCTGGAGAGCAGGCGCCGGCGCGCAGCCGTGGTCTGCGCCTCGCGGTTCTCCCGGGCCATGGTCACCAGCTGGGCGGCAGCCGATCGGGAGAGGGCCTCCCCCGCGTCCTGGGCACGCAGCGGGAGCAGCTGCTCCACGACCTCGGCATCGCGCAGCGCGGAGAGCTCCTGGCTCATCTCGCGCACGATCCGGCCTGCCTCGGCCGCTTCCTGGGGATTCGCCAGATCCGGGCCGAGCCCGATGAGCAGGGCCTCGCAGGTGCGCGCCGCGCGGCGCAGGCCGTGCACGGCCGGCTCCGCCCCGATCCGCACCAGGAAGTCCTTCCACTGGATCTGTCGGACGGCTCCGAGCAGCGCGGTCCGCACGATCTGCTCGGTGCTCGGCTCGGACTCCGGCTCCGCCCCGGCCCGCTTCGCCTTCTTGCCGCCGCCCTTCTTGTCCTTCTTGCCCTTCTTCCCGCCGTCCTTCTTGTCCTTCTTCCCCTTCTTGCCCTTCGAGGAGGCCTTCTCGGCGCGGTCCTCGGAGGAATCCTCCGGCTGGGTGCCCGGCAGCTGCTCGCCGTCGGGGCCGATCACCGTGACGGCCTCGGCGTCGTCCTCGGCGCCCAGGGTGCGCGCGATCTTGGCTGCGGAGGCGGACGGACGCAGCCCGGCCGCCAGCAGCACCGTCTCGATCTCGTCGAAGACGGCCTGGGGATCTGCCTGGGTCCCGTTGACCAGCTCGACCTCGTACTCCTGCCACACCCGGGTGATGCCCGTGGCGGATTCCGTGCCGCGGACGTCGTCCAGGCAGATCTCGGCCACGCGGCCGTGCTCCGGGTCGTGCACCTGCAGCACCTGGCGCTCGTTGCGCAGCACGGCCAGAGGCTCGAGGGGCTGATCGTCCAGCAGGCCCGAGATCAGCTGGCGCATCTGCGCCGGCAGCCGGTCGGCGGTGCGCAGCAGCGGCACGTGGACCTCGTGCTTGAGGCCATCGGCGCGGAACTTCAGGTGCCACCCCTCGTCCGGACCGCCGCGACGACGGCGCAGCGCCAGCCCGAAGGCGGCCAGGCTGCCGGTGGCGGTGTCGTAGTAGGTGGCCTCGAGGGAGCGGACATCCTGCTCCGGCTCCACCTTGAGGCGCGGCATGTCATCCCACACCGGCTCGGCCCCTGCGGGCACCTCGTACTTGCGCTCGATCTCGGGCTGGGTGCTGGGGGTCATCGCCGGATCTCCTCTCGGGAGGTCGTGGAGGTGCTGTGGCTTCTGCGGGTGGGAGCGGAATGTCGTCGGCCGCCTCGCCCGATGGCGATGCGGCCGACGATGTTCTCGAAGGGTGTGCGGGTTGGCAGGCCGGCTCAGGCCCGGCGCCGCGACAGGACGTCGTCGAGGTCGATGGAGGCGCCGGGGCGCTCGGTCTGGGGCTGCGGGACCTGAGCGGCCTCGCGCAGCGGGCGTCCGGAGGTCTTGGGCGCGGCCGGAGCCTGCATGGGCTCGACGGCCGCACGGGGCGCCACAGCCACGCGGGCGTAGGTGGGCTTGGGCACCGCGACGGGCTCCCAGGTCTCGCCGCGGCCCTGCGAGGACTGCTCGGCCACCCGACGTGCTGCGGCGCGAAGCTCCTCGTGGGTGGGCACGAGCTGGCCGGCAGCCTGGGTGCGCACGCCCGCCGGACGCGCGGCGGAGCGCTGGAGGTCGGCGCGCGGCGGGACGTACGGGGCGGCCGTGGAGGAGCGGACGACGCTGCGGCCGGCGTCCTGCTCCTCGTCCTCGAAGCGCAGGTCGTCCAGGAACTCCTGATCCTCAGGAAGGTCCAGGTCCTGGCGATCCGCCTGCTCGCGGCGCTCGGCCTCCCGGGCGACGTGCTGCTCGTTGTCGAACAGCGCTCGGTCCTGCGCCTCGGCCTGCTCCGGCTGGCCCTCGACGGCAGCCTCAGCACCGAGCGCGCTGCGGGCGCTGCGCACGGAGGTGCCGGCGGCCGGCGCAGCGGCGCGCTCCTGATCCGCGACGTACACGAGGGTTGCGATGCTGCCCGTGCCCAGCAGGAGCAGGAAGACCGGCCAGGGCCAGGTCACGGCGGTGAAGGGAGTCAGAAGACCCAGCACGACGGCCAGCGCGAGGCTCCCGGCGCCCAGCAGGAACACGGAGGTGCGATCCCACCTGATCGCCAGGCCGTCGAAGACGCCGGCTGAAGGCTGGGTGTCGCTGCTCGGCATCTTCCGGGCTCCTCGGATTCTCAAGGTGATGAGGCTGTTCGGCTGGTGCCGGATCCGCTGCGGGTCGAAGACAGCGCAGAACGGCGGCACGTTCAGGTGCTCGGCCCCATGATCCCATACTCCGCCGGGAATGCGTCGCAGCGAAGCGCCGCGCGACACACCTTCAGGACTGCACGATCATCGGCCTGCCGGTGCCGGTGAAGCGCTCGACCAGGCCCCCGGCAGCGAGCTCCGGGGCCGTCAGCGCGAAGCTGCGGTGATCGCTCCAGCTCCCCGCGATGTGCAGGTAATCCCGCCGCAGCCCCTCGTCGCGGAAGCCCAGCTTCTCGACGATGCGCAGAGACGCTGCGTTCTGCGGGCGGATGTTGATCTCGACCCGGTGGAGGCGGCGATGCTGGAAGCAGTAGTCCACGGCCATCGCGACCGCCATGGGCGCGATCCCGCGTCCGGCGCACGTGGCGTCGACCCAGTAGCCGATCGAGGCGCTGCGCGCGGCTCCGCCGGTGATCGACGAGACGGCGAGCTGGCCGACCATCGGCCAGGAGCCGTCCGGGCGCCGCTCCGCGATGACCCACGGCAGGCTGCGTCCCGCTCTCGCCTCCCGGTCCTGCTCCCGCACGAAGCGCCGGAACGACGGCAGCGTCTCGGAGGGCTCTGGGTTCGTGGCCTCCCACGGGTCCAGCCACTCCCGGTTCTCCCACCGCACCGCATCCCACTCGCCGCGATCGCGCGCGACGAGGGGACGCAGCCGCAGGTCGCCCCAGGACAGCCGCACGGGCCACTGAACCCGCGGGCTCACGCCTGGTCGGCGTCCTTGCCCTCGAGGCCCTTGGCGAACTCGATCAGCCACGCGCGCAGCTCCGGGCCGAGGTCCTCGCGCTCCGAGGCGATGGTGACGTTGGCCTTGAGGTAGGACAGCTTGTCGCCGGTGTCGTAGCGGCGGCCGCGGAAGACCACGCCGTACACGCCGCCGCCCTCGCCCTCCTGGGCGGCCAGCTCGGCCAGGGCGTCGGTCAGCTGGATCTCGTCGCCGCGGCCGGGCTCGGTGTGCTCGAGCACCTCGAAGACGCCCTGGTGCAGGACGTAGCGCCCGATGACCGCGAGGTTCGACGGCGCCTCGGCGGGCTCGGGCTTCTCGACCAGGCCGTTGACGCGGACGTAGTCCTCGCCCTCGACCGCGGAGACGTCGGCGCAGCCGTAGGCGCCGATGCTCTCCTGCGGGACCTCGAGCAGGGCCACGACCGAGCCGCCGGTGCGCTGCTGGACCTCGATCATCTCGGAGAGGAGGTCCTCCTTCTCGTCGATGAGGTCGTCGCCGAGAAGCACCGCGAAGGGCTCGTCGCCCACGTGGGTCTTGGCGCGCAGGACCGCGTGGCCCAGGCCCTTGGGGTCGCCCTGGCGCAGGTAGTGCAGGTCGCCGAGCTCGGAGGCGTGCTCGACGGCCTCGAGCAGCTTGTCCTTGCCGGACTCCTTGAGCTGGGCCTCCAGCGACGGGATGCGGTCGAAGTGATCCTCGAGGGCGCGCTTGGAGCGGCCCGTGATCACGAGCAGATCGGTCAGACCGGCATCGACGGCCTCCTGCACCACGTACTGGATCGCGGGGCGATCCACCACGGGCAGCATCTCCTTGGGAGTGGCCTTCGTGGCGGGCAGGAAGCGGGTGCCCAGCCCGGCGGCGGGCAGGACGGCCTTGCGGACGGTGCGCTTGGGGTTCTCAGAGCTCATGCTCGAAGGCTAACGGAACACCCCCTGCGGGATCCTTGTGGGTCGCATCACCCCGCGAGTCGTGTTCGCGGACCGGCCTCCCGGCTGTGGGCCGTCGCGCTGTGCCCGCCGCTTTCGCAGCCCCGCTGCCACCGCCGTCTCGTCGCCCCAGGGGGCATCTCAGCGCCCAGCAGCACATCGGATTTCATCGAGGCCGGTGCCACAGTGTGGACAGAGGCGTCGGCTTCATGAACTGCCATGATGGGGCTCATGACCGGCTCCGACGCTCCTCAGACGCCAGTGCCCTCAGTCCGTGAGCGCAAGCGCGCGCTGCGTCGACGTCTGCGCGCGGACCGTGCGGGGACTTCCGTGCAGGAGCGCTCCCGGCAGGTCGTCGGCTTTGCCACCGGGCTCGAGCAGCTGCTCTCCCGGCATCCCGACGGCCCCGTGCTCGCCTTCCTGCCGCTGCCCGAGGAGCCCCCGCTCACGGAGGCGCTGCGGGAGCACATGGCCCATCGGAGCCTGCTGCTGCCTGTGACCCAGCCCGGACGGAGGATGCTGTGGACGCCGTGGCTGGACTCCACGGGCTTCGCCCCGTCCGGGCCCGGGGGCCTGCCCGAGGCGGTCGGGCCCCTCAGCGAGGCTCCGCAGGATCTCGGACTGGTCCTGGTGCCCGCCCTGGCCGTCGACGCCGAGGGCCTGCGCCTGGGCATGGGCGGCGGGTTCTACGACGCCTTCCTGCAGTCGCTCGACCCTGGGACCCCGGCGGCGGCCTGCGTCTTCGCCCGGGAGGTGCTGCCTCCTGGCGCTGTTCCCGGCGAGCCCTGGGACGCCCGGCTTCACCTCGCCCTGACCGAGACGGGGCTGGTCGATCTGCAGGGCTCGGCGGCGAGGGCCGAGAGCACAGGCGCATAGAATCGAGGCCGATCCGAAGCCGCCGTCGTCTCCTCAGCAGAGGCCGCCGCGGCCCCGCCCTCGGCACGCACCGTGCCTCGCCGTCGTCCGGAAGGTCCCTCCATGCCCGTCTACGCCTACAAGTGCAAGAGCTGCGGCCACCAGCTCGAGGTCCGCCAGTCCTTCTCGGACGCCCCGCTGAGCGAGTGCCCGCAGTGCGGCGGCGAGCTGCGCAAGCAGTTCAACTCCGTGGGCGTGGTCTTCAAGGGCTCGGGCTTCTACCGCAACGACTCCCGTGCGAGCAGCTCCTCGTCCTCTGCTTCATCCTCGGAGTCCAGCACCTCTGGCACGAGCTCCTCGAGCTCCGCCTCCTCGAGCTCGAGCTCGTCGGACTGACCCGCTGATCGCGGCTGCGCCTCCGATGTGCGGCTGCTCCGAGGCTCCACAGCCGCGCATCGGACCGCCTTCTCGGGCCGCCGCTCCCCCACCGGCACAGCAGCAGCGCCACGGGACTCGAGGCCCCGCCTAGCGTGCCGGCATGACGATCCGACGGGGCTCGGCCCCCTCCCCCGGCCGCCGTGCACGACTCGGCGGCCGCGGCACAGCGCGGAGGAGACCCCGCTCCGCTCCACGACGACCGCGCTATCCGCTGGGGATCACGCTGCGCACGGCCCTGTCCCGACGCCGACGCCTGATCGCCGCTGTGCTCCTGAGCATCGCCGCAGCCATCGCCGTGCTGCAGATCAGCCCGGCCTCCCAGCGCACTGTGCCCACGGTGGTGGCGGCCCGCTCCCTGGGCGCCGGCACGGCCCTGTCCCCCGATGACCTCCGGGTGGCCGACTACCCGGTCGATCTGGTGCCCGGCGAGTCCGCAGCAGGCGCCGAGGACACCGCGGCCCCCGACGACCAGGGCAGCTCCGTCGGGACACGGCAGCCAAGCACGGATCCCCTCAGCACCCCAACCGAGGGACTGGCCGCAGATGCGGCCGGGGAGTCCCCGGGAGCGGATCAGCAGATCGAGACATGGGTGGGGCGCACCCTGGCCAGCGCTGTCGTCGAGGGACAGCCGCTGACCGGCCCGTCGGTGCTCGGACCGGATCTGCTCTCGGGGCAGCCGCCCGGCACCACGGCCGTCACGCTGCGCGTGGCTGATTCCGCCACACTGACCCACGTGCGGCCCGGTCAGCACGTGGACCTCATCCGCTCCGATGCCGATCTCCCGGCTCCTTCACCGAGCGCCGCAGCCGATGACCGGACCGACGGCGATGCCGCCGACGCGTCCGAGGACGGGGCCGAGGGCTCCGAGCAGACCGGTGCCTCCGAGACCTCGGCGCGAGTGGCGGCGCAGCTGCCGGTGCTCTGGGTGGCCGATCCGGCTGAGCCTGCCGACGGCCTGCTGGCCTCCACGCCGGAGAGCCAGGACGACCTTCTGGTCGTGGGCGCAGATGCCGCCACGGCCGAGCGTCTGGCGGCTGCCCCGGAGGGCGAGCTCGTGCCGGTGCTCGTGGCCGCGCCCGCGGATGCTGAGGCGCTCAGCCCCAGTGCGGAGGCCGCTGGGCGCTGAGCCAGTCGTCGCGCTGGGCGTCGTCCGGGACCTCGTCCAGGGTCTCGGGGGTCGGCTCGTGCGCTCGATCCGAGGCTGCAGGGCGCTGCTCAGCGCCGCCGGATCCGGCATCCGGCCCGGGTGCCGGGCTGCCGCCGACCGCTCGGCGCGTGCCGCGCGGCGGGCGCCGCCGAGGCTCCTGCGGGCTCACGATCGGCCCGTCGTCCCGGCCCCGTCCACGCCGGTGGTGCCGGTATCAGCCGGCAGCCCCAGGTAGCGGCAGATCAGGCCGGCCACGGCGTCGGGCTGGGTGAAGACCTCGATGGTCCACAGCGTGAGGTGGTTCCAGCCGCTGCGCTCGAGCTGCTGCGGGCGCAGCCGCGAGCGCTCGCGCACCGACATGCGGGCCACCTGCTCGGTGCCGT